>BAXC01000013.1 GCA_001310375.1 Bacillus sp. JCM 19041 | reverse complement strand
CCGTTTCAATTTGTTGTCTGTACAATTCTTCGTTTACTTCTAATGACAATCTTTTTCCCACACCAAAAATCGCAAGCGCTCGCTTTGACGCTGCGGCATTGTTTGTATAGAAAGCTGCTGCCCGATCACATGTGTACTCACATGAGCGGCTATACGCCTCGGACAAAAGCGGGATAAAGCGAGCCGGTGTAATCAAAATGTTTTTCCATACATGGTTGCGTTTCACATGAGCGAGTTCGTGAGCAATAATAAAATCAAGCTCTGCTTCTCCCGCTTCTCGTGCGAGGTCAAATACATCGGATGTGACTAAAATCATGTTTTTCCCCAGAAGCGAGTCGCAAATGCATTCATCATCCCCTCTGCTTGAACAACAAACATATCGGGTACTTTTTTGATGCCCATTTCATTTGAAAGGGCAACTGTACGTGCATATACGTCCCCAAATTGGTGTTCACTAATGCGGACACCATTTCCGCGAATTGAACCATTGGATAATAAGTTCGATATGAGCAAAATAGCGAAGAGAACTAAGGCAACCCCAATCCCAACAATCGATATCGCTGCTAAAGCATAAACAAAAATACTAAAAATAAGACATAACACAAAATAAGGGGTTTCTCTCGAAGACTGAATAGATGATTCGTTCAACATGTTTCCTTCTTTCATAATAATTAGATAGATAGCTGCTTTAGTATACGCGGAGGGTTGCAAAGATTCAAGCTCTTTTTTAAGACTTTTTGCACACACCCTTTTTCCTGCATGGAACACCAAAAAGGAAAGAGTGCACATGACTCTTTCCTTCTTTCTTTCCTATTAACCCGTGTGGTTACTCCAAAAAAGCGAACTTGGTGTGTACGCATAGCCTTCCATAAGTCGTCTTGCCGTTCGTGCCACAGCCGCCTGCTCAATCACAGGCTCGCCCCCTGGTTCCTCTCTTATCTTCGCCACAAAATCCATACGTCCAGACGGATGTGCAATCGTAATCGTATTGCCTTGCTGCGTTGCGTTACACTCGTAAACAACGGTTCCATCAATCCGCGCGGCAACCGCCGTACATAACCCACCTGTAACTGGGAACGCCCGGTGCATCTTTTGCATCGACATTGCTCGACTGACAAAGCTAACCTCACTCGCTTGAACCTCCCGCCCAATTGTTGTTGTATAAGTTGTTGGCGGTGAGACGATAATCAATTTTGGACTAGCGGGCGTCTGGCTACTTGCCTCCTCCGCTGATGAAACAAACCCTAATCGCTTCGCTCCCTCGCCACGAATATCCTCGAGCAGCTGTAATTGCGTCAGGCTTAAGTCTTCTGGATGCTCCGTTCCCGATAAACCAACAGAATCTGCACGAACAAACACAACAGGAGTCGTCACATCAACGATGCTAACAGCATACTCCCCTGACTTGCAGCGCAATAGCTCCTGCCGTTTCCCCGTCGGAAAAAGCGCCCCCGTTTTGGCACCGGCCGCCTGAAGAAACTCAAGTAGTATTCTTGCTCCTGTTCCAGGGACCCCGTCAATTGAAAACGAACCAATTGATTGGAACGCCCGTTTTCCACAGGAACATGGGCAACGATTATTTTATTTGTATTCGTATTATGAATCCGCACTTTTGTGATCGGTTCTTCTGCAACGACTAGTCCTTCATCAATCGCAAACGGACCTACCCACTTAAGATATTGCCGCAGTTTGTTTTATAATCAATATATTTTGTTCCGATTCCAACTTGACCAAATGTATATTCTACATCGGCATCTGGGTTTTGCGAAACACGAACCATTGCCACTTTACTTGTTAGTGCATCTGCTCCTCCAAGACCATCGATTTGCCGTTCGTCGTTTCCATAGATTGATAAGATAACTTGATCCCGTACAACTGGGTCAAACGGCAATTCATTTTGTAAAACAAAGACACCTTTGCTTGTTCCACCACGAATAATTGCTGCTCGTATCCGTTCAAACTCCCTCATTCACTCTCACTCCTTTTTCGTTAAATCCCTAGTAGATTCGTTGGCCAATATACACCAAGTAAAGCACTTGCTGCTGAAATCAGAACCAACACACAGACAACAGATACAGCGGACCTGATCCAGGTCATATTTGACTCTAGCAGTAAGAAAGCAAACAGAAACACGGTTGTTGCAATGAGCATCCCGGCAATATAAATGAGCCCGATGTACCCTACAATCCACCCAATATACGAAAGGGGTTTTAGAAATGAGAGCCGCTCCTCTTCTGCGCGACTTTCGCGTTTATAGCGAACAATGAGAAGGATTAAATAGATTCCGCAAAACCCTGTTCCAGCAACAGAAACATACAACGGAAAAAATTGCGCTAAACGTGAAAATTCTAATGCAGAAATAGCAGCTGTTCCAAATAAGAGCAACAGAAAGACCGTAAACCAAATATTTAACAGATCCTTTTTCATGATGAAATCCCCCTCCCGATTCAACTGACTTGCTAAACCGTTTCATAATCGTGCCACCAGTAAGCAAGACAACAATAAAGATTGCAAGACCAATCACGATTGGATTTGTTACCCATGACCAGCCATAGCGCTCGATTGAAATCCAGTAATAGCGTTCAGCTGAGATTGCCAAAACAAACCCAATTAATAACGGCGGGCGTGGCCAGTCTAAGATCGTCATGACAAGCCCTAGTAAACCAATGATGATAAAAACAAGAATATCGCCCCAAGAAAAGTTTGATTGATACGCACCAAGAATTAATAAAACAAGTAGGAATGGAACAATCTTTTCACCAGGGACCATACTAATTCTAGAAATCGGACGAATTAAAATCATACAGAGCAAAGCGCCAAAAATATTCGCAAACACTAACGTCCAAACAATCGATAACGTCACGGGTAAATCAGCACCAAGCATCCGCGGACCTGCTTCAAGTCCCATTAACGTTAGCCCCCCAAGAAGAATGGCGGTTGTCCCCGATCCTGGGATACCAAAAAGGAGAGTTGGAACGAGTGACCCTCCCTCCTTTGCGTTATTCGCACTTTCTGGCGCAATAACGCCACGAATATCCCCTGTTCCAAAGGAATTGTTTTTCACCGTTTTTTGGGCCGCCCCGTACGCAATCCAATCGACGACACTGCCTCCAAGTCCTGGTACAAAACCAATGAGTGTGCCAATTACCGCGCTGCGAAAAACAAGAAATTTGTTGCGTAAGGCATCGATGACACCCTTTAACACACCACCTTTAATCGGTCTTTTATCGGTGATTGTTCCTTTATTTGTCAACATCGTAATCATGATTGGGAAAGCAAAAATCGCAAGCGCTACAACCGGCAATGATACGCCACTTGATAAGTAAAGCGAGCCAAATGTATAGCGGTATTCAGCTACTGCTGGAGCACTGCCGATTGAACCAATTAATAGACCAAGCAAGCCAGAAATAATTCCTTTTATCGGAGATTTCCCTGCAAGCAATCCCGCCATACTAAGACCGAGCATCGTTAACATAAATAACTCGGGTGAGCTAAAAGCGGAAATGAGCGGCCTCGCAAAAGGAATCATTAAAAAGAGGGCAACTCCACCAATTACACCACCAACCATTGAGCAGAAGAAGGATGCGCCCATCGCTCGTGATGCTTGCCCTTTTTTCGCGAGTGGAAATCCATCCATGATTGTTGCTTGTGAGCCTGACGTACCAGGAATTCCTAACAATATCGATGGGAAGGTATCGCCTGTATGAACAACTGCGACCATCCCAATTAAAAGGGCCATGCCAACAAATGGATCGAGGCCAAAGACAAAGGGAAGCAACAGGGACATCCCAACTGTGCCACTCAAGCCGGGAAGTAAACCAACAAAAATTCCGATGATAATGCCAAGGAACATAAAACCAATCCTGGAAGGGTGCAATACAATGAGCAACGCTTCCCATGCAGCTTCAAACATGGCGATTGCCTCCTTTTATAGTCGATTTACATCAACGTCATAGTGATCAAGCAAAAACGTGCGAACCCAATCAAGCGTATCAGGGGACATATCTAACATCGCATCAATTCGGTCTTGGAGCGGTTCACCAATAAGAGGATCATAGTTTTCAAGAATCTCTTCTGATTGCGATAAAAAACCTTCATCTTCAACTAACGATTGCATCGACGCATGCAACACTTCTTTATGCGCTTCTGGCGCATCGTCGTGAACCCAAATCACTTTCTGCATCGTAAAACTCGCACTTACAAATTGCTTATACGCATCCCAAGCACTTCCACTTGGCTTCTCCCGTGAACCTCTTCATAAAGTTCTTCAATCGTCGGCAAATCTGGGAATTGAGGATCACGAATCAACTCGCCTCTTCATTTAGTTGTCCGAGACTATAAAGGGGCACGGCACTCCCTTCTTCCACAAGAGGGGAAACATTTCGATTGTATGCGGTTGTTGTCTGGTAATCGATGTTGCTCTCTCCTTGTTCAAATGCGACGCGTGCTGGTCCTTTACCCTCGTATCCGAGCACCGCCTTTACGTCCATGCCAAGTACTTCAAACGATAAAAGCGTCACAATATCAAGACCTGTTGGCGATATTCCTGCGTAAAATAGCTCACCACTTGAATCAATTAATCCATCCACACCTCTTTTTGCCAATTCAGGTGATGTGTAAACGACGCCACCTGATGGAGCACCAATGATAGGGGTCATGTTCGTTAAATCATAACGAACCGAAGGCTGACCAAGAATAAACGGGATATGAGTTGATGCACTTGTCGTCAAAATATTACGACCATTTGATTGTCGTGACTGTGCATACTCATTCGTTCCTGTAATGCTTCCACCTCCAGGTAAGTTCTCAACTTGAACACGCGGAGACCCGTCAATGTGATTTGTAAAATGAGTTGTCATAAACCGAGCAAATACATCCGATCCTCCTCCAGCCTGGTAAGGAACCACAAACGAAATCACTGTATTTTCATAGAGTTTATCACCGGATTCGAGATCAATTGAATCATCATTCGCCGAAATCGTGTTACAAGCAGCTAGCAAGCAAACGAGTCCCAACGAAAGTGTCGCTAATTTTCGCATCGTACTCAACTTACAGCACCCCTTTCTATTTGTCTTGAAACGAATTGTAAGCGATTTCAAAATATAAGTAAAATAGTAGTATTCTATAAATTGCGATAAAAATTTTTAATAACCTGTATAATACAACTAACTACTTCCTTAGGCTGGTGAGAGAATATGGATCAAAAAGATTGGCACTTAATTGATGAGCTCTATAAAAATAAAAACATCACAAAAACAGCTGAAAAACTATTTGTCTCCCAACCCTCCCTTAGCTATCGCTTAAAACGAATCGAACAAGAACTTGGCGTTTCCCTCTTTTTTAAAACAAAAAAAGGAATTGGATTTACTTCCGAAGGGGATTATCTAGCAAAACGAGCTCGAGATATGATTGATTCCTACCACAAAATGAAGGATCACTTGCTTAATATGCAAGAACAAGTCAGTGGGACATTACGGATAGCTCTTCAAGCAACTACGCCCAGTATTTACTTCCTAAAGTACTAAAGGCGTTTTCTGATCAATATCCAAACGTTCACTTCCAAGTTCGAACAGGCTGGAGTACACAAGTACTTGAACACTTACAAACCGATTCTGTCCATGTTGGCATTCTTCGAAGTGATTTTACATGGCCAGGGACAAAGATTTTATTAGGTGAAGAACAACTAGCATTGATCTCAAAAACGAAAATTGATCTTGATCAATTGCCAACAAATCCTTATTTAAGCTATCGAACAGACAGTTCATTGACGGAGACAATAAAAGGCTGGTGGAATGATCGCTTTGAAGACCCTCCTTATACGGAAATGGATTTAGACCGCCTTGAGACATGTAAAGAGATGGTCAAACACGGACTTGGTTATGCGATTGCTCCGCTCATCTCCATCTCGCCAAAAGACAATCTATATATTCAGCCACTTCATTTTCAGGATGGCGCTCCAGTTATTCGCAGAACGTGGCTATTAGCAAATGAGGGTGCATCCAAACTAGCAGTTGTTGATCGTTTCATCGACTTTATTCAAACATGGAAAGCTTAGTCATAAACAAATTTTATTGATATTCCTAAAAAAACGGTATTTTATTTTATCTCTCCCACTAGTAACCTAAAGGAGAACAGGACAGAAGGAGGGATAAATGATAAAGCTCGGTGTTTTGCATGGAGATGGAATTGGCTACGAAATTGTTGAAGCGACAAAGACACTTGTAAGCGCTGCCGCCATTCATGTGAATACGTCCATCACGTGGATTCCCCTGCCTATGGGCCTAGAAGCAATTAAACAATATGGAACAAGTATGCCAAAAGAAACAATTAAATCATTAGAACAAGTAGATGGCTGGATCATGGGACCTCACGACTCCCTCTCCTATCCAAGTCATTTGTCTGATGAACGCAACCCAAGCGGCGAACTAAGGCATCTGTTTGACTTGTATGCCAATATTCGACCTGCACAATCAACCCCTTTGATTAAAGGGCTCGTCAGCGATGCCGACTTGATTATTTACCGGGAAAACACAGAAGGATTTTACGTTGACAGGAACATGTATCGAGGTGTCGGTGAATGGATGGTGACAGAGGATGTTGCCATCACAACAGGTGTGTTTACACGCCACGCGATTGAACGTATTGCCCACGCTGCTTTTCAAAAAGCAAGGCAACGCCGTAAAAAAGTAACCATTGTTCATAAGGCAAATGTAATTAAACTTGGCAGCGGATTTTTCTTGCAAGTCTGCCGTGAAGTGAGTGCACTGTATCCAGATGTTCACGTGGATGACTATCATATTGATGCAATGTGCGCCCATCTCGTCCGGCGAATATCCGATTTTGATGTCATCGTTACAGAAAATATGTTTGGTGATATTCTATCTGATTTAACAAGTGAACTGGTTGGTAGCCTTGGTCTCGCAGGTTCGATCAACGCAAATGATCGCCAAGCAATGGCACAGGCTGCCCATGGATCTGCCCCTGACATCGCTGGCAAAGGCATTGCCAACCCAATGGGCATGATTGAATCGTCCGCCTTGCTTTTGGATTGGCTAGCCGAGAAACATCAGAATCAATCGCTCGCCACAATGGCAGCATTGATTCGCGAGTCCGTGGCTACGACTTTAGCACAAGGCGTAGCAACAGCCGATTTAGGTGGTATCCACACAACTGCGAGCTTCACCAAACACATTCTGGTTCAATTAGATAAAAAGGAGCGTATTCAATGAGTAAACACACAAAAAGATGGCCCATTATCGTTGTTGGCGCAGGAAATGCCGCACTATGTGCGGCGATTGCAGCGAAAGAACAAGGACAAGATGTACTCGTTTTAGAACGGGCTCCAAAAGAAAAACGTGGCGGCAATTCGTTTTTTACTGACGGCGCGATTCGTACAGCCTATGGCGACTTATCCTCTCTTCAAGCGGTGCTACCTGCGATGACCGAAACAGAGTATGCGCAAATCGACGTGCCGATCTACGGTGAAACGGAATTCATGAATGATTTGAACCGTGTCACAGAAGGAAAATCCGAGCCTATTTTAGCTAAACAACTTGTCAGTAAATCCTTTGAAACATTGAAATGGATGAAGAGTCATGGGGTTGAGTTTGAGCTTAATGAAAACCAATATTATGAAGAAAATGGAATGAAACAATTTTGGGGCGGCCTGCCTTTGAAAACAAGCAACAAAGGCATTGGATTAATTCACGCTCTCCTTAAGCGGGCAGAGGCGTTAGGCATAACGATTTCCTATGATTCTCGGTTAACTGACTTAACGAAAACGAAAGCAGGTTCCTTTCAGCTGACGATTGATCAAAAACAGCAACCGATACAGCTTGAGGCAGGCGCCGTTATTTTAGCATGTGGGGGCTTTGAGGCAAATAAACAGAAACGAGTCAAACATATTGGATCAGAATGGGAGCATGCTGTTGTTCGCGGAACGGAATTCAATACGGGGGACGGACTTGAGCTTGCAATTAAGCTTGGTGCTGCACCATACGGTCAATGGGATGGCTGCCATGCGCACACAACCGATTACAATGCGCCACGAACAGGCGACTTCGAAAAACCTGGTGACATTTATAAAAAGTCATCGTATCCACTTGGCTTAATTGTCAACGAAGATGGCAAACGGTTTGTCGATGAAGGTGCAGATTTCCGCAATTATACGTATGCCAAATACGGCAAAGAAACATTAAAACAACCGAACCAAAAAGCATTTCAGCTGTTTGATTCTCAAGTAAGTCCAAATCTCCGCAAAGAATACAAACTAGAAGAAGCAACCATGTACAAAGCAGACTCCATCGAAGAATTGGCACATCTCATGGAGCTAAACCCAGCGACTTTCAAACAAACAATCGATTCATATAATGCCGCAGTGCAACCCGGACCTTATAACCCTGCTATTAAAGATGGGAAACGGACAAAAGAGCTAGAACCACCTAAATCAAACTGGGCACTCCGCTTTGAAAAAGCTCCCTTTTATGCCTATCCAGTCACATGTGGAATTACATTTACCTTTGGTGGCATAAAAGCAAGCGCAAACGCAGAAGTTCTTCAAGAAGATAATCAAAGGATCCCTGGTCTTTTTGCGGCAGGTGAAATGATTGGTGGCTTATTCTATCATAACTACCCAGGCGGTTCAGGATTAATGTCAGGCGCCGTCTTTGGAAAGCTTGCTGGCGAAGCGGCAGGACACTATGCCCACGCGTGGCAACTCACATCTATTTAATAACAAAAAAGCCATTTGGCTTTTTGTTATGCTCGTATACAGTCTAGTTTGTCTCCTTCCTCCGGTTGCATATTTGCCAGTCACTTAGCAAATAGTAACAACTAGAAAAAGGGAGGGGCAGCAATGGTTCGTTTGAACGAAGTGAAATCCGAGTTTTATTCCAAAATGCATTTTTCTGATGATTTAATTGCACGGCCTTTCACCTATAATGACAGCAATGGATTTGTTATTTACTTCAATACAACGGTTGATGAAAAATGGCTTGAAAATACGTTTTTTAAACAATTAGCTTTAAATGACAATCATGCTAATCCTAAACCCTTACTTGAACAAGTAGCCTCTGCCTCGATTGAAGAAAAAGCCACGATTGCCGAATGCCTTCCGATGCTTTGGGCAGGAAAATACGTTATCGTTTATGGGGATGAAAACCCTATTTACATAACAGCGGAAGCAACACTTGCTATCACACGGTCAATTGAGGAACCTTATAATGAACGAGCTCTTAGGGGATCACATGAAGGGTTTGTTGAAAATTTGTTTGTGAATTTAAACCTTATTCGACGCTATGCAAAAACGGACAATCTACTGATTCGAAAACGTCAAGTTGGTCAATCGATTCAAAAAGACGTCGCCGTTGTTTACATTCAAGGTAAAGCCGATCCTGCCGTCTTGAAACGTTTAATGACAAAACTAAGCGAGATTGAGTCAGAAATCATTAGCACACCAGGTACTCTTAATGAACTACTACAAGACTCAAAGAAATCCATCTTTCCACAAATACTCTACACTGAGCGACCTGACGCGGTCATTGGTAATCTTGCTGAAGGGCGTATTGCCGTGCTTATGGAAGGCAATCCAACTGCGCTCATCTTTCCAGTTTCGTTTTTTAGTTTTTTTCAAGCAATGGACGATTACAATATCCACTTCTTGCTTGGCAGCTTTCTACGTAGTGTCCGATTCATAGCCTTATTGATGTCGATTTTATTTCCGTCCCTCTATATTTCACTTGTTGCGTTTCACTTTGAAATCATTCCCCAATCCTTGATTGTCTCAGTAAAAAGCTCGTTGCAAAATATCCCATATCCACCACTCGTTGAAGCACTTATTATGGAATTTACGATTGAGCTCATACGTGAGGCAGGACTTAGGCTACCAGCACCAATCGGACAAACAATCGGGATTGTTGGGGGTCTTGTCATTGGCGAAGCTGTTGTAAATGCCGGGCTTGTTTCAAATATGATGATTATTGTTGTTGCCATCACGGCGATCTCTTCTTTTGTCATTCCTAGTCCAGAAATGAGCCAAGTGATCCGTTTAACGCGCTTCCCGCTTATGGTCGCCGCCGCAACCTTTGGTTTGCTTGGTGTCGTTTTATCGTTTTTTGTTATGCTTATGCACTTAATTAAACTGGAATCATTTGGTACACCTTATTTCTCACCTTTAGCTCCTTTTAATGCAAAAGGCTTAAAAGATGGCTTGCTTCGATTCCCAATTTGGTTAATTCAAAAACACACGTATATGTCGTCACCTACTCCACTTGGCGCGAAACGAAAGAAGGATAAGTCAATGGAACGAGTAAATGAATTGGGCAAGACTCAGCTGTTTTGGCTTTTCGTCCATTCTCAAATTGGGATCGGTCTCCTTTCCTTGCCTTATACCCTTTACCAAGCCGCGGGTACAGATGGCTGGATTTCGTTATTAGTCGCTTTTGTTTTTGTTCAGCTAGCCATTACCGTTCTCGCTTGGCTCCATAAGCGTTATCCTAATGAACACTGTTCGGTATTTGCGAAAAAGTATTAGGACGGTTTGTTGGCAGTCTTTTGGCACTCCTTTACATCGTCTACTTTATCCATACAGCAGCACTTGTAATAAAGGCTTTGCTCAATTAATCGCCGTCTGGATCTTAACAAAAACGCCAGAGCCTATGTTTATTGTTCTCGTTCTATGTGCTTGTTTGCCTATTATTTTTAGTACATTGAGACAAATGGGCCGCATGCTCGTCCTAACTGCACCTATCATTTTATTAATTCCACTTGCATCGTTATATGGATTTACCCAAGGAGATTATTTAAATCTAATGCCGATCGGGATTGCGACGCCCTCAGCAATAACAAAAGGACTATTTGCGTCAATGTTTGCAATTAATGGCTTTATCGTGTTGTCAATAATTTTCCCTCATGTTAAAGCGACAGCAGTAGAAAAATGGAAAGTGGCAACCCTTGCCACTGTTCAGTGACATTGATTTATGTCATGGTCGTGCTCACTTCCTTCATTACATTTAGTCACGGTGAAATGAAGTTGTTGCCAGAGCCTTTCCTGTATATGATCAAATCTTTTTCATTAACAATCATCGAACGGATTGACTTAATCTTTTTAAGTTTATGGTCTATTATCGTGATCACCACTTATGTCATCTTTATTTACTGCAGTACAATTGGCATCATGACTGTGTTGAATTCACTCGTTACCGCTTCATTGCGACGATCTGTTTAAGCTTAACACTCGTCATCGCTTTGTTGCCTGCTTCCATTTTTGAATTTCAGAAGTGGGTCACATTTAATAATAAAACCGGGTCAATCCTCACTTTCTTGGCTCCACTCGCATTGCTGAGCCTTTCCTTTATTTGGACAAGGAGGGCTGTTCCATGAAAAAAACAATTTTGCTTCCTTGTTTATTGATCCTTTTTGTATTAGCGGGTTGCTGGGATCAACGCCTCGTAAAAGATATTAATTTGATTTATAGTCAGGCTCTTGACCAAACAGAAGATGGAAGAATTGAGACGACGATTGTCACAATTGGTGGCTCTCCAAATGAGACCGGGGCTTCAGTCCAAAATTCTCAAACACCCGCTATCATATCAGCTGTCGGAAATACACCACGAGATAGCCGCATGCATTTAGATCGGAAAGTATCAGGAGAGTTATTTGCTTCTAAAAACCGTATAACACTATTAAGTCGAACGCTTGCGGAACAAGATATTTATTCGATGCTTGATGTCCACTATCGTTCACCCATTTCAACTACGAATGCGAGAATTGGCGTCATTGACGAAGGTCCAGCAAAAAAAGCGCTTCATGTTCGTACCGCTGAAACACCCCTCATTAGTGATTACTTAGGTGATTTGCTCTTAGGACTTGAAGAAACAGGGGTTATCCCCGAAACAACGCTTGAAGACACATTATCCTTTATGTTTGATAACGGTTCTGATTTTGCGTTGCCTCTTTTGCATGTTGTCGATCATGAAAATGTCGTCTTTAATGGACTTGCTTTGTTTGATGGCAGTCGAATGGTAGGTGAGCTAGACGCGGATCAGACATTACGGTTACTGTTACTTGATGGTACCTATAACAAGAACCCGCGTTTAAATGTTCGTGTAAGCAGCAATGAAGAGGTTCGAGCGAATAATTTTGCAACGATTGATGTTATCAGCAAGGATCATGATATGACAATAACACCTTTAACTGACCAGACATTCAAAACTGATCTTCACATTAACCTAAAATTAAATGTCGTTGAATATCCGAAAGACCGTTTATACATTGAAGAGCATGTTGAAGAATTAAATGATCAAATCAGTGCACAACTGACGACTGAGTGCGAAAAAGTCATACAAACATTGCAAGAAGTTAATTGCGATTACTTTGGGATTGGAAAACGAATACGTGCATTTCATCACGAGGGTTGGAAGAAGATGAATTGGAAACGTAGTTACCCTAACATGCCGATGACCGTATCGGTTAACACAGAAATTGTTTACCACGGTATTGTTAATTAGTTACGGTGGCTTATTGCCTGGGAAATTATTCGAATATAGTACAACAGCCGCCGGAACCTTGACTTTGTCTACTGGATTACCATTGTTTTTGGATTACTTATACGGGGGAACATGCATCACTGATGGAAAGCAAGAGCATACTAACAATAGAAAAAACACTGCCAGTCAGGAGGATCAAAATGACTGTTTTAAAAGGATTAATCATTAAACTCATTATGACCACATTGATTTTAATGATCGTCTTCACCTTATTTTTTGGTTTTTCTTTAAGTACAACGTTATTACTAAGTTTCATCTTTACCCTTATTGCTTATATCGGTGATTTGTTTATTATGCCACGAATTGGAACCACACTCGCAACGATTACTGATTTCCCACTCGCTTTTTTAGGACTTGCATTAATTGCGAGACTGATCTTTCCCATTGAGTCAACGCCATGGTTGCCGTCCTTTCTTGCTTCTTTATTGATTACGAGTGGTGAATTCTTCTTTCACCCATATTTATTACGCAAGCTTAAAAAGAGAAACCTAGGGCGATACTAAGCAAACAACAGTGTACCTTCAACTTGAAGCGATTCTTCATGCATTATGCGATTGGGGCGAAGCGCATATTGTGAAAGTTTACGGAAAAGCCACACATTCACTCTACACAAAGAACACTCGTTCGATTATAATGATCAAGAAGTGAAAAAAAGGAGACTTGATCATGGCGCAACTTGAATTACAACTCTACGACTACAATACTTGGGCAAATCAACAACTGTTCGACCGCTTAAATGAACTTCCAAGCAGTTTGTACCGGCAGAAAGTTGATAGCGTCTTTCCAACAATCGCCGACGTATTTGCTCATGTGTATCTATCAGATCTTGGTTGGATCGATGTGTTTTCCGGTAAAAATATGATCGATTCGCTGCAAGAAGCTGCCGAATTAAAAGAAGAAACCGCCGCAAAAGAAATCAAAGCGATGGAATCGAGCTTTATCGAATTAGCCAACCGATACAAGTCGTTCCTCCAACAAGATGGTCATTTAAACAAACCGCTTACGCTTAAAAACCTTCTGGCGGCGTCATGCAAACAAGTGTTGCCGAGCTCGTGCCCCACGTCGTCAACCACGGCACTTACCATCGAGGAAATATAACAGCGATGTTAAGGCAGCTCGGGCATGCGTCTGTTCCGACCGACTACGGTCTCTATTTATTTATGAAACAACAGCAATCATAAAGAGCCTTACGTAAGGGCTCTTCAATGGAATTTTGTGGGTTTCTGCTGTGAAATGTACCAAATCAATTAATAAAGTAATATTTTACGTTCTCCTCATTTCAATAATCCATTTATGAACATAATAACTATTTATTAATTTGCTGCGCTCTTTTTGAGTAATAGACTGAAAGTAAATTAAACTCGATATGCAATAATAGTGCAAAAACAATAGATAGTGAGGAATCCGTGATCATACCAAATATCATTCCTCCTAAAAATGCGAACACCATAAATTTTATGCTCGTCCGATTAAAGCTATAATACTGTAAGTGAGATACAGCGAATAAAAACGAAGACATTAGGATCTGTACCGTAACTGGTGTGTGTAATAGTTCAAAATGAGTGTAGATTGGCAATGAATTGTTAAGGATTGGTAAAATCATTCCTCTGAAAATTACTTCTTCAACTATAGGATACATCAGTACAAAATTTAAGATGTTCTTTTTCCCGCTCGGCTTATACCCTGAGTATCGTGAAATGAAAATAATCGTTATCGCAGCAATAAAGACTAATAGAACAATTGGTTCGTAGTGAATGGGTAAACGGAATACATAATTATCTTCATAAAAATAAACAATTCCTGTCAGCAGTATTCCCCATATATAAATAATCTCATTTGCTATCTTTCGGTACAACGTTCTTCCGATAATACCGCGAACTATAAGATCGACAATTTTGTATGAAAAAGCTAATAATACAACAAGTACCAAAGCGATAAGGCTGCTCATATCGATTTATCATCTATCTCACAAGAAGCTCTTTTACTGCACAAACTTTTCAATCCAGACCATCTCCATGACCATTCGTTTATCTTCACGATTATTCTTTAATATGAGCGGTCTCCCCACTTATTTTCTTTTAGTATACAAAAAAGCTCGCCAGCTGTCTCGACGATTCGAGACTTTGTGGACAAGCTGCGGAGCCCCTTCGTAATGGCTCTACAATTACAACCACCTTGTTTTTATAAACAAGGTTACTGTTCTTCATTATTTTTCACCGCTTGCATGAGTGTCGCGTACTGTTCGTACCAAGCATTCCATTCCTCTTTCGAAAAGTCCTTTGCCCCCCTTTAAGCACAGCAGCAAATAAATCGAGACAGACATGCCAACCTGCAAGATCCTTTGGCGTATGATCGTTTAAAGATGGAAAGTACTCAATTAAACGTAAACAAGACCCTTTTCCCGCTTCGTTTAATTCAAACCGAACAAACCCTTCTCCCCAATCAAACTGCAAACAGGACTCTTCTTCGTAATCAAGAATGTTCATCGCAAAGGATGAACCTGTCCCATCGTTAAAATGAAACTGAATCGTCCCGCCTTTTTGCAAAAGAATCACTTCTAAATTCGACATCCATTTTTTCAAGTGGGCATTATCTGTTAATGTAGTCCACACTTGTCCAACTTGTTCGTTAAATGACCGCTCAAACGTTGCTTCATAACCTTTGTCTGCCTGTTTAATGGTTGCTAGCATGATAGGTGCCTCCTCGTTATTTTTAAAATTGTCTTTTACAGCTTGATTAGCGCTTGTACACGCTTCTCCAAACTGACTCCAGCGGTCCTGTTCGGAAACGGGACATATAGACGGAACTGTATAGAAATTGGACGATGAAAACAGTCAAACTAATGACAAACGTTTGCCAAGTAAACACCTCTCCGAATAATGAAAAGCCATAAAAAAGAGTAGCAAGAAGGAGCGATTGCATCAAGTAATTCGTAAAACCCATCATACCTACTGCTGCCAAATCACGTATAGGAAAAAACCGATACAACAAACGGAAAAATCCAAGGAACTTTTTGTCCTTCAGTACAGCAATTGCTTCTTCTAGCTCTGGTTTATCTTCAACACTTCGAGAGATAGGGACAAGGACGTTAAACGTGTCTGATGGAAAACCTGAATCGGCTAACACATAACTCTTCCCAATCGTTACTGTCCCTCCCATTACCTCACTATACGCTTTGATTTTCTCGATAAAATTCTCTAATGCCAATTGATTACCTGCTTGCATCGTATTACCTTACCTTTTGCATAAAAAGCATGCTTTCACCTAAAGGATAAACAAATTTATCGCTATTGAAAAGCTTGTTCACACATTCTGTATGCTCCATACTATTCAAATAATCATCGACAAACTCACTTCAAAGCGATAAAGATACCAATTTCATTTTCTGCGCTCTCCGGTTTATAGCGTGAACCCCATACTTCAAAATCGTATTCAGCTGGTTCATTGTTTGATTCAATCATCCACTCGCTATAAAGATACTCATACGTTTGATCAAGCTCTGTTTCTAGCCCTATATGGATGCAATTTGCATACGTGTTCTCTTGGACGTAATGACTGGCCATTCCTTCTGGTACAGCGTTTATTGTGCTTACTTCATAACAGAGCATATGAATAAATGAGTCCGTTTTCGGATTAAAATCAACTGCATCAGGGTAGATCTGCATGAGCAACGTATGCTCACTTGATCGATTTCGTATTTCCTCTTTTCGTCGCAGAAGGGAATGGTACATTTCCTTGCCAAAACCTGACTCAAATTGTTCCACAGTCGCTTCAATCTTGTATCCTACTACAGAAAAAGCAGGTAATGTTACTTGTTTTACTTCCAACACGACTCCTCCATTTCATGCTTAAACATAAATCGCCCCCTGACATAGACGAACCATGCCAGAGAGCACCACAAAGCGTCATTTCCTCTATTTTACTATAAGAGGATGTTAAAAAGTCAGTGACTTGGGGAAATCGCCAGGATACTCATTTTTTTCATATTAAATGCTGTTCACCTCTTTGCTTTTCAGTGTGAAGTACGTAATGGCAAATCCGATTCCAAGCGAAAGCACAATGCCGATAATCGCAAACCAGAAGTACGGGCCGACATACGCGACAAGGCTTACAATACTCGAAAGAATATATCCGTAAATACGTACACCAAATAGTGCAAAGAACGTCGCACCAGCCATGCTGGCAATTGTACAAGCGATAAACGCTTTTTTGTATTTAATCAGTACGCCAAACAATGCGGGCTCCGTGATCCCGAGCAAAGCAGATACTCCAGCTGACAAAATGACTGATTTTTCTTTTTTGCTTTTTGATTTAAAGAAGACGGCAAACGTTGCTCCTGCAATCGCCATGTTTGTCATTAAGAACATCGGCATCATCATATCAAACCCATTATCAGCAAAGTTCTGTAAGGCAATGGGTGTCATCGCATGGTGCATACCAAACACAATTGCAATCGGACGAATTCCGCCAACTACGACACCTGCTAAAATGGGTGAAAGATTAAACAACATTTCAATAAACGAAGCAAGCAAACTACCGACATAAGCACCAAGTGGTCCTGTGGCAATAAGCGCAAACGGAATCGCAATGAACAGCGTTAATGTCGGTGTAAATACCGTACGCAACACATTAGGCATAAATTTATCAACATACTTGTTAATGTAGCTTAACGCCCAAATTGACAAAATGATTGGGATGACCGTTGCACTATAATTAATGACCGGAATAGGCAGTCCAATAAAACTGAATTGGGACACTTCACCGAGCTTCGCCGCATCCAAAAGGGATGGATACATAAACCCGCCTGCGACCGCCAAAGCTAAATACTGATTCGTTTTAAATATTTTCGCTGCTGAAGCGGCCAGGAAGAATGGTAAAAAATAAAACACTGAGCTCGCCACGAGATCAAGTATAATCACTGCTTCACTATCCGCTGATAGCACTTCTAAGGCAATGAGTCCTGCCAAAATCCCTTTGATCATCCCTGCCCCTGCGATGGCAGGCACAATTGGACCAAATACACCGGAAACAACGTCTAAAATCTTACTGAAAAATCCTTTTTTCTTTGCCGGTTCTGAATTCGTTTCGTCTATATGACTCGCATCAACTCTAACTCTTCAGTCAGAGCAGCATGGACTTTTTGCACATGTGTGCCAATGACAATTTGATACTGATCGTTGGTTAGCTGTTCGCCGAGTACACCTTGTAACTCTTTTATTTGATCCCGTTCTATTTTTGAAAAATCATGCAGATCAAACCGAAGTCTGGTCATACAATGCCATGCTTGTTTAATATTCTTTTCTCCGCCTACATATTGAATGATATGACGGATGAGTTCATTTTCTTTCATAGAAGCAGCCTTCCTTCACTTGAATTTGATGATCATCAACAGGCATATCGTAGCACAAGAGCTTCGTACTGAAAACGTTTCAAAAAATACCAACAAAAATAAGAAACCCTTATATATCAACACTTACACAAATATTCATTAAAAATTGGTATGGTAAATATCTGTTTTGTCTTAGGCTTTCCTAACCAAATTGACCCCTTGTTTTTCATGTGCTTTAATCAACAGGACACCAAATAAGAAAACATCCTATTATTAGCTTTTACTGCGAACGCAGTTCTATGAAAAGTGAATGAATCAAAAAGGAGTGCATCCCGTGGAACCAAACGTAATTACGTCTATTGAAGCATTTGTGACAAACCCCCATCGCCATAATTTTGTTGTGGTGAAAGTCGAAACAAGCCTTGGCCTTACTGGCTATGGGTGTGCCACATTCCAACAGCGGCCGCTTCCTGTCAAAATGGTCGTTGATGAATACTTAACTCCTCTTTTGCTTGGGCGTGATGCCCACGATATTGAAGATTTGTGGCAAATGATGATGGTGAACTCATACTGGCGTAACGGCCCGATCATGAACAACGCCATTGCAGGCATTGATATGGCGTTATGGGACATTAAAGCGAAGCTTGCAAACATGCCGCTTTACCAATTATTTGGTGGGAAATCAAAAAGTGCGATCGCAGCGTATGCCCATGCGGACGGACTTACATTGGAAGAATTGTTTACGAACGTTGATGGACTGATTGAGCGAGGGTTTAAACATATTCGTTGCCAATTAGGCAAATACGGTGGCAAAAACCATGACATGCACGTACCAGAAGTGCAACTAGAAGGGGAATATTACGACCCTGACATTTATATGAGAGATGTCGTACGCATGTTTAAAGCATTGCGTGAAAAATACGGATACAACCTCCATTTTCTTCACGATGTCCATGAACGCCTCTCACCAATTCAAGCGATTCAGCTTGCCAAAGAGTTGGAACCGTATAAACCTTACTTTTTGGAGGATGTTTTGCCTCCTGATCAAAACGAATGGCTCGCACAGCTGCGGGCCCAGTGTACAACCCCTATTGCTACAGGCGAATTGTTTAACAACCCGATGGAGTGGAAACACTTGATTGCGAATCGGCAAATCGATTACATCCGCTGCCATGTATCGCAAATTGGCGGCATTACGCCAGCACTGAAACTCGGCGCCTTATGCAGTCAGTTTGGCGTGCAAATTGCCTGGCATGGCCCGTCTGATATGACGCCAATTGGTGTCGCTGTCAACACACATTTGAACATCCACCTTCATCAGGCGGCGATTCAAGAGATTCAAGAACCGGAAGCAATCATTGAGCAAATGTTCCCAGGCTCTGTGCAAGTGAAACAAGGCTATATTTACCCAATTGATGCGGTTGGCATCGGCGTTTCATTTGATGAAACATTAGCGCAAGACTATCCAGTTGTGTACCGAAAACATGAGTGGACCCAAGCCCGTTTACCTAACGGGGCAATCCATACGCCATAACAACCTCAGCCTTGCTTGCGCACTGCAAGCAAAGCTGAGGTTGTCGACAAAGTCGATAACCGACCCAGATTGAAAAGAAAACGTTTGTCAGACTAGGAGCAAAGACGAGGGAAGATGGGAATAGAACGTGGGTTCATGAGCAGATGACCGAGACGAGCGACGACGTATGCGAGCGTTTGTCTTCAATCTGGGCCTTGCTTGCACACTGCAAGCAAAGCTTTTATACTAAATGAAACCATTCTGCATTTGTATGAAGGGATGCACATGAATAAAAGACAATTTGTCACCGACGACCTACTAAGCAAAATGTATCAAAACAAGTATGCACCTGGTGAGAAGCTACCAACGGAGAGAGCACTCGCCACGCACTACCAAGTCTCCCGTTACACGATCCGAGAAGCGATCAAAAAATTGATTAATATCGGAAGTGTGCAAGTTATACATGGCTCTGGCATTTTTGTGACAAAAGCAATTAGGGAAAGTCCCCTTATTTATAACTCCTTAACAGAAAAGAAATTCAAAGACATTGAATCAACGATCATTACGTTACAAAAAGAAAAAAATGACGCCCGAGGTTGAAAAATGTATTTGATATGAAAAACGCCTTTATGTGGGAGTTTACACGTGTCCGTATCGTCGATTACCAAAAGGTCCAAATTGAAACAACCCAGCTTCCTCACTCTTATTTCCCTGAACTAACGGAAGAGATTGCTGCCGGTTCTGTGCATGAATATGTGCAGCAATGCGGTTACGACATCTCCCACTTTATCACCACTTACAGTGCAGTGAATGTGACCAAAGAACAAGCCCATCTGTTAAATTGCAAAAAAGGCATTGCTGCGATGAAAATTATGAACCGTGGTATTCTCAATGACGGTCGTGTCTTTGAATACAGTGAGCTCATTAACCTGGACTATGCGGTTTCGTACTTCACCCCGTTTAACCGCTTTAAGCACCAGTTCAGAAAAAAATAACAAAAACAGCTAAACGGATTATCAGTGTTTGGCTTTTTCCTTTTTATACGCAAGCGGCGTCATCTTCATTCCTTCACGAAATTTACCAATAAAGTAACTCGTGCTATTAAAGCCTACTTGATAGCCCACTTCCGTCACGTTCAGTTCATCTTGTTGCAACAAAAACAAGCTTTTTTGAATCCGATAATCAATCACATAAGACAAAGGCGATGTATGCAAAACGCGCTTGAAATAACGGCAACATTCCGCTCGGCTTAACTGACCTGCCTGGGCAATCGCGGCTAGTGTTACTTTTTCGGTGTAATGGGAATGAATGTAGTCGATCATTTGCTTCATCCGTTCATTTTTTACGATCTCCGTTTGTTCATATTTTAAATCGTTTGTATGGGCAATAACGTTTCTCCAAATCATTGCGAGCTGCACGGAAACGTCAATTTCATAAAAAGATTCCTGGTGTTGCAACGATTCGTAAATGTCGTTGATCGAACTTAAAACAGCCTTCCCCCAATCTTCTTTGCCTGGCACATGCAAGCTTGTTACGTTTGTTGATTGAATATATGGATGTACATAAGTTGAATACAATTCATGAGATAAAAGAAAGCGAGATGACACATTTAAACACAGGTATGCACTCGCACTATCCTCAGCCTCCGCCATATGCAAACAGCCACTATTCAGAAACAAACCATCTCCTTCTAAGACACGTATCTTTGCCTCATTTACTTGAAAAATCGCGTTTCCTTTGACCATATATACCAATTGGATTTCATCATGCCAGTGGAGCGGGATATGCCCTTGAATATGCTTGCGGATCGTCGTTTTATAACAAGCTACTGGCAAGGAGACCGTTTGATGATTCGTCAATTCACGCAACCGTTCATCAATCGCAAAATTCATCGCCTGCACGATACCACCTCAATATCCTAGTATTTTTATATTTAATTTGCGTATTTTCACACTTATTCCGCCTTTATTATAACAATATCGTTATATTAATAAAGGTGGGAAAAATAAAATGAAAGAACAAAACCGCAAAGCCGGCTTGTTTTACGTGATAACAGGTGCTACCCTTTGGGGACTTGGCGGAACTGTCTCACAAAAGCTGTTTCAACAATACGCCCTTGATATCAATTGGCTTGTGGCCACACGCTTGCTTCTTGCAGGGCTCTTGCTTTTAACGATTCGTTTTCTCGCAAAAGACAGGTCGCACGTATTCGCCGTCTGGAAAAGCAAACGGGCCGCAACCCAAATCATCATTTTTGGTCTCTTTGGCATGCTTGCTGTTCAATATACGTATATGCCTCAATTAATCATGGGAATGCCGCCGTAGCGACACTGCTGCAATACTTATCGCCATTGCTAATCATCGGCTACTTACTTTTGCGCAAACAAACACGTTTCACACAAAAAGACGGTGTGCTCGTCCTACTTGCTCTAGTCGGTTGCTTCTTTTTGCTGACAAACGGTTCCTTTGCTGGACTTTCTGTGCCTCTACCAGCAATCAGTTGGGGATTGTTGTCGGCTGTAGCTGCCGCGTTTTATACTTTGTACGCTGTGCCTTTATTAAAAACATTTGATTCCTTAGTCATCGTGGGTTGGGCAATGGTAATCGGTGGTTTCGCTTTAAGCTTTGTCCATCCACCTTGGCAAGGGAATTTCCATGCCTTTTCACTCGAATTGGTTCTCTACTTGATCGTTGTCATTGTGTTTGGGACGATGATCGCGTTTTGGTTTTACGTCGAGAGTTTGCAAAGTCTCTCACCTAAAGAAACTAGCCTAATTGGCACACTAGAACCCCTCGCCGCCGTACTTTCGACCGTGTTTTGGTTAAACGAACCGTTTGGGGCATTTCAATGGCTTGGAACAGCGTATATTCTCGGGATGATCGTTGTGCTTGCATTGGTTAAGGATACAAAGAAAAAGCAGCCCATCGCGTAGGCTGCTTTGCTCAAATCATGCTATAATTCTTTCGTCATAAACACACTGTTGAGGTCTTCTTCATACCCTTCAAACGGCGGACATTCGTTAAACCCGTACCTGCTATATAACGCACGAGCTGGCGCAAAATATGCCATTGAGCCTGTTTCAAGGCTCATTTGTTTATAGCCTCGTTTCATAGCTACTTCAATGACATGCTCCACCAACTTTGCCGCCACGCCTTTTCTCAAAAAGCATCCGCCGTTCGCATCGATTTAATCTCTGCGTGATCACAGTTGATTTCTTTTAACGCTACACACCCTGCGAGGCTGCCATCAATCCACGCACTCCAAAACGTTACATCTGGTTGTTTTAGTTTTTCGATACCAAGCGCATGTGTACTCTCGGGGGGAGACGTAGCTGCCATTTCACTTAAATGTTGTTTAATAAGGCCAATGACTTCTGGCTGTACTAAGGTGTCTTTTATAATGTTCATAATCGCTACCCTTTTCTCTGTAAGATGTTTGATTATCCATAGTATACATCGGCACATAAAGAAGAAGGAATTTAATTGATAGATTTTCTAACAAACGTTTCCTCAATTAAAATGAAAAAGGACGGCTAATGAAACAACCGTCCTTTTTCAAGGTAATCCTACATATTAAAGTTTTCTAGCCACTTCTTTCACTTGCTCTAAGCCATTAGCGATGATTTCAGACGCTTTTTCTGGTTGAGCATTATGGCCTTCGATGATTACTTCATCAATGATTTCCATTCCGAAAATACCGCCAAATACATTACGCATGTAGTTTACCGACATATCCATTTGCGCCATTTCTGGCAATGAATACATACCACCACGTGCATTTAGTAGGATAACTTTCTTATCTTTCTTCAACTGAAGCATATTGCCTTCAGCGTCATACTTGAAAGTGAAACCGGCTTGATAAATGTAATCCATAAACGTTTGTAGTTTTGCTGGAATGGACAAGTTCCAAAGTGGGAAAGCAACGACAATTAAATCAGCGTCTGTCACAAGCTTTTGAGCTTTTGCTTGCGCTGCAACTAAGCGCTCTTCTAGGTCAGTAAGTGCTTCACCACTTTGTTGTTTGCCCATTGCGTTAAACGCATCTTGACCGAAGAACGGTGTATCTTCTGCAAACACATCATATTCGGTGATGTTAAGATTCTCGTTTGTTTTGATTTCGTTTAAAAATGTTTCGTACATATTTGCTGAAACGCCCTGTGAAGCTGGACGGTTATTTGCTTTTATAGCTAATACATTCATGGTAGTCATCTCCTGTTGTTTGATTTTGGGTAAACCTTATTGATTCACGCACGCTTTTGTTTATAGTGGCAGTGAAGAATATCTTTAAATATAATTAGATATTTTTTACATAGATCGTTTAAGCAACACATGTTGCATAAGTGAATTTTAGCAGGATTACTTAAGTTTTCAACCATCATTTTTATTATTTTATCGTTTATACAACAAATCGCTCTATATGTCTTAAAAGTCACGATTTGTTTTTATTTACGCAACAGTTGTTGTATAGTTAATCCATACACTCCTTATAAAGAAAGGATTGGTACTTATGGCAAAAAAAATGGATCCTCGCATCATTCGTACGCGCAAGTTGATTATGGATTCTTTTATTCAACTTTCAACAAAAAAGAGCTTAAAAGAATTAACGATTAAAGACATTACAGATGAAGCAACGGTCAACCGGGCGACCTTCTATTACCATTTCACGGATAAATACGACTTACTTGAAAAAGTGTTAAAAGAAGATTTAATGACAAACGTGATTCAAGAAATTGATCAACAAGACCACCTTGACCATGAGACGATTACGACTATCTTTTTATCGATTACCTCGTTCCAGACGTCGCTTGCCTCGAAATGTAAACGCAGCTTTGACGAATTTACGTCATCGATTGAAACCGTGATAAAAAAAGAATTGGAACAAGCTTTTTATCGGATTTTACTAGCCCAACACCCAGATCAAGACAAACAATCTCTCCGCGTTGGAGCAGTCATGCTTAGCTGGGGTATTTACGGTGCTGCGGTTGATTGGCATGAGCATAGCGACACATCGCCAGAAGACTATATAAAAGTCGCTGTCCCGTACATGACTGGTGAGCTGGTGTTAAAACCATAGCCACCAATGGTAAAAGCATTCAGAAAGCTGGATGCTTTTTTTACGATCGTAAAAGCAGACCGGGCTAACCCGATCTGCTTTAGAGGTCTAAGTCAGTTTTCGCCACACTCACTATCATTAAAACAGACCAGTCTAACTCAGCCTATTTGATCCTTAATCAGCTGTCATTTCCAAATCATCAATACGTTTCTCTAAGTAATCAACGTCTTTTTTCGCATGGAAACGTTCTGCTTTTTCCACTTTAACGGCTACGCTGTATTGTGGAATTCCAGATGGACCGTCATAGATGCCTTTTGGAATTAAGAAGTTTCCTTCTGGGAAGAACAGACCGACATTGCCTGTAGCAATTTCCGCAAAGTGGGCTTTTCCTTGGAATGTGCCGTGTTGATTGTAAACAACAATTGGCTCGCCATTCGCGATGTTTAGCTTATTGCCATCTTCTTCATTCATCAGAACGTCGTAACGCTTCGCTGCATTAAATGGATCAGTTGATTTATACACCATTGAGTTAAACTGCTTGCCGCGGCGTGTTGTCACATAGAACGTGCCTTCTGGCTTGTTTAAGTTCGGGATATCAACAGAGATTAAGTTTCCTTTTCCGTCTGGAGTTGGACAAATTCCGTCTTCACATAACCAAGCGCCACCCCATTGGAATACGTCTCCCTCTTTTTTCAAGTGTTGAACGCCTTCATAGCTAGGGTTCCCAAGCGCAATCTCATCACGGATTTCTTGACCGTCTTTAAAGTCAACAAGATGAGCAGTCTCTGGTTTCACGCGCTTCGCAAGATCAATATAGATCTTCCACTCTGCACGCGCTTCTTCAACTAACTGCTTATTTCCTTTAATTTCTGGGGAGAAATACACCATCCGCTCGGTTGATGTTGACGTACCGCCGCCATCTTGCTCATAACGTGTTTTCGCTGGAAGAACAATAACCGCTTCTTTTGCTTCAACAAGTGTAGATGTGTTAAAGATAATGTCTTGGTGAACACGGATATCAAGTTCAGACAATGCTTTTTCAATGAAATGCGGGTTAGGCATCGTTTCTAAGAAGTTTCCGCCGCTCATATAATACATTTTTAACTTGCGTTCATGGTCCTCAGGAAGAACCGCGTTCTCAAGGGAAACACCACAAATATCTCCTTGCCATTTAGGAAGGTCAAAGTTCCACAGTTTCTCAATCCGTTCAACCGTTTCGTCTTCCCAGCCACCGCCAGGTAAAACAAATGGATCAGCGCCCATCTCACCAGAACTTGTACACTTGAGTGTCCGCGGAATGGCATTAAACCTGCGTGCTTACGTCCGAGGTGGCCACGAAGCAAGGCAAGATTTGCTACTTGGGAGATGTTATCTGTTGCAAAGGAGTGCATTGTTAAGCCAAGCGCCCATGCGTATACTGCGTTTTTGCTGTTCGCAAGAAGCTCTGAAAGCTCGATAATCCGCTCTTGTGTGACACCAGAAGACTCCACGATTTCATCCCATGTTTGTGCTTGGACTTTCGTTTTTAGCGCTTCATAGTCATTCACATGTTCCTCGACAAACGCATGGTTAATTGCAGAACCTCGTGTCGCTTCTTCCATATCAAACCAATGTTTCATGATCCCGTGCATGAACGCAATGTCGCCACCGATGTTAATTTGATAGAAATCATCCGCAACCTTAGTACCGAACAACGCCGATTCTGCATTTGAAGGAACCCAGTACTCATCCATTGCAGGCTCTTTGTACGGGTTAACAACGATAATTTTTGTTCCTTGTTTTTTCGCAGCAAGCATGTATTTCGTTGATACTGGTGAGCTATTTGAGGCAACAGATCCCCAGAACATCAAGACATCTGTACCAATCCAGTCTTGGTAGTTTGATGTACTTGCGCCAACACCAATCGAACGTTTTAATGCCGTTTTTGAAGGCGAGTGACAAATACGTGATGCATTGTCGATATGATTTGTTCCAAGAAAACGAGCCACTTTTCCAGCAACATAATATGATTCATTTGTAATGCCTCGTGCTGTTAAATAAAAACCGTATTGTTTTGGATCAAGTGTTTTCATTTTCTTCGCAATGATATCCATCGCTTCATCCCACTCAAGACGAGAGAAGCTACGCTCGCCTTTACGACGAATAAGTGGGTATGGTACACGACCAAGTTCACGTAATTCTTCACTGCTGTATTTCTTTAGTTCGTCAATATCGGCATGAACGATTTCTTCCTTCATCGCAGGCATTGTATTTAGGCGTAAAACATTTAATCGTGTCGTACAAATATGCGGTCCCTTAAGCGTTTGATCTTGCAAACCAGAAACACCAAGTGCACAACCATCACAAACACCTTTTGTTAAAATGTTTTTGGCATAATTCAGGTTATCTTTGTTGTCCCAAACCGTTTTCATCGTGTCGCGAATATGCTTTGGTTTCACCTTTCCTAAACCAAATGGAATTGGACTTACCCAATGTTTTGGTGCTGGCATTTTTGATACTTTTATCGGACCTTCGTGTTTTGTTTTCCCCATTTTCTTCTTCCTCCTCTAATCATATAAAAAACCACCGTACATCCCTCCCCTTTGGAAAAATGAAACGGTGGTTAAGTCTTTAGCAGGAACGCTGCCAAGTGCCAAACCTATGCATTCGAAAACTTCTCTTCAAGGTTTTCACTGAAGATAAAGATCGACATGCCAAAATCGTTTGGTATATCAATATCAACAAATAGGTCAAGGAATTTGCATCCAAGAAGTTCTTCCATCTCAACAGGATGTTTTTACGGTACATATCTTTCACCATTTCTGTCCGTGCAGACCGAAGCAATTGTTTCCCGTCATCGCTGTCGCCATAAACTTTTCAACTGGTGATAGATTGCCTTCCATTTCACAAATCGCCCAATTCTTACAAAACGTCGTTGTAATTTTACTAGGGCCTTTCCCCATATGTCTTTTTCGAAATGAACGGACAAGATTGCTGAACTCTGCCTCATATTTATTCATGATGGCCTCCTGCATAAAAAGATGATTCAATGATTCTTTTTAGATAGTACCATACATTCGGGCATTACAGTTCACAAAGGATTTATTTATCTATGTATCCATTCTCTCTTAATTGATTTGAATCATTATGCTGTTTTACGCACATAAGTGAACCAATACAGACAACCAACAAAAACGGCTCCGCCAACGGCATTCCCTAAGAAGACTGGTACGAAATTAACAAGGTAATCCATCCACGTGTAGTACCCTGCAAAAATGGCAGCCGGAATAATAAACATATTTGCGACAACGTGTTGGAAACCAATTGCTACAAACGCCATAATCGGGAACCAAATTCCGAGAATCTTTCCTGCAACATCTTTCGCACTAAAAGCGATCCAGACTGCCAAACAAACCAACCAGTTTGCGCCAATCCCTGAAACAAACGCTTGCAAGAATGTGTCATCAACTTTGCTTCCTGCCATCGCGACTGTTCGCTCTAAGAATGGACCTGTCGAGGTAAAACCTAAATAATGACCAAATAAATACGCGACAAAAATGGCGCCAATAAAATTGGCAATCGTTAAGACCGTCCAGTTTTTGACGATTGTCATCGTTGTAATCCTCTTTGATGCTCGTGCCATCGGCAACGCCATCATATTCCCTGTTAACAGTTCAGCACCCGCGAGAATCACTAAGACAAGCCCAATCGGGAAAACCGCTCCGCCAATTAATGAGATAATCGAGCCCCACTCTGCTGGAAGGTTCCCAGTGACACGAACCGTTAATAGAAAACCAAAAGCGACAAATGCGCCTCCTAAGAAACCAAGAACCACCTGTGTTGACAAAGGAAAGTTTGCTTTATTCTCGCCAATCCCGACAGCAATCTCTGCCGTTTCTTTTGGTGAGTGAAATGCCATACTACTAACCAACTTTCATTATGTAATTGTGCAAAGATGTAACAGCCATGAAAGCGGAACCACCACAACAAAAAACCGTTGACTCCCTATAAAAGAATAGAATTCACCTATCCTTCTACGAAGAGATCAACGGTTAGAAAATAGCAGGGTTCGCTACTACAGGCCAACAGTAAATCATTATACGATTCTTGCAAACATATTTAACCGATAATAGGATCGCTATCTCGTATCAAAAAGTTAACAAGCATTTCATTTACTTGATTCCTAGTATAGCATGAAAGCGTTACAGCAGGCAATGGGTGTTACGAGCGTTATTTTACCCGATCGGCTTCTCTTTTTAAGAGTGCCTCCCCTGAGAATTAATGGCGGTTTTTTTTACTTGTAACAAGACTCTATATAACCACCTTAACTTAACGCTTGTCCTTCAGATCGCTTCCGCACAATTGAACATGACTCACATTGCTCATTTGTTTGGAGGCTGTTTCCAACGATCTAATTGATTTTGCATTTGTTTCATTTGCCAATTTACGTGATCAAGTTCCCTTCTCATATTGTTTACATGTTCATATAGATAATTAGGGAATTCTTGTTCCGTTCTCCCTCTTAACGCCCCTCCTAATATGGGACCTTCAGCAAAAAAAGTTGCCACTTCTTCTGCTTCTTCTTGGGTCGACTCCGAGGCATCTCGTTGTCTACTTACTTCACGAGCAATACAGACACCAATTAGTCCCATCGCAGAAGAAATTGTACTTAGGATCGTTCCATAAAAAATAATATCTTCGGAAAACTGAATCAGTTCCTCCTGCATTATTTCTTCTTCGGTCTCCGCTTTTTTTGTATTCTTCTTATTCGCCACTATGTTCACCCACCTACAAAAGAGAGTGCTTTTACTTCATATTATGTTTAGTGGGCCCTATACGTGTATAGTTAAATAGAATGAAATAAGTTGTACATCGTTTATGTAGGTTGCTTTCAGTAAGGGAAAATGAAATTAGGGAAGCAACAATTCATGAGGTTAAAACAGCGGATGACATAGAAATATGCTTACCTTACATTTTTGATGGTAAGACATCGCGTTTAATCAATTCATTTCGAAAAACATCAATCAGATCTTCAGCGAGGGCTTGTTCCTTCGCTTCCTCAAGCGCTTTCTTTAGCGTATCAACCGTTAAAGCATCTAACGTCATTCATGAAGCCTCCTTTTTTGAATAGATAGAAAATGAACCGCAATTCATTCGAGGATACCACTATATAAATTAGAATTCAACAACTATGTTCTTCTATGAGCAACAAAAGAACTTATTTCGAAAGATTTTGTTATTTCCAATATGGTCCATCGTATAAATGAACCTTCATTCCCACAATCGACTGATTCTTTTCCATATAAACCTTTAAGCCCATTATTTTTTATCACGATAAATCTTGCGACAACCGCACCATATCAATCACTTGAATGCCATTCTCATAAATTGGTTCATCATAATGACGCAAGAAGAAATCGCGATCAATCGACGTCATCCTGAACCCACACTTTTGATAAAGCGCCAATTGAACAACACCTGAATTACCAGTGCCAATCTCGATTGTTTTGAAATCCTGCTCTTTTGCCATCTCAATCGCATGAAGAACAAGCTGCTTCCCATACCCTTTTCCGTGATACGCTTCATCAACAGCGACATTTACGAGCTCAACCGTTTCTGGACGACTTGGGATAAGCACATACGTACCAATAATTTGATTTTGTTTCTCAAGAACAAAGCACTCGCCACGGGCAACATACGACCGGACAAGCTTTTCGGATGGATCAGCAAGGAGTAATAACTCTAGTGGTAAAGGTTCATCTTTTTTAAGTAAACGAATGTTCATATACTCACCTCAGTTTTCTAACCTGTATCTTTATCATAGCATACGTGCAGCGTTCAATATGCCAGATGTTTTACAAAAAGAAGCAGAGCCCCTTACTCTGTCAACTGGACGATAAATCCTGAAATAATGGGATCGTCGACAAGCTATTTTTTATGAGTGAATAAACGATGCATTTCCCTCATGAGCCTCGCTCCCGGCATACACTTCGCTAGTTGCATAATCGAATCAACCTAAGGAGTTGAAAACAATTCACTGCAAGTGATGCTTTTATTTCAGCCATGTTGAGAATAAAGAGTTTAACGTGAAAAATGCCTCAGAGTTTAAAACTCTGGGGCACTTTGTCTATGGTCTGATCAGAGTTGATTCACTCTGCTTTCATAAGAAGGTATTCGTCAACCATTTGTATAAACGCTTGGTGCAATCTTGAATCATCGGTTAATTCTGGATGGAAGGAACAGGCGAGAAACGGACCTTGCTTAACGGCAACAATTTCGCCCCCGTATTCACTTAATACGTCAACTTCTTCGCCCACTTCTTTTACGAGAGGAGCACGAATAAATACGGCGTTTAGATCACTTGCAATTCCCTTTACGTTCAGGTTCACCTCAAAACTTTCTCGTTGCCTGCCAAAGGCATTCCGTTCAACAACCATATCAATAAATCCTAAGTGGCCTTCTTCTCGATCCGTAACGGTTTTGGCCATTAAAATCAATCCAGCACACGTTCCAAAAACCGGCTTACCCGTTTTCCCAAACATTCGAAGTGGCTCAAGGAAATCATATTTATCTATGAGTCGTCTCATTGCCGTTGATTCACCACCAGGTATAACAAGACCGTCAATTTCATCTAGCTGCGCGATACGTTTAATCTCAACAGCGTTGGCACCGTTTTCTTCAAGAAAACGGAGATGCTCACCAACCGCCCCTTGTAATGCCAGTACGCCGATTGTCGCCATTACCAACCACGGTCCTGCATGCGATCAGCTGCCGAAAGTGTTGAGATTTCAATCCCTTTCATCGCTGTACCTAAGTTCTTTGATAGCTCTGCGATCAATTTATAATCTGTGTAATGCGTTGTTGCTTCAACAATTGCTCGCGCAAATTTTTCTGGATTATCGGATTTAAATATACCAGAGCCAACAAAAAACGCCATCTGCGCCTAACTGCATCATAAGCGCCGCATCCGCTGGTGTAGCAATTCCACCTGCTGCAAAGTTTACAACTGGAAATTTGCCTGTTTCTTTAATTTGCAAAAGCAACTCATACGGAGCACCTAAATTCTTCGCCTCCGTCATTAATTCATCTGTCGACATGTTCGCCACTTGTTTAATTTGCGCTTGCATTTTCCGCATATGACGTACCGCTTCTACGATGTTGCCTGTTCCTGGCTCACCTTTTGTACGAATCATCGACGCTCCTTCACCGATCCGACGCGCCGCCTCGCCTAAGTCACGGGCTCCACACACAAATGGAACGGTGAAATCACGTTTGTTTAGATGATACACTTCATCCGCAGGCGTAAGCACTTCGCTCTCATCAATGTAATCTACACCCATTGCTTCAAGCACACGCGCTTCAACAATGTGACCAATACGCGCTTTCGCCATTACTGGAATCGATACCGCATTTAACACTTCGTCCGTGATGGTTGGGTCCGCCATTCTCGCAACGCCACCAGCTGCCCGAATATCAGATGGTACACGCTCTAATGCCATAACCGCAACCGCTCCTGCTTCTTCAGCAATTTTTGCTTGTTCCGCGTTAATAACATCCATAATGACGCCGCCTTTTTGCATTTGCGCCATTCCTTGTTTCACTCGGTCAGTACCAACTAATCGATCCATTTTTTCCGCTCCTTTTAATTGCTTTTTATTGATTTGTTCCCTAGTATAGAAAACAACTGATTGTATTGTAAGTGTCAGTTTTGATCAATTTGATGAGGTCAGTAAAAAGGAGAAAATGAAGATGGAGATGCTATGGTGTGAACTAAACCGAACAAGTTCCATTCCTATATATGAACAATTATATTCACATATTAAAAATGAAATTACCGAAGGCCGGATCGATTATGGAACCAAACTACCTTCAAAACGGAAATTGGCTGACTTCCTTAAAATTAGTCAGAACACAGTCGAATCGACTTACGAACAATTAACGGCGGAAGGGTATGTTGAGGTCATCCCACGGAAAGGATTTTTTGTCCAAGCCTATGAAGATTTGGAATACATCCGCTCTGACGATAAAATAACAGATGTACCAGCGCAACAAACAGATGTCATTCGCTTTAATTTCCACCCGACCCATATCGATACGCTCCATTTTCCATTTGAGAAGTGGCGCAAATATATGAAGAACACGGTCGACCTAGCAAACAGCGACATTCTTTTGCTAGGTCATAACCAAGGAGAAGAAACATTTCGCCGCGAGATTGCCAACTATTTGTATCATTCACGTGGCGTCCAATGCACTCCCGACCAAATTGTTGTTGGTGCTGGCATTGAAACGTTGTTACAACAAGTATTTTTATTACTTGGCGATCACAAAACATACGGAATTGAAGACCCAGGTTACCAATTGATGCGCAAACTACTGCGCAATTATCCAAACGACTTTTACCCATTTTCTGTCGATGCAGAAGGGGTTGACGTTGATCGCGTCATTCAATCACCGATTGACGTGCTGTATACAACCCCTTCTCATCACTTTCCTTATGGATCTGTACTCTCTGTTAACCGCCGTAAGAAACTATTAAACTGGGCCGATGCTGTAGACGGGCGTTACATCATTGAGGACGATTACGATAGCGAATTTCGTTATAGTGGAAAAACAATTCCATCCTTACACAGTATGGATGCGAGTGGCAAAGTCATTTACTTAGGCACCTTTTCCAAATCACTGATCCCTTCTGCTCGCATTAGTTATATGGTGCTGCCAAAACCACTTGTCGCGATGTATCAAAAAGCGTTCTCGTTTTATCATTCAACCGTCTCACGCATTGACCAACATGTGCTGACTGAATTTATGAAACAAGGAGACTTTGAAAAACACTTAAATCGAATGCGAAAAATTTATCGACGTAAACTCGAAAAAGTGCTTAGCTTACTAAAACCATACGAAGAAAAGCTGTCCATCATCGGTGAACGCTCTGGCCTTCATATTGTTCTAATCGTAAAAAATGGGATAAGCGAGGATGAACTTGTAGAGAAAGCACGTCTTGCAGAAGCAAAAGTGTACCCCTTATCCGCCTACTCGATTGAGATCGACCACACTCTACCGCCACGAATCGTCCTTGGATTTGCAGGCATCGCTGAAGAAAAGTTAGAAGAGGCAGTCGGAGCTGTCTTACGGGCATGGGGGTATAAAACCATTTAACTGACGATCACGAATCGTTACGTCATGCATTAATTGTCGGAAATTATCTGTTACATGCTGTTCCTCTCTATGAGACAATAAACAAACAGCTTTAAGCTAAGCTGAATCGAATTTAGGAGTGACCCCGTAAGTACAAAATTGTGCGCGATACGAACGGAGTGACAGGAACCCTAAAGGATTTAAACAGCCATTTGGATAAAACCTATACTGATTCTGTTGCCGCCGAATTATTGGCAAAGAAACTAAACAGCAACAGCAAAAAGAATATCACATACACAGTCCAACCTAAACGAAGCCGGTGGCTGCCGGCTTCGTTTTTACGTAAAGTGAGTAGGCTTGTTTGTTTATAAACTACTTTCTCTTGTAACTAGCTCGATCCTTCATCTATGTAAATAAAAGCTCATTATAAAAATGAAAGGAGATCCATCTATCATGGAGTCAGTAATGGACATTATTTATAACATACTCCCTCTTGCATTAATGGGAGCGATTGTTGTATTTGTCATTAAAAGACTTGAACATAAGTATAAACAAGGTACTCTAGGTAAGAAAAAATCAAAAAGCGCTCAACGTTTATTAGATAATTTCATACCCCTTGGAATGCTATTTGGTTGTAATGTAGGTATACTTATTAGCCTATTTTTTAACGTATCTTTACTATCTACAGTTAGTTTTGGAGCGGGAATCGGCTATTTGTTTGGCTATTTTGCCTATGAAATGTATAGCAAGAAAGAGGAGAGTCATGAATAATTTGTTAAACAACTTATTTCATTATGATTATCAGAGTGCCTCTAAGAAATCAAACCTTAAACGTTTGAATGAGACATCGCTCATCATCAATGGTGTCTTGTCTTTCTTCAAATTGAATCTTGAATTCAGCATATAGCTTTTTCCAAAATGACACAGCATATCTATTTTCAGTAAGCTCAATGACAAAATACTTTCCCTGTTTCTCTTGGAACAACTTTTCTATGGCTTGCTTTCCCAACCCTCTTCCTTTGTATTTATTCAGTATAAAGAGATCATTTACTCCAAAATCAATTTCCTTTTTCAAAAAAGGACGCTCCAATAATAATATAAAGCCGATCATTTGATCATCAAATTTTATAAAGTACGGTGAAAGGCCTTTGACTTCCCAGAATGTATCCAAACTCTTAAATTCAAATGAACCATCTTCTTTAACATCTATATTGGAAGTAAATCTTGAGAGGTCGTGTAAATACAGGGAGTAAAGGTTCTTTAGAATCGTTTTTTCTGATTCTTTCACTGCTTTAATTGTGACCGACATTTAAAATTCCCCTCTTCTACAGTTCTTCACATTCGTTTTATCCCGTTATTCATTACGCTTGCATGACCATTACTTTCTTCGATTCGTTTCATAATTTCATCAAGAGTCTCTACCATTCTTTCTTTTGAAGCATACTACTACCCTAAATCCTTTTCCTTTCCTCTCTCATTAGCTCAATGATTGTCTTATTTTGCTCGATCATTTTGCTTAATTTACGTTCAATAGCAAATAAAGTAACAATGATTGCTAGAATCACAAATATCATCAATTTGTTTATCCTCCAATCGTTAAAGTATTGTACATAGTCGTTTAATTAGGAACATTCACTTTTTATCTTGTGTTCTTATCTATTAATAGTGGATATCGTAGTATGTTAAGCGATCAAATTCATAATTAAGCTAATGTTCTATTGGTCTTTTGCTAGTTAACCTTTTTCCATAATTGTAGCTAAGACACCTATAATCGGAATATGCATTGGCATTCCAGCAAACCATAATGTCTGAAACATAACCAAAACCCTCCCCCTTCTTTAAAGTGGAACACTCTGAAAATGTTCAACTGTCGGGAATGGATCATAAAAATGATGCAATTGTTTTTTCCAACTTTTATATTCTTTAGATCCTCTAAAACCAATGGTGTGATCTTCTAACGTCTCCCACCTAACTAATAATAAATATCTTCCCTTTACTTCGATGCATCTTTGCAATTCATGAGAGATTTAGCCTTTCATCGAGGCCATTATTTTAGATGCTTCTCTGAATGCCTTTTCATACTCTTTTTCCATATTTACTTTTACTTGCAACATGACTACTTCTAGAACCATTGCTATACCACCTTTTAACCAGTATATCAGCCATAATCCCCGTGTAGTGCATAAAGAAACGCCTTCGCTTGTTTCGTAAAGTACAATTTCCTATTTTATTGATTTATTCTCTTGTATTCGATCATTTTCTCTTATTTAATGATCCTGCCCATTCAGCAAGATTTCAGGGATCCAACTCGCAAGCTCTTTCGCTACATTTTATTTTTTATCCTTCACTTTCTCCATAATGACATAGTCAATCCCGCCCCGATTAAATGTTTCATCTGTTTCTATCAAGTTAAATCGTTTATAAAAGTCTCTCTTGTTCCACCTCGCATTACACCAAATCCTTTTTACACCGTTTCTTTCCGCCTCGTTCAACACTTGACGCAATAAAAACGTTCCGTACCCTTTCCCTTGCTCTTCCACAAGAGTCGCAAACTTGCGAAACTGCGCATTCTCGCCCTTGAGGAACAGCGAAACAACCGACACGAGTTTACCTTTTACATATAACCCGTAATGAACACCCGAATCATCATCTTTAAGCCATACAGTAGATTGCTTTTTTGTTGGATACATGACGATATGCCGCAATTCCCAGGCTTCTTCTTTTTGAATCTCTTTCATCTCCATTTACCCATCCTCCGTTCTCGGTTCACCTTTTCTCCAACTACTTTACAAAACATTCACTCGTGCTTTACACCTTGTTTTCATTCCCTTGCTATGCTTGGTGCATACATACACAACGGGGTGACTGACAAAATGAAAAAGACGTACATGGCTTCCATTGCAATCGCTACTATTTTAACAACTTTTACACTTCCTGCCCACGCAAGTGACGGGTCTCCGCCTCCCAAACAAAAAAGCCCATCCTCTCTTACTCTTCATAATGAAGCGACAACTGGAAAGTTACCGATTACGATCTCTGGTCACTACCAAAGCGGTGCCGAATTTGGCTCCGGTGGTGCTGAAATCGTTGCGTATGACGAGAGAAGCAACCAAATCTTCTCCATTAATGGTGATGCACAGTCTATTGATATTCTTGATGACGACTCACTTAAAGATGGTACAACCTTTAATGAAATCCCATTAAAAAAGCAATTATACGTAAAAGATCTTGACCCTAACTTATCAAATGTCGGGGATTTGACTAGTATTGCCGTTCACCCGACCGAAGACATCATGCTGTCGCAACTGTCGCTGATCCAAAAACAGACCCAGGCCATGTGATCTTTATCACTAGTAATGGCAACCACCTCTCAACAATAGAAGTTGGTGCTCTCCCTGATATGGTCACGTTTACTCCAGATGGCGAGAAACTCCTCGTTGCCAACGAGGGTGAGCCAAATGACGATTATAGCGTCAATCCAGAAGGTTCCGTTTCGATCATCGATGTGGGAAGCGGCGCGGATCAAGCAGAAACAATCGAGACAGCAACATTCACTGATGAAATCATTGAAGAAAATGTACGTAAAGTCCACCCAGATTCAAGTTACGTAGAAGATCTTGAGCCAGAATTCATCGCTGTAACAAGTGATAGCTCTCTCGCTTATGTTGTCTTACAGGAAAACAACGCCATTGCCACACTCGATTTAAACGAAAACAAATTTACAAGTGTGAAATCTCTTGGCTATAAAGACCATTCAGAGGCTGGAAACGGCATGGACGTTTCTGACAAAGACCGAAAAATCAACATCCAACAGTGGCCAGTCCTCGGCATCCATCAACCTGATGCAATTGCACTCTATGAAACAAACGGGAAAACGTATATCGTTACACCAAACGAAGGGGATGCGCAAGATTATGAAGGCTTCTCAGAAGAAGCGCGCGCAGCCGAACTTCAAGATAAAGTGGCTTTCAATGCAGACCTTTTTGCTGGATTCTCACAAGAAGAATTGGATCAACTCGTAGAAGATGATTTATTTGCCGATGAAAACCTTGGGCGATTAAACGTCACGACGTCTGCACCAACTAATGAAGACGAGCAGTATGAAGCACTCTATTCCTTTGGTGGACGATCATTCTCGATTTTTGACGCAGACACAATGGAGCTTGTATTTGATAGCGGCGATGAGTTTGAGCAAAAACTTGCCGAAATCAACCCAGACTTCTTTAACACCAATCATGAGGAAGATGCTTTCGATGATCGGAGCGATAACAAAGGACCAGAGCCAGAAACAGTAGAACTAGCAGAGATTGATGGCAAAACATATGCATTTATTGCACTTGAGCGCGACGGCGGATTGTTTGTTTATGACATTACGAACCCGGCCGAAGCGAAATACGAGGCGTATTTCTCTACTCGTGATTTTAGTGATGAAGATACTCCAAGCGATAATGCACCAGAAGGGTTAACATTTGTTCCAGCAAGCAAGAGTCCAAGCGGTGAACCAACCCTTCTCGCAAGTTATGAAATCTCTGGCACGGTTGCGTCATTTACGATTGGTTCCGGAAATTCGAGCACAGCACCAACCGAAACGATCCACACCGTCCAAACAGGGGATACACTGTTTGAAATTGGCCTACGTTACAACTATTTATGGACAACACTTGAGAAAACAAATAACTTGGAAAATCCTCATCTGATTTATCCAGGTGATGAAATAACCATTAAATGGGAAGGAGCCTAACTACGCCAGGCTCCTTCGATAAATCCATACCTTTTAAACGAAGATCGATGTCCTTTTTTGTGAGAGCAGATTAAGTAGATTGGCTCAAAAGTAACGTTGGGAAAATCAATAGAGACCTTGAAAATAATCCCGCAAATATGTTTAATAAAGAAAAGGAGGTGAACTTAATGAAAAAAATATTTTCATTTTTGATACTAGTCATTGTTTTGTCCGTGGCCTCTTTAAATAGTCCATCGGAGGCATTTGCTGAATCATCAGCTGAAACGAACGTTGATGCTGTCACCCCTTTAAAAACATATGGCCCGTATAATTTCAAAACAAGAGATGGGCAATGGGACGGAAAATTAGCAGTTCCACAAGGAGGGGCTAACGTTACGGTCACTGTCAGAAACCTAAATTTTTCTGGCGATCCAATGGTTCGTTTGTGTAATGCCAACACTGGAAACTGCACTGGCTTTGGACCATTGCGTCAGCCAAATTTGACGAGAACGTTTACGGGTATGTTGCCAGGTTCCTATTATGGCGATGTAGTAACAGGAACCGTTGCAGCAAGTGGTACAATTACGTTTGACGTAAGGTAAAGTCATCCGCGCGTCTCTTCGTATTCACCCCTAGACATACTCCATAGATCTGAACGCCCATTAAATCCTTGCTGTTTTGTAAGTTGGGAGAGGCGCGCGTCAATGTAATCAAACTACGATTCTCTTCCTACCTATCATTGATATGGTCTGTATTGCATATCCTCCCCCTTTAACTCGATTTGTTTCCCCGTCCCCATTGGACCAAACAATCCTTTTTCATTTCAAACGACCTCAAAACAAGCATACCCTATTATCTCATCATTTTTTCTAGCAAGTAAAATAGGGATCTCTACTTTGCTAAAACCACTCCTAATTGAAGGCAGCCACCGTTCACCAAATTCGTTTTTTGTAAAAGCCGTTAACGCTGCACTATCATTTGCCTCTGCATTTCTATAAGATAAACTGTTAGAATATTTCCTTTTCAACCACTAAATTATATAGCGTTCAATTTAGTTGATTGAGTTCAGCACAGACACCTGTATTTTCTTGCAATACTCCTAGAAATAAATGGATAGGAAGAACGAGCTCTCTTGTTTTTCTCTGCTTCATTTTCTGCTATTCTTATTATTCTCAACGTACGTTCTGTAAATTCCAAGTAAGCTCCCCCTCCCCAAAAAAAGTAATCAAAATCAATTCATCATTCCAATTTAAACAACCAACCCCTCTGAAAAAGCAGGAATATGCGCTTTAATCACATCCTCCCACGTCTCTCCCTTTTGTCTATAAGCTGCTAACGCATTCGATGTTTGTGCTAGTTTTTCAAGCGTTTCGCCATTAAAGACTTCAGTAGGTGAATGCAATAAACCAATCATTCCAAAATAACGATTCACAAGTTCTGTCTTTCCTTGCTTTTTCTCTTCAAAAGCTTTAATCATGTATTGCTCTAAATAAGTTAACGCAAACGACACATCGGATAATGTTCCATTCCCTTCATACGAAACACCTGGCCATTGCAGATCTGATAATCCACTGGTCCACCAAGCCGGTTCAATTGCTTGTTGGATGTTTCTCATAAAGTGTTGTTCAAACCCATCTTCTAGAAAAGTCCGTTCTTTTAAGCATTGGTCTAGTATGCGTGCTTCAATCGCCGCAACGCTAATCCCCTGACCGAACAACGGATCAAAATTACAAAAAGCATCTCCGATTGCGATTAGTCCTTTTGGCCAGTCTGCTGCCTCTTCATAATGACGGCGCGCACATTCTTGAATGCGGTAGCCGCGTGGCTCTGTAATAGGAATAAACCCTTTTGCTGTATCCGCAATTCTTGTATCAAATAGATTTGAAATATCGGACTCAAACGTTTCTCCATCAGTAGATGGATACTTTCCTCCGCCAGCAAAGTATAAAATAATGCCGGCACGCTTGTTTTCTTGGAAAGAGAACAAACCGGCGCCAATTTCTTTTGAAGGAACACCTTGGACAATAATATCTGTAAACGATTGATCTGCCTCTTCTGGTACTTCATAGTACCTAGTTGTGTAACCAATATGTGTATGTAACCTTTCAGAAGCGGGAATCGTTTTATTTAGTTGTTTAAGCCAGTGTTCTAACTTTGTTAAACGTCCACTTGCATCAATGATCATATCAGCACCTAGCCAAACTTGTTCGCCTGTCTTCCGCTTTTTTCCCCATACACCTGTAATCGCAAGATGATCATCAGACTGCGTCAAGCCCGTTATCTCTATGTCGGTCACCCATTTTATATTCGGACGAGTCATCACCCGTTCTCGCAACGTCCATTCCAACAGCGCCCGGCTTGACCCTGCATCTTCAATTGGGGACGTTACTTCTAATTCCCCTAAAGGCGTCACCACATACCCTGGTTTATCCGACCCATCATAGGCTCCTTTTTCAACTAGGTCCTCTATGAAGCCTGGAAAATATGTATCCATAATCTCTCTTCCCTTAGGAAGGAGCCGGTGAACATGAAATGATTGTGGTACTCCTTTTCGGTTCTGCGGCTCACTTGGATAATAATCACGGTCAACAACTACTACACTCTGAAAGAAATCTGACAGAACTCGAGCAGCAAATAATCCAGCCATGCTGCCACCAATGACAAGCGCAGTCTGATCTTTTATTTTCTTCATTCCCATTCCTCCTTCTTAAACACGATTCTTTACATTTGTTCTTCGTTTAAAAAGCGTTTCCTGTTTCAAAGAATAAAATCCTTTTATTGCCACCTTTATACCTAAGACCACCGTTCTTTTTTTAAAGCATGTACTAGATAGGATGGGAATAGATGACGATAATGGAAACAGATTTTTCTGTTATTAACTAGTTTGATATAACTGAAAACAGCTCCTCTAATTCATACCAATGATCACCATTACTTATCAATAAGCTTCGTTCTTTCGTCTTATCCTTTGGTCTCCAATCTTGATATGATCAATTTATACACAATTGGAGGTATGATACATGACGATACGACTTGCGACCGAAGAAGATAGTGAAGAGATTGTCTTATTATTAAACGAAACAACAGTTGACCTTCATCAAAAGGGGATTATGCAGTGGGAATATCCTTGGGATAAGCAAATGATCTTAAACCGGATCACTCATTCCTTTATTTATGTACTAGAACAAGATCGTCAAGTGATCGGGACCTTTTATTTGACAAGTCAAACAGTATTAAACAGCTCTAGTTTAGAAGGCACGTCTAAATATCTTGGACAAATTGCACTTAAACCAGCTTTTCAAGGACAACAGTTAGGTAGTAAGATGATAAAATTCGCTCTTGATCTAGCAAATCAAGAAAAGGCCACCCTTTACTTAGACTGTTGGGCTGGAAATAAAAAGCTAAAAGCCTTTTACACTAGCGTTGGTATGCACTACGTCGGTGATTTTCCTCACAATGGTTACAATGTGAGTCAATTTCATTCACTCCCACGTTAAAAAAGCCGTTCCGTCATTGACGGAATGGCTTCGTGATTAAGAAGGTTTTTCCTTCTTTTCTTTTGTTACGAATACAAGAATCCAAGCAATAAGTGCAGCAATGGCCATAGATCCAAACGCCATTTTCAACCCTGTTAATGTACCTTCTGCGTAGTCAACATGTGGTTGATTCGCTTGAAGACTAACAATCGTTGTTAAGACCGTTACCCCAAAAGCAGCACCAAATTGTTTAATCGTATTTACGATCGCGGTCCCGTGTGCAAGTTCCGATTGTTCGAGGGCATTCATTGCGATCGCTGTTGCCGGTGTCATCGTTAAACCGATTCCACTCATAAATAGAGAGAAACAAACAATCAAAAACATCATGTTTGTTGATTCGTCTACAAAGACAAATGCGCCAAGTGTCAGAGCGAGTAGAGCGTAGCCACCTATATTAAGCAATCTTGCGCCATATAAATCAAACAAACGACCGGAGACAAACGCTGTGACAGCAAGTAAAAGAGTTCCTGGAAGTAAGATCATTCCAGAGGAAAACGCACTTCTTCCTTGAACGTCTTGTGCAAGTAAAGGCAAAAGCGTTTCTGTCGACAACAAGAGGACGGAAATAATGAAACTTAAGATCACCCCGTACACAAACAATGTTTTACGAAATAAACGCATCTCAAGCATCGGAATCTTTAAACGCAGCTGTCTCCAAACGAGGACCGTGATTGCCATCATGCCTAAAACGAGTGGCCCAATGACTGTGAGATGTGTGAAACCAACAATACTAATATTGCTTAAACCAAGGATGACACCAGAGAAACCAAAAGCGATGAACACAAGCGACAACAAGTCTAATTTCGCTTCTTTTTGTTCCGTAATATTTTGCATAAACACAATGCCTAATACAAAAATGACTAATGAAAGGGGCAAAACAAGCCAAAACAAAAAACGCCAATCCATGACGTCAACAATGTATCCAGCTATTGGTGGACCGATCGCTGGTGCTACATTTAAAACCAGTGCCATCAGCCCCATTGCATAGCCTCTTTTTTCATAGGGATACACGAGTAAAAGCACGGTTTGGACGAGCGGGAGCATCATTCCTGCGCCAATGGCTTGAATGACTCGCGCCGCGACTAGTAACGAAAATGTTGGTGCAATCGCCGCAAGAAATGTTCCAATTGCGAAACTTGCAAGAGCTGTAATGGTTAATGCTCTTGCGGTGAAACGGTTCATTAAATATCCCATCATCGGGATCATCACTGTTGTCGTTAACAAGAATGACGTTGTGAGCCACTGCACTTGAGTCGCATTTATTGTAAACTCGTTCATAATTGTTGGGAATGCAGTAATTAATAGAAATTGATTAAATAAGAACAAAAACGAAGCAGACAATACCGTAACGACCATCATTTTTTTCCGCACGGGAGATTGATTTTCTAAACTCATCTTGCACATGCCTCCTATACATAAACGATTTTTCTCTTTACACTATACGAAACACCTTCTCCACTCTACGACCTTTTTGTTGAGAATGCAACAAAATAATGAAAGGAAATAACTATGCATGATTTATTACGAGAGGTTGGCATTATCTCACGTTCCCTTGAGTCCCTTAGCAACATTGAGTTTAAAGAGTTTGGACTCTCGAAAGGCCAATATTTATATGTAGTCCGCATTTGCGAAAACCCGGGCATCATCCAAGATCAACTAGCCGACCTTGTTAAAACAGACAGGACAACAGCTCACAGATCGGTTGCTAAACTCGTTGAGCAAGGATTTGTTGAAAAACGTAACGACGAGTCCAACAAGAAAATTAAACGGCTCTATCCACTTCAACGGGCAATCGACGTTTATCCGGTACTTTTACGAGAAGAAAAACATTCGAATGCCCAAGCATTAGCAGGATTGTCACCTGAAGAAGCAGCTCAATTTTACAAGCTTTTGCAAAGAGTACGTGCCAACGTGGAACAAGATTGGGAGTGGGTGAAAAAAGGAAACAAGCGAGACTATTAAATGGGAAGCCACTAATGTGGCTCCCCTCTTTTTTATGAAACATCTTTCACATATCCGGCCAATCTTTTTCGAAATAAGACTACTACAGCGACAATTGCCACAACACTAAACAAAATCCATTCAAATTCAGCCGTCACGAGTCCTTCCATTAATAAGAATAACGCAATTAAATAGAGCGCATTCCCGATAAATGTCGCACTAAAAAAAGAACGAAAGCGAATGCCACTACTTCCTGCTGCTAGATTGATCAAGCTCGTTGGCATGACTGGTATTAAACGGCTCGTCAACACAACCCAGAAACCACGGCTCTCTAATCGCTGTATCCATTTTTTACTCACTTTCTTCTCTACAATTGTATGTAACCAGTAGCGGTACAAATAAAAAGCAATCGTACTCCCAAGAATACTCGTCACCAAACTCCAAGCGTAGCCCGCCCAGAAATCAAATAATAAATAGTTAAAAAAGAGAATAAGAGCGAGGGGAATGACGGTCACAACCGCCTGAACAGCCATAAATAAAAAGGAAACAAACAATAAAAATGGAAGCGAACCATCCAGCAACTGGGAACTCGCATCGTCAGCATGCAATTGAACAAGCAAGTCTGACTGTAAGACATACACAATCGCGACGACAACAAGTAAGACTGTCGCTAGTTTTAAAATCATGATTGGCCTCCTTTTGCAAATCGATTCTTTATTAACATATCACTCTAGCAGAAGAAGCACCAGTTTGAGCTCTATTCATTTTTATATTAAAGGGAAACAAACTATTCTGGTCGAAAGAACGTCTAGTAAGGAGGGCTTTAAATGAATAAACCATCCATGTCAGACCATATTTTACAGCTTGAAAACGAACTAATGACTTATACACCTGACGCTTTAAACCAACACCTTGCTGAAGACTTTATTGAATATGGTAGTTCCGGTACAATTTATACAAAACAAGACCAGCTTGGCGCATGGCGCGAAAAAGCCTCTATCACCTCCCATTCTGTTTCAAACTTTGCGATCAACCCATTATCTGTTGAAATCATCTTAGCAACCTATGAAACGAAACGAAATGATGGGCGTATCTCATTAAGGAGTTCAATCTGGAAATTAAATGATGCTCATTGGCAAATGATTTTTCATCAAGGAACGATTAAAGCTGTGTAACGAACAAAGAAGAGGCGGGCGCAACACCTCAGTATGAACGAAGTATCGTAAATCCGAGACTATCGACTGTCTCGCTTCCGGCATACACTTCGCTTTTCTACAGGCGGCTGATGAGTCTGTCTGCCGTCCTCTCGTTCCCACTATCAAACGAGTATTTGTCGATTTTTAAACACATGAAAAAACCTCTGAACGAAAAGTTCAGAGGTTTTTTCTCTTCGGTCTGAGATAAGGCACACTACCCTCACCCTACCTTTACTAATTTCCCATGCACAACAAGCCGTCCATCTTTTCCCGCAGTTGCTGGATCACAGGTCGATAGTGTAATGATTTGGTCACCCTCCCCTACCTCAACTTCTGATTCAAACAACGAACGCTCTTTTGTTTCATCTAAAAAGAGGCAAAGGCTTGATCCGACTCAAAATCTGTTTCGATGTAATAAAATCTTGTATCGGTATAATATGCAGCAAACACTTCAATATCGTATTGGTCTGTTACCGTATCGATATACATATCAGGTGGATTTGAGAAAAAGGATTCGTCTGTAAACGACGTCAGGTCACTAAACATCGAACCATCTTTCATCCGGTGACCGTAAAGGATTGTATGACGCCCTAAGCTCATTGGATCATTGCGGTAATCCATGAAGATGCTTCCTGCCCGTGTTTGTTCTCTTTTAAAATTCCGATTCAAATAATAATCGTTGTCTTCACCTTGAAGGACTGGGTAATCGATGACCGTACCGCCAATCGCTAACCAGCCAACAATATCTGTATTCACTTCATGCAATTGATCAAATGATGCACGCTGTTCCTCGTTCTCCCCCGCTTCTTCATTTGATCCCGCATGCGCTTTACCCGAGTCTTTCGATTCCCTCGACCAATATAACTCTTGCGCTTCCTCAAGCACACGTTGATTCTTCCAATAATCATACCCAATGTGAATCAATTTACCTGCCGCAAATACAAACAAGCCTGCAGCCAATAACGTGACTAACTTACTGGCGATACGCTTCACCATTTCCCCTCCTCTCCTACACGCCAATCGGCATAAATAAAAGTCCTGCTTCCGCATCCTCGCGAATGATCGATCTCACTTGAAAGACATCTTTCACAAGGGATTCCGTCATAATGTCCCGAGGATCTCCTGCTGCGACAATACACCCATGTTTCATAATAATCACTTCGTCACTATATTGAAGCGCTTGGTTTAAATCATGCAGCACCATCACTATTGTTTTTTGATACGTTTGATTTAGTGAACGTACAAGCATCAACGTTTCGTATTGATTATAGAGATCTAAATAGGTTGTTGGCTCATCCAAAAGCAAGACATCCGTTTGTTGTGCTAACGCTAAAGCCAGCCACACTCGCTGCCGCTCCCCTCCAGATAATGCATGAAGCGGTCTCTCCGCTTTGTCAACTAGGCGTGTTGCTTCAAGGGCCTCGGTGACTGCTTGCTCGTCTTTATCCGTCCAGCCAATAAAACGTCGCTGATGGGGGTAACGTCCATATGCAATTAACTTCCGAACCGTCATATCAACAGGTGCTTCATTTTGTTGGTAAACAACCGCAATTAACCGCGCTAGTTCCCGAGGCTATAACGCATCAGACGTTTGCATCAAGGGTCACCTCTCCTTGATCAGGAGATAACTCATTTGCGAGAAGGGATAACAAAGTTGATTTGCCACTGCCGTTTGGTCCAACAATGGTTGTAATTGCCCCTTGGCGTACAGATAAATTCATCTCTTTTATAAACGTTTTCCCTTTTCGATGTGAGAATGCTAGATTATGTACGTCCATGTTGAAACTCTCCTTTCCGCAACAAAACGATTAAGAATGGTCCACCAATAATCGCCATCAAAATAGAGGCTGGTAACTCGTTTGGTGCAATGAGCACACGCCCTAATGTGTCAGCAAGTAAAAGCAAACAAGCGCCTGCTAATGCACAGAAAGGCAGCAAGGCTTTGTAATCAGAGCCAACAAGTTGACGCCCAATATGAGGCACGAGTAAACCTAAAAAGGCAATCATTCCGGCTACAGCTGTTGCCGTTGACGCGAGGACAACTGCCGCTGTTGAAACAAGAAGCCTTGTTGTTTGCACACGCATGCCAAGACTTTTTGCCGTTCGATCTTGAAGTGAAAGCAAATTACAAGCTCCGTATAAACACATGGCGAGAATGATCGCCGCTCCTCCGTAAAAGAGCATGACGTTGGCATCTGCCCACGTTTTCATCGATAACGTTGATGTTGTTGCTGCTGAAATGCTTGTTACCGAATAACTGCCTCGGTAATTAAACGCTTCTGATAAACCTGTGAATGTCGCATGAACTGCCACACCGATTAAAATAAGCTTTAAAGGGCTTAATCCACCTTTCCAAGCAAGCGAATAAACAAGCAGATAAGCAAGCATTCCACCGATAAAAGCAAACAGCGGCATATAATAAAACAGCTGCGGATAAATCGTTACAAATAAAAGCGCAAAGAAATTCGCACCAGATGAAATCCCAATTATGCTTGGTTCCGCAATGGGGTTACGCATTACCGCTTGTAGTAACGCTCCAGAAACAGCTAAAGCTGCACCTGCAAATCCAGCAACGACAATGCGTGGAAAACGCAAATCATAAATGACGTTTACTTCCTCATCGGCCTTCGACATAACCCCCTGGATTAGCTGTGAGAAAGAGACTTGTATGCTGCCGCTCATCACAGCCCAGTAGATCAGCGCCAACAACAAACCGACTAGCAGAACAAACACGCCAGCTCGCTTCATTGCACTTCTCCCTCTGGATATAGCATCCGTTCTAGCTCATCAATCGCCTCAACAACGGCGATGTTTCCAGTTGTGCCAAACAACGTCTCTTCAAGATCATAGACACGGTTTGTTGTCACTGCATGAAAATGTTTCCAAATGTCATTTGTCTGGAACTCTTCATCAAACATCTCGACAACCTCTTGTGGCATCCCGTGGGCCGCGCGCAAAATGATATCCGGGTTGGCTTGTTGCAAATACTCGGTATTGGAAGCAAGATACTCCGCTTCGTTTTCACCTTGCACAACGTTTTCTCCCCCAGCTAGACGAACCAAATCACCGATATACGAATGCTCCGTCGCCACTAAATAACTCCCAGGTACCCCCATTAAAATTAAAACAGAAGGCGCATCCTCTCCTTGCCTCTTGTCTTTTAACTCCTCAATCCGTTTATCAAACCCCGCTACCAAAGCCGCCGCTTCTTCATCCCGATCATAGCGTTCGCCAATACTCAAAATCTCCTCACTCATTGCATCAACACTTTGAAAATCAAGAAACTGTGCTTCCACATTGGCTTGAGCAAATGGTTCTTCTAAATCTACTTCCAAAGAAGTGACGCTCCAGGCGACATCAGCCTGCAAACTCCGTACCATCTCCATATCAGGCTCATCGGGTTACCGATTTCTGCCACACCTTCGTACCGTTCTGGCAATGATTTGTAACTCGTTGGAATACCAACTAGCTCTAGATTAAGCACATCTGCTAATTCTGTTGCTGAAACAGTTGTTGCGACAATCCGCTCTTCTTGTGTTTTAGCCGGTTCTTTCCCTGCTTCCTCTGCCTTTGGCGCATCACTTGCCGGAGCGCAAGATGCGAGCACCAACGATACAAAAAACAGGCAAGTTACTGCTTGTTGTCTCATCTCTCATTTGCTCCTTTTTGAAAAAAGCCCTGGCACGTGATGCCAGGGCAATTGTTTAATCAACTAACCGCACGCGGCGGCGTCTCCAAATCAAATAAGCTCCAGATGCCACGAATAGCGCCACATACAAGCTAATTAGATTGGTGTCAAGAGTTTGTGCATTTTGCACACGGTTTTCCCCTGTTTCATTTCCTTCACCATTGTTCGTATTGCCATTATCACGTTCATACGAAAGGTCTTTGGTAGGAGGATCTGTTTTAGTGTTATCCTTGTTTCCCCCATCTTTAGCAGGAGGAGGGGTTTCTCCTTTTTCTACTAGTGTTAAGCTATTCAAATCAAACTCAATTTCAACGTCATATTCGTTGTCGTAAGAAAAACCAGGAACACCTGTCACAATCACATGAACCCACGCATCAACACGCTCATTCAATGTTTCTGGCGCAAAACGAACCACTCGCTTGCCCGCTTCTTCGTCTTCTGACACAACAATCGGACGTTCTCCTTCAATCTTCAAATCTTTATACCACGAGCTGTTTGTTAATGTGAGATCAACAGACAATTCACCATTTTCCACATAAACAACAGCTGGTTTTTCTGTATAACCGTCCATGACTGAACGCTCATTTGAACCTTCTTTTAGAACCGTGAAATCAACTTCGTAACGGCCATCTTCAAGCTCCGAATCTCCATTAGGCTGCTTGCTTCCGCCATTGCCTCCATTTGATCCGCCGTTTCCGCCGTTGTTGCCATTTCCTCCATTTGTTCCACCATTTCCATTGTTTCCATCATTTCCACCGTTGCCGTCGTTTCCTCCATGGTCGCCTCCATTATTTCCAGCTGGTTCAGGCTGTTTGTCTGCTTCCACTAATGTGAATGACTCACGGTCAAACACGATTTGTGCATCATACTGGTTGTCATACTCAAATCCAGGGATACCACGAACGATAATATGAACCCAAGCATCGACTGCCTCTTCCATGCTTTCAACTTGGAAACGAATCACACGCTTGTCCGCATCCTTATCAACGGATATCGTTTCTGGTTGCTCTCCATCAATCTTAATGTTGTTGTACCAGCTATGGTTTAACAACGTCATATCAACAGTGAACTCCCCATCTTTCACATAAACAGTTGCCGGTTTTTCTGTATATGCATCCATCACAGACGGTTCAATTGAACCGTCTTTTAACACAGAAAAATCAACCGTATAACGTCCATTTACAAGCTCGCTATCCTCGTTCTCATTTCCTGGCTCATCAGTACCTGGTTGCCCCGTTTCAGGTTTTCTGTTTCTGGTTGTTCAGGTTCTGGTGTTTCGGTTCCTGGTTCTTCAGGTTTTGGCTGTTCGGTTTCCGGTTTTTCAGGTTTTTCAACTGGCTTAATGCTTCTAGATCAATAACCACGCGGAAGTCTTGCGTATTCTCATATACACTTCCATTTGGTAATGCTACACGCATTGCTACTTTTGCATTAATAGCTTCGTTTAATTGGTCTACTGTAAATGCGTACGTGCGCGTGTTTTCCTCTGCATCTTCAGCAGTAACCGTACCTTCTACATACTCGCCATCTTCTTCAAGTTGCAACGATGTAATTTGATGACTTTCTTTTACCGTTAACGAAAACGTTTGTTTATCTTCTTCCACTGTTAAGTCAGCAGGATTCACCAAGTAACGGCTCATTGAGGAGTCGCGATCTTCCGTTGAATGTTTTGCCGCAAACGGAACGGTGTAAGATCCCTCTTCTAATACTGGCTGTTCTGGTTCAGGCTGTACGATTTCAGGTTCTTCAACCTGCAGAGCACCTTCCAAATCCATAAACAATCGGAAGTCTTGCGTATTTTCATACACATTTCCATTTGGTAATGCAACACGCATGGACACTTTGGCATTGATTTCGCTCTTTAATTCCTCAAAATCAAATGCGTACGTGCGCGTATTTTCTTCTTCATCTTCAGCAGTAACCGTACCTTCTACATACTCGCCACCTTCTTCAAGTTGTAACGACGTAATTTGATGGCTATCTTTTATTGTTAATGAAAGTGTTTGTTTGTCTGCTTTCACCGCTAGATCAGCAGGATTCACTAAGTAGCGGCTCATTGAGGAATCACGATCTTCCGTTGCATGTTTTGCCGCAAAAGGAACGGTATAAGACCCCTCTTCTAATACTGGTTGTTCTGTTTCTGGTGTTTCAGTCTCTGGCTGCTCAGTCTCTGGATTTTCTGTTCCTGGTTCTTCCGTTTCTGGCTGCTCAGTTTCAGGATTTTCTGTTCCTGGTTCCTCGGTTTCTGGCTGCTCAGTCTCTGGGTTTTCTGTTTCCGGGTCCTCGGTTTCTGGCTCTTCTACTTCAGGTTCTTCACTTTCTGATTCTTCAAGTTCAATGACTTCTACTCCACTTGAATCAAAGTCAAATTGTACGTCGTATTTGCTATCATAATTAAATCCTGGGATGCCTGTAACGATAATGTGGACCCACGCATTTAGCTTTTCATCCAAGTCGCTTACAGGGAAGCGGACAACCCGCTCATTTGCCTCTGAATTCTCTGATATTGTTTCTGGGCGTTCACCTTCTACAGTGAAGTCTTCATACCAGTTGCTATTGGTTAATGTAAGGTCGACGGAGTATGTTCCATCCTTTACGTATAGCTTTGCTGGTTTTTTTGTATATCCATCCATAACAGAAGGTTCATTTGTTCCGTCTTTCAAGACTTGAAATGGCAGTTCATACGTACCATTTTGGAGCGGTGCAGACTCTGCTGCTGCTACATTCGCCCATGTCGGTAAAAACGTTGCCAGTACAATCAAAAGTGCAAGACTTGCATTCATCAGACAATTTCGTAAATTCATTCTTATTCCTCCTCCGCCGTTAAGCTTGTGTTACACGTTTACGAAGGAGTACAATAGCACTGATGATCGCTAAGCAAAAAAGCAAAACTATAGGTGTCGCATCGCTTGTTTGCGGGTTGTTCTCCTTCTCTGTTTTGTTCTCTTCTGCCGAAGATTGCTTTGTATCATCGTTTGGCGATTGAGCTGCCGCCAGCGGCTCGTCGCCATTTTCATTTGCTTCTTCATTTGTTGCTTTCGTTTCAACAGTTGTTACATTCGCGTCTTCAAAATCAAATCGAATCGTGTATGAGTGATCATAATCAATATCAGGAACAATGACGTGAATCTTTGCTTCTGTCATGTTTTCAATTGACTCAATTGGAAAACGTATAACGCGTTTGTCCGCTGCTTCATCTTCCGAAACAACTTGGACATCAGCAAATCCACCATTTTTTGCGGTTTGCATCTCAACAATCCACGAACTATGGTTAATTGTCATCTCTGCAGTGATTGCCCCATTTTCCACCGTTAACGTTGCTGGCTTTTCCCAGTAGTCATTCGCGATCGAAACAGATGGATCACTTCCATGCATGACCGTGAAAGGAATTTTATATGTTCCGTCTGCTAGTGCTGCTTGAGCTGATTGAGGCAACGTGCCTACAAGCAAAAGCAAGGCTGATGTGAGCGCGATCATAAACGCTCTCCATTGAAGCTTCATTTCATATCCTCCTTAAATTCTCTTTTCATTTTTTCATTGTGCTTTTGCAATGGGCATCCGGACAATTTCTACATCGTAGAACTCAATTTCATTTCCGATAATGTAATCAGGGCGTGCATTTTTTCCAGAATGAGCTTCACGAAAGGCTTCACTTTTCGTCCAAGCGTGAAAATCACTTTTCTCTTCCCAACGTGTACTAATTGTTACTTCATCAACCTCTTTTTCTTTCGCGTTTGTCAGCACTTCAAGACCGAGGAACCCTTTTGAGAATTCAATCTTGCCCATTTTGTTAAAACGCTCGACTAATTTCTTCCCTTCCCCTTTTTTAATGATCGTTTTGTTTGCAACAATAATCATGTCTCTTCCTCCTTTTTTGTTTTCATTCCAAGCTTCGACGTACTATGTTCACCTCCACATAGAATTTACACAGATAAACCTTTCTTGTTTAACAAAAATAAGAAAAACGGAGCGCCAATGCAGGCAAGTAAGATGCCGACTGGCAATTCAATTGGATCAAATAACGTTCGTGCAAGTGTGTCTGTAAAAACAACAAGACCAGCACCTCCAACAATTGACAAGGGCAACAAATAGCGAACATCGCTCCCAATTAAAAGTCGAATCATATGAGGGACAACAAGACCAACAAAACTAAGTAACCCTGCCACACTAACCGCTGCGCCTGCTAAAAAAGCAGCTAATAAAATAAGTAAAAACCGAAATCGCTGCACTGGTGCACCAAGAAGTGTCGCTGTATCATCCCCAAGAAGGAGCAAATTAAGGGGACGTATTGCAACAATCGTAAGCAACAATCCTACAATTGCATAAGGAAGTACGAATTCAACATGGTACCAACCACGTCCTTGAAATCCCCCAGCCAGCCAGGCAAAACCGATTGAACTCGGTCGCTATACAAGATTAATATCCCACTTTGAATCGCTCCACAAAGTGCATTCACAGCCACACCTGCAAGAATAATCCTTAGTGGAGATGCTCCTTTTTCCCACGCCAATACATAAATGGCTAAAGCGGCTATAAAAGCACCAATAAACGCGAATGGAGGCAACAAGTACCCATACTCGGGCATCGCAACCATTGCAAAACTTGCCGCAACACCCGCACCAGCAGTGACCCCAACGATACTTGGGTCCGCAAGTGGGTTTTTCATGACGCCTTGTAGAATGGCGCCTGCCGCTGCTAAACACGCTCCAGCAATCGCTGCTACTAGGAGCCTCGGTAGCCTGACGTTCAGCAGAATAAGATGGTTTGGATCACCTTCATTTGTAAGCGCCCCAACTAATTCAGGGACAGTTAAAGCAATCGCCCCAAAACCTAGCCCGCCTACAAGTCCCAGTAGTAAAAAGAGCGGCAGGCTAACACCAAGCCATTTTCTTCGCTTTGACCGTTTTGCGAGCATTGCTTCCTTCATTCTTCTGCACCAACACCATCAAGCAATTCACGCATGTGTTCTAGTGCCTCGATGATGCGAGTCCCTGGATTTGTGCCAAACAAATCTGCTGGCAATACGTCTAGCCTACCTTCTTGAACAGCTGGCAGTTGCGACCAACCAGCATGCTGTTCCATCTCACGAATGAAGCTATCTTCAACAGCAACTGGATCTCCATGGGCCATAAAGAGGACGATATCTGGGTTTGCTTCAATAATCCGTTCTGGTGAAAGAGCGGCATACTGAGGAAATTCTTGTAACTGTTCAAAAGAAGCAGCAACATTTATTCCACCAGCAGCTTCAAGTAAGTCGCCACCTAGCGAATTAGGTAGCGCAGCTAAGTTCGACCCTGGAGCTCCGTAGACAAGCAATACGCTTGGTTCATTATGTAGTGGCACTGAATTCAGCTCGGTTAGACGCTCATCAATCTCGTTGATTAGCCCTTCTGCTTCACTTGTTTTTTGCAATGTTTCTCCAATCAGTTCAATTTGCCTCTTGATGTCCTGAATCGAGTTTGCACTCGTCAACACCACTTCTGCCCCGCCCCCTCAATAGTGGGGATGTCCTTCTCATTCATTGGCGCATTAGCCAGCACCAAATCCGGATTGGCATACGTCAGTCTTTCTAAGTCAACTTCATGAGAAGTTCCTACTTGTACAGCATCTTCCGCTTCCGCTATTACTGACGCTCAGTACTTGTCGGCCTTCCAATCACTTCGCTACCTAACGCATAAACGATGTCTAGTTCACCATTTCCTAGTACCGCTATTCGCTCTGGTGTTTCTTCAAAAATAACATTACGGTCAGAAAAATCTGAAACCGAATAACCTTCTCCGCTCTTTTCTCCATTTGTTTCATCAGCTGTAGCTTGGCAAGCAACGAGCGGCAGCACACATGCAAAGAACAAAGCTCGTTTCATTTTATCTTTTCCTCCAAACGAAAATGAGAATCACTCTCAACCTATTACATCATTAATCATAATGAGAATGAATATCAATGTCAATTGTTTCTTTTAAAGGAAACGAAACTTTTTATTGTTGTCCCGTTGCGTAACAACCGTATTTATTATGAAAGACAAAAAAGAAGAGGCCTCTGCCTCTCCAATTTAGAAATCATAAGCGTCCTCTTGTTCTTCACGGATTTTCGCATACGTTATAGCAAGAACGTACGTATCTTCAACAAGGCGTTTAATTCGAAAAGAGACATCATTGTTGACGATTTGCTTTTGCAAAAAGTCCTTTTCCTCAGCAAATACATACGACTGCACGATTTGTGCTTTCATATAACCAAGAATCGGTTTAAGCTGTTGTTCTGCAACTAAATAATGCTTTGCACTTCCAGCTGTCATAACAATTCCTGCAATTTTATCAGTAAATGCCTGAACAGGTAGCAAATCAAAAATGTTTTTTAACGCACCAGGAATGGACGCTTGAAAGATAGGTGAACCAATGATAATGGCGTCTGCATCCATCAATGCCTTTGCGACAAAACCAGTATCACCCTCATATTCAAGATAATTGCGTCCATCACTAAACTGGATGTTATAATCGGCTAAATCAATTAATTGGACATTGGTTTCTGGGTATTTCTCTTCAAACGTACGAACAACTTCATCGATAGCCGTACGCGTTTTTGAACCAACTACCGAACCGGATAGTGCAACAACATTCATTAAGACTCCTCCTTCGTATATTTACGAATGGCGGGCAAAATCTCTCTTGCGATTAATTCAATGTTTTTTTGAATTTGCTCAAACGGCACTCCACCAAAATCAAGTTGTGCAATGTACCGTTGATGCCCATACATTTCGTGTTGATAAAGAATCTTTTCAATGATTTGTTGCGGGCTTCCGACAGCCAATACATCACGAACATCTTCCCCTTGAGCAAAAGCCCGCTTTGAAAAACCTTGGCCATTTGTTAACTTAATCCCTTCATTTACGTGAGGGTAATACGTCCGTTGCGCTTCTTGTGTTGTCTCTGCTGCAAAAAAGAGTCCTGCTGTCGCAATCGGGAAATCAGCTGGGTCATGTCCAGCTTCAGTTAATGCCGCACGATACGCATCAATCGAACGCTTAAAGACAGCGGTAGGCCCTGCCAAATGCGCAAGGAACATAGGCACACCAGCATAACCAGCTTTAATGGCACTCGCGGCGTGCCACCAACCGCCCGCCAAATTGGGAGTTTGCCTTCTTTTGGTCGAGGTATCACTCGGGCATCGTTTAAAGGAGCCTAAATTCACCACTCCAATTCACAACTTCTTCTTCATTAATCTGCCGCAGCAAATCAAATTTCTCTTCAAACAATGACTCATAATCACGCAAGTCATACCCAAGCAAATCATACAAACCAACACGAGATGCTCGTCCAGCAATGATTTCGGCACGGCCACCTGAAATCAAATCCACAGTAGCAAAATCTTCATAAACCCGAACCGGATCAGACGTACTTATGATTGTTGAAGAGCTACCAATCTTAATGCTTTTAGTCGCTTGAGCAATCGCCGCTAATACAACCGAATGCGCCTGTGTCGCAAAATAATCCTGATGGCTTTCGCCAACACTAAAGAAATCTAAACCTGCTTGATCAGCAAGCTTTGCAAATTCAATAATTTCCTTTATACGTTGTTCAGCGGAGATATGTTCTCCAGTATGAGGATTAGGTAAATGATCACCTAAAGTATAAATGCCAAATTCAAGTCCATTGCTTTTATCAATTCGATTCATCGCCTAAGGTTCACTCCTTTTATGTGCTGCAATCTCGATAGTTGTTTATGCTTCTATTTTGACGTATGATGAACTCATTTAAAAGTACGCACTTCCAGGATATATGGTATCTTCAGGATACTAAGGAGAGAAATAAAATGAAGATCATCCCCAAACAATGCCGTGTCGATCAAGCTCTTGGCATTCTCATAGGTAAATGGAAACCGCTCATTTTACTGCACCTACTCGCTAATGGAACAACAAGATTTGGTGCATTACAGCGCGCCATCCCAGAAATTACACCTAAAGTATTAACGAAACAACTACGAGAGCTAGAAGACGAGGAGATTATTGTTCGAATCGTCTATTCAGAAATTCCCCCAAAAGTCGAATACTCAATTAGTGCGTATGGAAAGACGCTTGAACCCGTGCTTTCAGCAATGCACGAATGGGGCGAAGCCCACGCAGAGCGAAAACACTCAAGTAATAATAATGAGATGATGAAATAAGAGGAAACAGAGGCGGCATCGTAAAATGATCCTGCCTCTTTTTTATCAGCCTTTTATCTATGCTTTTCTCACACCAGTGTTTGCATTTCTCACACAAATGACGCTGTCGCGTGCTTAATTCTCACATTACTTCCTCGAATCTCCGCACTCCATTCACTAATCTCCACACATCCCGCAGTCAATCTCCGCTCTCGAAGTTCAAATCTCCGCGCTCCATCCACGAATCTCTGCATCCCGCACTCAGTCTCCGCTCTCACTCACAATCCTTGCATCTTGCTCATCCTCCACACACATCAACCCCGTAAATTACTTCCTGTTTTTACATCTCATTTTCTGCCCGACTTCCGAATTTCCCTTAATGAAACGATCCATACTATCTAGTGTGAGGAAAGGAGCGGATTTGTTTGGCAAGCTTGTTATTATCATTCCTCTTGGCATTTTCCTTATTACCAAATGATGAAACGCTTGAGCTGATGCATGAAGGAGAATCGATTGTTTCCATACATAGAGAAGAGTTTTTTGACCCTTTGCTTGGACAAACAACCATTGAACAAGAAAAGTTAGATGAGCTCATTATTAATGTGGAGAAACAAGTGTTTAAAGAGCCAATTAATGCGACGCTTGGTCCCTACGGCGAAATTATAAAAGAAGAAATTGGTTATCGCTTAGACAAGCAGTCTTTTCAAGAGCTCTTTTATGATTACTTCTATAGCAACGAGCAGCGCATTGTAGAAGTACCACTTTTAAAACAGTTCCCTAAAGTTGACACCGATTTATTGCAGTCGATTCGAACGGAACAAGTTGGTGCTTATGCGACTTACTTCAATACACGTAACAAACAGCGAGTCAACAATATTGAACTCGCTTCAGTAGCAATTAATAATCGTGTTGTGTTTCCAGGAGAACGTTTTTCTTTTAATGAAGTAGTGGGAATGCGGACAGCTGAACGTGGTTATATGGCAGCTCCAATTATCGTCCGAGGAGAACTATCTGAAGGAATTGGTGGTGGCATTTGCCAAGTTCATCAACTTTATTTAATGCAATTGATAAAGCGGCATTACAAATTAATGAGCGCTATACCCACTCTAAACGAGTAACCTATGTTCCTCCAGGAAGAGACGCTACAGTCAGCTGGTACGGTCCAGACTTTGTTTTTACAAACAACCATAACCAGCCTATTTTAATTATCGCCAAAGCGTATACTGGAACGCTGGTTGTCAAAGTCTTCTCGTCTGAGAAAATTGACTACGAGCCACGCAAAGTTCCTAGCGCCCCAAATCGTTTGCCAAAAGAAATCGAGGCAATAGAGAAAAGCACTCAAAATTGAGTGTTTTAGACGGAAAACATTTGTTTTCCGTCTGTTCCTTGTGCACAAAGTCTTGAAAAAACTAGCCCGTCTTTCTTTTCCGCCAGCGAAGGCTGAGTCTCAAGCATAGCTGCGGGTATCACCTTCGTCTTCACTCCAGGTCTGCATGTGTATGCCTTCCGCTAGTTGCTAGTTATTTCACTGACATCATTCAATCAATTTATTATATGTCAAATGCACACAGACTTTACATTACCTTCATAACCGTTTTACATGTTCATTCCCTATCTCAATTGATGTCTCAATATAACCAAGCATTTGGTCAAAGGTGAATACGTTTAAATTCTCATCAATTGCATTTTGATCATAGTTCATATCTTCAATGATAGCAGGAATAAATGCTTCTACATCCTTAGATGTTACCTCGTCTAAATCGATTACTCCCGGAACCTGATGAAGCGTGTTTTTTAACTCATATTTTAAGCCATAATGCTCAAGTAACTTGCCGTTTAGCAAAAAGAAATCACGATGATACAAAGGCCCGATTCGTTTCTCTTTTTCCATTCGGTTTTTTAACCACGGCAAATAAAAACCTTTTAGCCAAATATCATCGGCGATTAAATGAGTGAAATACCCTAAAACATACGCATCTTCTGCTTGTGCCTGGTATTTATTTAGAAAACCTATATAATCAATACTCCTCGAATAATCACGATGTTCTCCTATAAAAAAATGGG
>BAXC01000012.1 GCA_001310375.1 Bacillus sp. JCM 19041 | reverse complement strand
TTTGCGCCGTTCTCTCTTGGCGACTCTTAGTACTTTACACTGCATTCAACCAGAAGTCAAATCTTTTTTTTAAAAGTTTTTTTGAAGCAATTTGACTATATTGAATGCGGTACTTACTAATATAACAACTAGACGAATTCACGTCAACACTTATTCAAACTTTTTTTTGACTATGTATTTTTAAAGATAAAGCATACTGTTGATACTCACTCGGTAATGCCACCCGTTTATATAAGTTAAAGACTAAACCATATTTCTCAATCATCACATCCTTTACAACCCCTTCAATCCGTTCATCTGTTAAATCAAGCAAAAGCTCTTCTAATTCTCTTTTCAATAAATACTCAATTTCCTTAACTTCTTTATCCGTTAACAACATTCCCAACATGGACCACACCTGCCTCTAATTAAACGATACCTAATAAAGCAGTCTTTTCGATTTCAACAGATTTTATTCATAAATATACTGGACAAACATATCTTGTCTATAGAGAAGTCCAAGAAGGAGCGGTCGTCATGACAGGAATTTGGGTATTTAACTTAAGCAAATGGAAGCCAATTATCTTTATCTGTGTTGCCTCTCTTTTTGTTGCCAGTTGGTTGTTTGTTCAGCGTGACAATATGTCTGTCTTCTCCACTTCAGATGGACCTCAAGCATTTTATCGTGCAGATACAAGTGCCGACAACATCGCCCTTACGTTTAATATTAGCTGGGGCGAACAAAATGTAACCCCAACATTACAAGTCTTACAAGATCATGAAGTTAAATATGCGACCTTCTTTTTGTCGGCTTCGTGGGCAGAGAAATATCCTGATTTAGTCAAAGAAATCGTTGATGCCGGTTATACAATCGGTAGTCATGGGTATCGTTATAAAAATTATTCTACTTGGTCAGACGAACAAGTCGTACAAGATATGCGCAGAAGCAAACAAGTATTGCAAGAATTAACGGGTGAAACGCCCACTTTGTTGCGTCCTCCAAATGGAGCATTTACAGCAAAGACTCTCGACTTGGCACAAGATCAAAAACTCGATATTATCCATTGGAGTGTGAATTCCTATGATTATGAAAACCCCGGGGCCGAAGTAATTGTTGAAAATGTCCTTGCAAACACAACCGGTGGCGACGTACTTATGTTTCATGCATCTGATTCAGTTAAACAAACCAACACCGCTCTGCCCACCATTTTAAAAACACTAAAAGAACGTGATTATACCTTCACTTCACTTGAAGAACTAATGAGTAGCGCCCATTCTAACAGCGAAGAAGTGAATTAAAAAAGTCGTGCATATGCACGACTTTTTTATGGTTTTTTAATTAACCTATGCAATAACAGTAGTTGCCATGTATTCGCAACAAGAAGTGGCGTTATATAGAAGATAAGCCAGTGGGTTTCATTAGCAGTAATTGCTGGAATCCATTCAATCGTTGTAATAACGAACATAAAAAACAAAGCAGGAACAAATGCACCTTTGTTTGTTTCTTTTGCCTTAATAAATGCGATTATAACAGCGTAAATAAGAAGAAGTGTTGGCAATATAAAATAGCCCCAGAAAGACTCTCCTTCAGCAAATGCTATATAACGAAAATAAACTAAATCAAAATAAACAAATGCAATTAAAACCCATTGGATGCGGTTCCATAAAGTGTGAGTGCGTGACAAACCAAGCCGAAACGATGGAGAAACAAATATGCGAAGAAACCCATTTGCGCCACCATTGTAAATGCGGCGCTAATGCCTAACATCCATAAAAGGCCAAGAAGAAAGTTCGCAGTACCATCCCCAACAAATTGATCGAGATTCATAAAGAGCCCAACAATCCCCCCGCTTATACTCCCTAAAAGCAAAGTGGACCAGAAAATAAAAACGACTTTCCTGCTGTTCACAAGCGTATCCCCCAGTTTTTTTATCCGTTCTTATTGTAGCAACCTTGAATCATAAACACCAGCTCGTTTATGCATATTTTAAAAATGGTTACAAACACTAAAGGATAAATAACGCTCCGAAAGGAAGGATCATTTGTGAGAAAACGAAAGCAACTTTATTTAGTGATCCCATTAATCGGCATGCTTGCGCTGTCAGGATGTGCACAGACAGAAGCGCAACAAAACACAGATTATGAAGGAACCAAAAAAATGGTTATCGATTTATTAAAGACAGATGAAGGAAAAAAAGCGTTTCATGAATTAATCGCAGAAGAAGATATGCGCGAGGAACTTGTAATGGATAGCGCATTCGTAAAAAAAACAATTCAAGATACATTAACATCCGAAGAAGGAAAAGCATTTTGGCAAGAGGTAATGAGTGATCCCGATTTTACTAAAACATTTGCCGAAAGTATGCAAGAAGAGAATGAAAAGATTTTAAAATCATTAATGAAAGATCCCGCTTATCAACAAATGATGTTAGATATATTAAAAGACCCACAAATGGGTGAACATGCTTTAGAACTCATGAAATCAAAAGAATACCGAGAACAAATTATGGCTATTATGAGTGAGTCAATGGAAAGTCCTTACTTCGCAGCAAAAATGGCTGACTTAATGTCAAAGGCAATTGAAAATCAAGGCAAACAAAAAGAGGAAAATGAAGATAATTAAAAACGTCCCTCAATGAGGAACGTTTTTTCTATCCTTTTTCTGTTTTAAACACGATCGCTTCCGCTAACTCCCGATATTGTTCACCAATCGGATGCTCTTCTGCATAAATTGACGGAGCAAAATCGTTTTCATCTATATCAGGTTGTCCTAGTGGAATTTGAGCTAGTAAATCTGTTTTTAGCTCTTCTGCTAGCCTATTTCCTCCACCAGTACCGAATACATACTCTTTTTCGCCGGTTGCTTTGCTTTGGAAATATGCCATATTCTCGACAACACCCAGCATTTCATGATGCGTTTTAATCGCCATTGCGCCCGCTCTTGCTGCTACAAAAGCTGCGGTCGCATGTGGAGTTGTAACAATTAACTCTTTTGATTCAGGCAACATAGAATGGAGGTCAAGCGCTACATCTCCAGTACCAGGAGGCAAGTCTAAAATTAAGTAATCAAGCTCACCCCACTCACATTCTGAGAAGAACTGGTTAATCATCTTTCCAAGCATTGGACCACGCCAAATAACCGGTGCATTATCTTCCACGAAAAAACCCATTGATATAACTTTCACACCAAAACGTTCAACTGGATAAATACGTTTGTTTACAACCTTAGGACGTTCTGCAATGCCCATCATATCCGGTACACTAAACCCATATATATCAGCATCAATAATACCGACTTTTTTTCCAAGACGCGCTAGTGAAACAGCTGTATTTACAGATACAGTCGATTTCCCTACGCCACCTTTACCACTAGCTACAGTAATAAACGTTGTCTTGCTCGTTGGCGCAAGCAACTGTGGACCCTTAAATTCTTCTTCTTTCGCGCCTCCGAGAGCCTCTAATTCTTCATCGGTTAATGAGTCAAATCGCAAACCAACCGAATTTGCACCCTCACTTTTTAAAACGTTCACAATTTCCTGTTGCACTTGCATCTGCTCTGGCGTTCCTGTTTTAGCAAGAGCAACCTTTAAACTAATGTTACCATCTTTATTTTTCAACTCACGAACACCGCCTGTATCGACGATGCTTTTATCAAGGTCACGATCTTTCACTCGTTTTAGCGCTTCCATTATTTCCTGATCCGTAATCAATGCTGTCACCTTCCCTTTAGAACAAACAACCGAATTTCTCTCAGTATAGCATAGATAAAAGCAAGAAAGAACTAGAGCGGCTTGCCCTAGTTCAATCGTTTATTTTTCAATCTGAATGTTCGCTTTCTCTCCTGCTTGAACTTGACCCACTTTTTTTATCGAGACAAATTCTCCTTCTGCTAAGTTTGTAAAGATACCGGTGTAATCAGTGAAGTAGCATGTTTTTTAATGAATTCATGATCAAACTCAATCAACTTTTCACCACTTTTCACGAAGTCTCCTTCCTGAACAAATACATTAAACCCTTCCCCATTTAATTTAACCGTATCAATACCGATATGAATGAGTACTTCTAACCCATTTGCTGAAGTGATTCCAATCGCATGTTTCGTAGGGAAGACCGTTGTTATTCTCCCATCAATAGGTGCCATAACCAACCCATCTACTGGATCAATAGCAAAACCATCTCCCATCATTTTTCCAGAGAAGACTTGATCCGGCACGTCCTCAATTGAAAGAAGATCTCCAGTCATTGGTGCTTTCACGATTTCATTTGTTTCTTGTTGTAAAGCTTCTGGTTGAACATCTTCCACTTGCTTTTTCACTTCATCTTTCTGATTGGTTTCAATCGGTCTTGGCGTTTTACCTGACATCACATCCTGAATCTGTCCTTTAATTGTTTCAGAACGGGGACCAAAGATTGCCTGGATGTTATTTCCGACTTCAAGCACCCCAGCAGCACCAAGTTCTTTTAGCTCTTTTTTATCAACCGCACCAATATCATTCACGGAAACACGCAAGCGTGTGATACATGCATCAAGATGATTGATGTTTTCTTTTCCGCCCATTGCGTGCAAAATATTAAAAGCTAACTCACCTTGATTCCTCTCTTTTCCTTCAGATGAATCGTCTTCTTCTTCACGGCCTGGCGTTTTTAAGTTAAATTTAAGAATCGCGAATCGGAAGACAAAATAATAAATGGCCGCAAATACGAGTCCGAGAATAACCGTAATCCACCATTGGTCTTGATTCGGTAAAATACCGAATAAGAAGAAATCAATTGCCCCGCCAGAAAATGTGAAGCCGACATTTACATCAAACCAAGTCATCAAGACAAACGATACGCCGTCTAAGAAAGCGTGAATAAAGAATAAGAGAGGCGCAATAAATAAAAACATAAATTCAAGCGGTTCTGTAATACCTGTTAGAAAAGAAGTAAGTGCAGCGGAAGCCATTAATCCACCAACAACTTTCTTCTTTTCCGGTCGAGCACAATGATACATGGCGAGCGCTGCAGCGGGTAAACCAAACATCATGATTGGAAATTCTCCTGCCATGAAGCGTCCCGCCGTAATCTCTACCCCATCACGCAATTGTGCAAAGAAAATCAACTGATCCCCACGGACAATTTCTCCAGCTGCATTGGTATATTGACCAAATTCAAACCAGAATGGGGCGTGAAAGATATGATGCAATCCAAATGGAATTAACAGCCGTTTAATAAAGCCAAAGAAAAAGACTGCAAAATATTGACCCGTCTCCAAAAGAAAAACAGAGATTTCATTAAGTCCTGTTTGAACATGCGGCCATATTAGGACGAGGATAAGCGCCATAATAAAAGATGCCACCGCCGTAATTATTGGAACAAATCGTTTCCCTGCAAAGAAACCAAGAAATGCTGGCATTTCAATGTCATGAAAGCGATTGTAACAGGTTGCAGCAATAATCCCGATAATAATTCCACCAAAAACCCCTGTTTGCAGCGTTGGTATCCCAAGGACATGAGCAAATCCTGGGTCATCTGCTACCAATTCCGAGGTAACGCCTAACCATTCCCCCATAACAGTGTTCATAACTAAGTAACCGACAAGCGCTGCTAATGCAGCTGCACCATCACCAGCAAGGCCAATTGCTACCCCTACTGCAAATATAAGAGCTAGGTTATCAAAGATAATCCCACCAGCGGCTTCCATTACACTCGCTGTATGTTGGATCCAACCCGCTTCTAAAAACGGCATATAGCCAAGCGTCTGTTCCATCTGCAGAGCAACGCCAATACCAAGAAGCAAACCCGCTACTGGGAGCATCGCAACCGGTAGCATTAAAGCCTTACCGATTTTCTGTAAATAGCCAAAAACTTTCTTAAACATCATGTACCTCCTATTTTCATTTTGATTGTGTGAAGCGCACAAAAAAGGCATGAGAAAAAGCACTGTCCAATTTAAAAAATTGGTCCAGGTGTTTTTCCTCATGCCTGATCGAATCAGTTACACGTGATTTATTTGTATTTGCTCTGCACTCTTTGCAGATGCATGGTCAAATACACCGCTTCCGCGTCAAACACAGGTTTACGCAGTGCACGCTGCATCACTTTTATGAGCTTCCATGAGAGATTATAGCACATGGGATACTCTTGTTTCAATAACATTGTAATCGCTTTAGGCTCTTCCACTCGCTCCTCATTATCAACACGTTCAATCGCAAAGCGCAGATGGCGTACAAGCCTCATATAATCAATACTCTCCTTATCGAGAGTCACATCCATCTGTGTTTCAATCAAACCAACTAGCTCGGAAACAAGTTGCGAATGGGCATTGACTCGACCTAAGCTCTTATCTTGCAGAGCACTATGAATATGAAGCGCAATAAAGCCAGCCTCTTCTTTCGGTAATTCAATGTGAATCCGTTTTTTGATTAAATGAACAATTTCAAGTGCAATCGAGAACTCTTTGGGATACAATACTTTCGTTTCAGCTAAAAAAGGATTCCTTATTTGTAGTCCAGAAACAGTCCTCGCATGTGCAAAGGATAAATGATCCATCAACCTACATGAATATGTTCATTTAAAGGCAGACCTGTTTTCAAAGCGATAAGCTCTATCGCTTCAATAGTCACATCCAGCAATGGTGGTTCAACTTGTGGAAGCAACTTCAAATAACTTTCTTGTTCTTTTTCATTCTTCATGACAAAGAGTTTCTCTACTTCTTCGGAAGGGACTTCACTTCCCTTCTTTCGATTAAAACCAATCCCTTTGCCAATTAAAATAACTTCTTCATTAGCACGTTCGGCGATAACAACATTATTATTTAACACTTTCTTTACTCGGTAATGACTCATTTCTGTATTAATCACTCCAGCGTTTTCATTCCTTTATCCTACTGGACAACGCTGATTAACGCAAATGATGTTTCTTTATTTATTCATACGGGTTGGCTTTAGGTGCCTTCTCTCCTGATACGTATCGAAGCATCCCTTCATAAATAGAAGCTGCAACCTTGTCTTGGTAATCATCCGTTTCAAGCATTGCTGCTTCTTCAGGATTAGACAAGAACCCTGCTTCTACTAAGGCTCCAGGTATCTTTGCTTCTTTTAACAAATAAACATGATGAATTGGTTTGGCATACCGGTTTGTGTTCTCTAAATTCCTCTTTATCTCTTCTTGAACAAATACAGCTAGTTCTTCGTTTTTCTTATCGCTTAAGTGATAAAACGTTTGTGCGCCTCTCCATCGCTCTGAAGGGATCGCATTCATATGGATTGATAAGTATAAGTCTGCTTCTGATTCATTCACAATTTGTGCTCGTTTACGCAAATCTTCTGCTTTCCGTTGCCTTATTTTGGCCGTATCCGGGCTGGCCAAATCTACATCTTCTTCTCTAGTCATAATGACTAGCGCGCCCGCTTCTTGTAAATAATCCCGCAATTTAAGAGCTACTTCAAGTGTAACAGTTTTCTCGAGAATCCCCGATTTTGAGCTTGCTCCCCCATCCATACCACCATGTCCTGGATCAAGAACAATCACCTTTCCAGACATCGGCAAATGCCACGTTGATGAGGAATCTTCTAATTGTGCATCATAACGAATCCAAACAATGACAGCAGCAAGCAACAATCCTCCAATAATAAAACTCCAAGTATGTCGTCTCACATCTTTTTCCCCCTTGTCCTCATTTATATATACGTGGACAAGGGAGATATATGATTGTTACTGTAAACGGAGTTTATACGCTTTGCACGCTTCTAGGTACCCTTTTTCCCACCAAGTACCAAGCAACATATCAATTGCGGTTAATAGTGACTCCGAAGGCTTTCGCCATTCCATCCCGAGAGCGTATCACAAAGACTGTGGGACAACATTGTAAGCTCCTCATTACAACGTTTCCTTGAATCAATGGCTGATTCTCCATCAATGCCAAACCGCCCATACTCCGTCCCGAGCAAAAATGCATCGATCGTCATGTCAATGCTCTGATCAAGTAAAAACGGATAGGCTTGAAACTGAAACGGTATAATAGGGCGGACCCATTCTTTTATACTCCGTTCCATCTTTTTTAAGTCTATATGTCGCAGCATTTTCCGCTCAAAATTCCATTGTTTTTCTCTTCTTTTATCATTTAGTGTTGTAATGACATTCATGTTTCCTCTCCCCTTTTTTCTTCTAGTATGAACGGAGAGTATAAAGACATGCATATGTCACATCAGCAATAAATGCTTGAATTTCTTTGTATTTCCAAAAAGCAATTCATTAAATAATATGAGCGTTAATAACAACATCTTTCTTAAAAGTCTAATTTAAACTCACCTTAAGGGTTTAAGAGCGTTAAGGCCTCGCTCAAAAGTGGTAAGATGAGAATAGCTCAAGTGATAACCTCCGTGTGTAAAGGGTGTGTGGTAACTCCATTTTACACGAAGGTGTCCATGAGTTTTCTTTTTTTAAAGGTGTCGCACTTGATTTTACAATTCGTCATATTAAAAGCCGCCCAAGGGAAATATAGGCGGCCGGAGTCGTGTTTACCTGGAGGTAGAACATTAATGAGATTGAACATTTATTTGTTAACTTATACATCTGAGATGTTCCTGTACTTGAATAATGCTGAAAGAGCCATATTAATCAAAAAACGATTTAACCCCGCCGAAACGGGGACTTGTCGAATGAGGTGAGCTGGTTTCCATAAGAAAACAGCCCGTACACTGTTAAGTGCGTTAATAGTATACACCCAAAAAGCTATTATATAAATTTGTTGGTGCTCTCTCTTTCACTAGTATTGATGTTATTGCTTTACTTCTACATTGTCACTCGCAGAAATGACTTTTGACTGGCTTATGCCGTTGCTAGTTGTAACTTTTGAGCTACTATAATAGTCTAATTTGATTGTTTCTTTTATAGTTACAGCTGTGTCCATTTCATTTGCATTTAGTACCTTGTTAATATTGAAGGCATAGAATGATGACCGTCATAAGGCGGATCATAATTTACAGCTACTTGGCCGATTAAACTTGCTTCATATTCAACCTCAACCTCCAGATGCCCCTTACTTGTTGATAACTCTGCTGTTGCAGACTCGTTTGGACCTAAAGTAATTTCTACACTCGATCCGGAACCAAGCTCAATGCTTTCGCTCTTAGTAGACGATTCACCCCATGATCGTTCATATGACATTGTAGTCTCTCCACCGCCGTCAGCACCTAAAAAAGTGATCCCATATTTAATCATTTGACTAACAGTGATTGTGTTCGATGATTCCCAAGTTGATGATGTAGTATCAGTAATTATTTGTGAAATATTAGCTGTATAAGTACTTGGTTCCTTGTCATGATCATTGTGAAACTCATGTGTAGCTAAAATCGTAGGGGTAGAAGAGAATTCCTTGATTTTATAATTCTTAACCTTTAATTGTACTTGTACTTCGGACCAATCATATGTTTTATAAAGATCTCCCCAAGGTGTGGGACTGCATACGTATACATCTTTTGGTCTTTTCCCTTTATAAACACCGACGTACTCTTTTAAATCTGAATCAGTAATGCCGAAAGACTTTCTTTCAGCATCCGTTATTACATGTAGAACTGAACCATCTGTATCAATGCTTGTCTCTGATTCATCCTTACCTGCGAGTATACTTATTTCTATCCCCATCTTATACACCTTCTCCCAAAAAATATGCAATATTCTTAGTTCAAGAACATTACGCGACATACTTTCGACAAGATAGGAATAAGATCCTCTTTTATTTTTCAGATTTTTTAAATAAATTCATGCGTTTAGCTCAAGTTAACGAGTTATAGTCTACGGGATTAAAAAATGCGCATGCACAACATCACAGTTCATGGACTACGTCATACTCACGCTTCTTTATTATTTGAGGCTGGAATATGTTCAAGGAAGATTAGGTCACTCTGATATAAACATGACACTTGCCATCTATACTCACGTGACTAAAACGAAGAAAGAAAAAACTGCAAAAATGTTCTCTGATTTCATGTCTTTCAAACTAAGATAACGTAAAATGTTAGCAAATAGATTTTTCAAGCATAAAAACAGCCTCCAAGCGGTGTAGGCTTGAAGGCTGAAACCATTGCTGTATTAACGTTTTGAGAACTGAGGCGCACGACGTGCTGCTTTAAGACCGTATTTTTTACGTTCTTTCATACGAGCATCACGAGTAAGGAAGCCTGCAGATTTTAATGTTGGACGGTTTTCAGGATCTACTTGAAGTAGAGCACGAGCAACGCCGTGGCGAATTGCGCCCGCTTGTCCTGTGAAGCCGCCTCCGTTTACATTCACGTGAATGTTGTACTGACCCGTTACACCAGTTTCAACAAGTGGTTGTTTTACGATAAGCTTTAGTGTTTCAAGACCAAAATATTCGTCAAGGTCACGGCCGTTAACAACGATTGTGCCATCGCCAGGAACAAGGCGAACACGCGCAACAGAATGCTTACGACGGCCAGTGCCGTAGTATTGTACTTGAGCCATAATCAATTACCTCCCAAAGATTAACCGCGAAGCTCGTACGCTTCTGGTTGTTGTGCTTGATGATTGTGTTCTGAACCTGCATATACATGAAGCTTCATGCCTTGTTTGCGGCCAAGCGTGTTCTTAGGAAGCATTCCTTTGATCGCTAGCTCAAGCATACGCTCTGGCTTGTTGGCACGCATTTCGTGTGCTTTTGTTTCTTTCAATCCACCTGGGTGGTTTGTGTGGCGATAGTAAATTTTATCTTGAAGCTTGTTTCCAGTTAGTTGGATTTTGCTTGCATTCAAAATGATTACGTGATCACCAGTGTCAATATGTGGTGTAAATGTTGGTTTGTGTTTTCCGCGTAGGATTGATGCGACTTCTGAAGAAAGACGGCCAAGCGTTTGACCTTCAGCGTCAACAACATACCATTTACGCTCAACTTCGTTTGGCTTTGCCATATATGTTGTACGCATAGTTAAACCTCCTAATAATAAATCGTTCTTTTATCGTTCGGCATAAAGAATGGCCTTGAAACTGGCTGTTTTTTGTCCATTCATTTTTGCTTATTTATGATTTCATTCCGCAACCCGGGGCAGTGGGTCTTTAGAATTACCATCTAATATCATACAATATCTACTCGTTAAAGTCAATTCATTTTATAAAAACTCATCCGGGCGTTTCTTTTTATTTCTGAGCTGTAAATAGATCCGTTTCATAATTTACTTCCCAGAGATACAAACCGTGTGCTGGCGCTGTTTTTCCTGCCGCCCCACGATCCTTCCCAGATAAAATTTGTTCCATTTCTATTGCTCGCCTTTTCCCTATACCAACTTCGATAAGTGTTCCAACAATAATGCGAACCATATTGTATAAGAAGCCATTCCCACGGATGGAAATTTCGAGTTCGTTTCCGATAGGTTGGACCGCAACGCTTATAATTGTACGAACCTTATCCTCAACTGATGTATTTGCTGCACAAAAGGCTGAAAAATCATGAGTTCCCAGTAAATAGTGCGCGGCTGTTTGCATAGCTGGAACATCTAGAGGCTGTTTTATATGAACCGCTTGGTTGCGACGAAACACATTTTGGAATTCCCCACAACTAATATAATACCGATACTCTTTTGCTGTAGTATGGTATCTAGCGTGAAATTCCCTGTCTACTTCGACAACCCCAGTTATAACAACATCCTCTGGAAGATGCGTATTCAGTGCCTGGGACCATTTCTCTGCGGAAATCGACAGTTCAGAGTCAAACTGAATGATTTGTCCCTTTGCATGAACACCCGCGTCTGTTCTGCCCGAGGCAATGATTGGGACATCCATGCCCTTGTGTATGGCCTTGAGCCTTGTTCGACAACTGATTGGACCGTTCTTTTATTAGGTTGAACTTGATACCCACTAAACGCCGTCCCATCATATGTCAATTTGCACGCAAACCTTGCCATCTTGTTCTCTCCTTAAAACCATATAATAAGACCCGCTGTTCCTAAAGCTAGTGCAACAGCAAATGTATCTTTTAATGACCACTTCGTTTTTTTCCAAACAGAGCGTGGAACTTTGCTATCATAACCTCTTGCTTCCATCGCCTCAGCTAACTCCTCTGCGCGCTTTAATGACCTAACAAACAAAGGCACAAGCAATGCACTAAAAGCATATAGGCGCTTTGTAACCCCTTCAGATGATACGCCTCTGGCCTGTTGTGCTCTTCTGATCAAATCAAGTTCACGTTTTAAAATAGGAATAAACCTCAATGCAATGGACATCATTAAAGCAAGTTCCGCAACAGGAACACGCAGTCTTTTTAATGGTTTTAGCAATGCTTCAACTGCTGAAGTAATATGCAATGGACTTGTTGTTGCAGTCATTAATGTAGCCGCCATAAAAAGCAATAATGTCCGCCAAACAACAATACCGGCTTCTATTATTCCTTCCCTATACAATGGAAATCCAGCGATAATAAAAGCAACTTCACCTTCACGTACAGCTAGCACTTGTAGCAGGAAAAACAACAATAAAAACAATGCTACCACTTTTAATGATCGCAATAACATTGGTATTGAAAGCTTACTTAATGCCATTAGACCAAACAAATAAATAGTGCTAATCAAAAGTGATAACCATGACCCAACTCCAAAAACGGCAAGAGCAAAAATAAAAACACTCACAATCTTTGCACGTGCGTCAAGACGATGTAAAGTCGATTTACCGTGTACATACTGCCCTAACAGGACGGACTCATTACTCATGGTATTTCCCCAAATAGTTGTTTGCAATCCAAGTAGCCAATTCATCTGTGTCACGCAAAAATGGCCACTCCTCTCCCTTAGACAACTCATTAGCAAACCTCATTGCCTGCGGAAGCTTTATGACTTGATTTTTAATTAAATCAAGATTCGTAAATACCTTTTCTGGTTTATCAGCAGTTAAAACCATTCCTTTATGCATGACGATACAGTAATCAGCATATTTAACGACATCCTCCATTGAATGTGTGATCATCCATACAGTGACCTGCTGTTGCTTCTGATAATCCAAAAATAGTTGCAGTAACTCATCTTTTGAAGCCGAATTTAACCCTGCACCAGGCTCATCCAGCACCAGCATCTTTGGCTCTTGTGCCAACACAGAGGCAATCGCTGTTCGTCTTTGTTGTCCTCCTGATAGATGAAATGGTGACCGGTTACAAAGGTCTTCAGGAAGTCCAACCGCCTGCATGGCAATAGAAACTCGCTCATTTACCTCTGGTTCAGAAAGACCTAACATGCGCGGCCCGTATCCAATTTCCTTCGCTACCGTTTCTTCAAACAACTGATGTTCCGGGTACTGAAATAGAAAACCTATATTCTTTCGTAATTCCTGTAGTTTCTTCTTATGAGACGATAATTGCTCTCCACCAACAAACACAGTTCCTTTTTTAGGGAGAAGCAACCCATTAAGGTGCTGGATTAGCGTTGATTTGCCAGATCCAGTATCACCAACAACCGCAACAAACTGATTCGCACCAACAGCCAAGTTTACATCTTTTAATGCATGTATTCGGTCATTACTTGCATTCCCGTAAAAATAACTTACATCTTTAAAGAATACTTCCATATTGCACCTACTAACCCCTCAATTGAATGGTAGCTGTCTTGCTCTAACACAATGCCTCGTTTCGCTAACAAATGAGCTAACTCAAAAGTAAAGGGAAGTGTTAATCCCAGCTGTTTTACGTACTCTGGTAGGGCAAACAACTCTGAAGGAAGACCATCGAAGATTACACTGCCATCTAAAAATCCAATTACTCTATCACTGCTAAGAATCTCCTCTACATCATGAGAAATAGAAATAATCGTTTTTCCCTCTTCATGAATCATATTCAATAATTCATTGACAGCTTCCTTACCTAACGGATCGAGCATGGAAGTGACTTCATCTAACACAAGTACGGAAGGATCCATCACAAGAACTCCAGCAAGAGCAATACGTTGTTTTTGTCCCCCAGATAATTGGCTACTATCTCTCTCAAGCAAATCAACTATTCCTAGTTTCTTTGAAACAATTTGAATACGTTTTGTTATTTCATTCCTAGATAGTTGTCTATTTTCAAGACCAAACGCGAGGTCATCTTCAACAATGCTTGTTACCATTTGATTTTCAGGGTTTTGAAAGACCATGCCTACTTCATGCCGTAGATCTGTATTGTTCATACTTTGAACCGAAATGCTCCCCATTGTCGGTGAGTATAATCCATTTAATAGTTTAGCAAACGTTGATTTACCTGAACCATTCCGACCAACAAGAGCCACTCTCTCACCCTTTTTAATCGTCAATGAAACGTCATAAAGGGCGTCAGACTCTGAATACTCGTAACGATAATGAACCCCTATACAAGAAAGCATCTGTAGCTCCTCCTGTTTTTACATAACAAAAAAGGGCATAGAGTGAAGAAGCTTCCTGCTCCCGTTATCTCCTGCCCTTAATCGCCACTTACATGAGCTGATTAAACAAACTCAATGATTGCCATTGGTGCACCGTCTCCACGACGAGGACCAACTTTAAGAATGCGTGTATATCCGCCTTGACGCTCTTCAAAACGCGGTGCAATATCTGCAAATAGCTTTTGAATTGCATCTTGCCCTGTTTCTTCGTCAGCTGTCTCGTTACGTACAAATGCTGCTGCTTGACGACGTGCGTGAAGATCACCACGTTTACCTAGAGTCACCATTTTTTCAACGATCGGACGCAATTCCTTTGCTTTCGCTTCTGTCGTTTCGATGCGCTCGTTAATGATTAGGTCAGTTGCCAAATCACGAAGCAACGCTTTGCGCTGTGAGCTCGTACGACCAAGTTTTGCGTATGCCATGCTAATTCCCTCCTTTAAGCCAAAAACGATTCCTTATTCTTCGTTACGAAGCCCGAGTCCAAGCTCGCCTAGCTTCTCTTGTACTTCTTCCAAAGACTTACGTCCAAGATTACGAACTTTCATCATGTCTTCTTCTGTTTTATGCGTTAACTCTTGCACCGTATTGATGCCAGCACGTTTCAAACAGTTGTAAGAACGAACAGATAGATCAAGCTCTTCGATTGTCATCTCTAAGACTTTCTCTTTCTGATCTTCCTCTTTTTCAACCATGATTTCCGCATTTTGTGCTTGGTCCGTTAAGCCTACGAAAATATTTAAGTGCTCCGTAAGGATTTTCGCTCCAAGAGATACTGCTTCTTCGGGGCGAGTGCTTCCATCGGTCCACACATCAAGGGTTAGTTTATCATAGTTTGTGACTTGCCCGACACGTGTATTCTCAACTTGATAGTTGACACGCGCCACCGGTGTATAGATCGAGTCAATCGGAAGAACGCCAATTGGCTGGTCGTCGCTTTTGTTGCCATCCGCGAGAATATACCCACGACCACGTTTCGCCTGCAAACGCATGCGGAACGAAGCTCCTTTTGTAAGCGTAGCGATATGAAGATCAGGATTTAACACTTCTACGTCACTGTCATGAGTCAAATCTCCAGCTGTGACGATACCGTCACCTTGAACATCAATCTCAAGCGTCTTTTCATCATCAGAATAAATCTTCAAAGCTAGCTTCTTCAGATTCAAAATAATCGTAGTTACATCTTCCACAACGCCTTCAATTGTTGAAAACTCGTGTAAGACACCGTCAATTTGAACCGATGAAACTGCAGCACCAGGAAGTGATGATAGAAGAATGCGACGCAAGGAGTTTCCTAGTGTTGTTCCATAACCACGCTCGAGAGGCTCAACGACAAATTTGCCGTATCTTGCATCTTCGCTTACTTCAACCGTCTCAATATTCGGCTTTTCAATTTCAATCATTAAACAAACCCTCCTTCAAAACGTCGAACTCCGGCAAACACAAGGATTGCCCAAAGGGTCTCCTTTTGGACTTCCCATGAGCAATGCCTATTTGTCTTACCTTCATTGTCAAATAGATCTCGTCTTATCCATTATAGACACTAGCAAGAAATCTATACAATGATTGTTTTTCTTAAACTCTGCGACGTTTCGGTGGACGGCAGCCATTGTGAGGAACTGGAGTCACATCTTTAATCATGTTGACTTCAAGACCTACAGCTTGTAAAGAACGGATAGCAGCTTCACGGCCTGCTCCAGGTCCTTTTACAGAAACCTCAATGACTTTCATGCCATGCTCCATAGCTGTTTTCGCAGCAGACTCAGCCGCCATTTGCGCAGCAAATGGCGTAGACTTACGAGAACCTTTGAAACCGAGAGCGCCAGCGCTTGCCCAAGAAATCGCATTGCCATGCGTATCCGTGATCGTCACGATCGTATTGTTAAAGGTAGAGCGGATGTGAGCCATACCAGTGTCAATATTTTTCTTTTGACGACGCTTTGGACGAGTATTCGTTTTCTTAGCCATGTTATCAATTCCCTCCTAACTATTTTTTCTTGTTTGCTACTGTACGTTTTGGACCTTTACGTGTACGAGCATTGTTTTTAGAGTTTTGACCACGAACTGGTAATCCACGACGGTGGCGAATACCACGGTAACTACCAATTTCGATTAGACGCTTAATGTTAAGAGACACTTCACGACGAAGGTCACCTTCTACTTGAAACGCTTCGACAGCTTCACGAATACGACCAAGTTCTTCTTCAGTTAGGTCACGAACGCGAGTGTTTTGGTCAATTCCAGCAGTTTCAAGAATTTTAGCTGCTGTTGATTTACCAATGCCAAATACGTAAGTGAGTGAAATTACAACGCGCTTATCGCGAGGAATGTCCACACCTGCAACACGTGCCATAGGCTTGGCACCTCCTTATAGATTAGCCTTGTTTTTGTTTATGTTTCGGGTTTTCGCAAATTACCATTACATTGCCTTTACGGCGAATAACCTTACATTTTTCGCAAATGGGTTTGACTGATGGTCTTACCTTCATTGTATAAACCTCCTTGTATACGGAGAGTGTTTTTATTTATAACGGTACGTAATTCGTCCGCGCGTCAGATCGTAAGGAGAGAGTTCAATAGTTACTTTATCACCAGGTAAAATGCGGATAAAGTGCATACGAATTTTCCCAGATACATGCGCAAGAATTTTATGGCCGTTTTCAAGTTCAACACGAAACATCGCATTTGGCAACGGTTCGATGACCGTTCCTTCTACTTCTATAACGTCTTCTTTTGCCATGAATGGAGTTCCTCCCTTCGAGTAGATGCTAGCATAACCTACACTACACAGACAGTCTATCTTACCTGAAAACTTATGCTTTCGTCAAGATCTCATATCCTGATTCTGTAATAGCGATCGTATGCTCAAAGTGTGCACAGTTCTTTTTATCAACCGTAACAACTGTCCAATTATCAGAAAGTGTTTTTACATAACGACTCCCTGCATTAATCATCGGTTCAATCGCAAGTACCATTCCTGGTTTTAACCGTGGCCCTTTACCAGGTGGTCCGTAATGAGGGATTTGAGGATCCTCATGTAAGTCTTGCCCGACACCGTGTCCGACATACTCACGAACAACAGAGTAGCCAAGCGGCTCAATATAGGATTGGATTGCATGCGAGATATCTGAAAGCCGATTACCTGGACGGGCTTGTTCTAAACCTTTATAAAGAGACTCTTCAGTTGAATCTAACAGCCGTTGATCCTCTTCAGAAATCGTTCCAACACCGTACGTCCATGCAGAGTCCCCGTGGTAGCCATTGTAATACGCTCCGATATCAAGACTGATGACATCACCATCTTTAAGCACTCGATCTCCAGGTATGCCATGCACCAACTCTTCGTTTACCGACGCACAGACACTGCCTGTAAAGCCGCCGTATCCAAGAAAAGAAGGCGTTGCATCGTGAGAACGAATAAACGATTCAGCAAGTGCATCAATTTCTCCGGTTGTAATGCCTGGCTTGATATATGGTTTTAAGTGAGCATGTGTGAGTGCCACAATCTGCCCAGCTTTCCGCATAACTTCAAGCTCACGTTCTGTTTTAATGACAATCATGCATGCGTCTCCGCGAGTAATGCTTGAATGTCTTTATAAACATCATTAATGTCCCGGTTTCCATCGATGTGCTTCAAGTAGCCTTTTGACTCGTAAAAATCAATTAACGGCTGTGCTTGTTGCTGATTTACTTCAAGACGTGTTTTCACCGTTTCCGGCTTATCATCATCACGCTGGATTAAATCGCTACCATCAACATCGCATTTTCCGTCTACTTTAGGCGGATTATAAACAACGTGATACGTTTTGCCTGAAGTTGGAGAAACGCGACGTCCAGTCAAGCGCTCAAGAAGCAACTCTTCCGGAACATGAATATTTAATACAAAATCAAGTTCACGCCCAAGCGTGGACAAAATTTCTTCAAGTGCTTCTGCTTGTGCAATCGTGCGTGGAAAGCCATCTAATAAGAAGCCCTTCTCACAATCGTCTTGAGCGAGACGTTCTCTAACAATGCCAATAGTGACTTCATCAGGAACAAGGCTGCCTGCATCCATAAAAGATTTTGCTTTTAATCCAAGCTCCGTCTCATTCTTGATTGCTGCACGAAACATATCACCTGTTGAGATATGCGGAATACCGTAATCCTCAACAATTTGTTCTGCCTGAGTACCTTTACCAGCACCAGGCAATCCCATTAAAATTAAGTTCATTTCGATCCCCTTCCTGCAAGTCAGCAAAAGATGAACGGGGGTTCTAGCCCTACCCGTTCTCTTTTTAATTAATAAATCCTTTATACGAACGCTTAATTAATTGTCCTTCAATTTGTTTCATCGTATCTAATGCTACACCAACGATGATTAACAATCCAGTTCCACCAATTTGAACTTGGGGAGGCAGGTCTAGAAGTGCAATAAACACAACCGGAATTGTTGCAATCGTTGCAAGAAACAACGCTCCAACAAACGTTAACCGGTATAAGATCTTCGTGATAAAAGATTGCGTTGCTTGACCAGGACGTATCCCAGGGATGTACCCGCCTTGCCTTTTCAAGTTATCCGCCATTTTTTCCGGATTAACCTGAACAAACGTATAGAAATAAGTAAAAGCGATGATCAATAACACAAAGAGTGTACCGCCAAACCAGTTACCTGGAACAAAGTTATCAACAATCCATTTTGCCCAACCAGTGTCTTCCGTACCAACAAATGAAGCAATCGTTGATGGAAAGTAAAACAACGCTGAAGCAAAGATTACTGGAATAACGCCTGCCGCATTTACTTTAATCGGTAAGTGCGTCGATTGTCCGCCAACAGGGCTTCGATTTACTACTCGTTTCGCATACTGCACGGGTATTTTCCTTAATGCTTGTTGTACATAGATAACACCGATAATAATCAATAACACGACAAGTGCTAACAATAATACTGTCACAATGGCTAAGAACAACCCATCGCCCGCTCCTTCAATTTCAGAAACGTACAGAGTGTTAATCATGTTCGGAATACCAGCTGCTATACCAGCAAAGATAATGAGTGAGATTCCGTTTCCGACTCCATGTGCAGTAATTTGTTCACCAACCCACATTAAAAATGCAGTACCTGCTGTTAAAACGATAGCAATGTATACATACGTTATAGGTGACGGATTAACAATTAGATCCGGTCCTGGCCCTGCGTACATTGAATTAAAACCGATGGACATTGCAATTGCTTGAATAAAACCTAAAACGATCGTTCCATATCGAGTTACCTGTGTTAGCTTTTTTCGACCAGCCTCACCTTGCTTTGCCCACTCTGCAAACTTCGGAACGACGTCCAACTGTAAGAGCTGCACAACGATTGACGCTGTGATATAAGGCATGATCCCCATCGCAAAGATTGAGAAATTACTCAAAGCCCCGCCACCAAACGTATCAAGAAAACCAAATGCGTTTGCCTCGCCAAACAGGAGGTCCAAAGCCTCGCTGTTTGTTCCTGGCACTGGGATAAAAGCTCCAATCCTAAATACGACAAGCATCAAAAGCGTAAAGATGATTTTGCGACGTAAATCTCTCACACGGAAGATGTTGGAGATCGCCTTAAACATTAAACCACCTCGGATTTTCCGCCAGCAGCTTCAATTGCTTTTACTGCAGATGCAGAGAACTTGTGTGCTTTAACAGTCAAGTTTTTTTCTAAGCTGCCATTACCTAACACTTTAATACCATGCTTTACGTTTTTGACTGCTTTAGATTCAATCAAAAGCTCTGGAGTAACTTCTGTTCCATCTTCAAAACGATTAAGCACATCAAGATTCACAACAGTGAATTCTTTACGGTGAATGTTTGTGAAACCACGTTTCGGTAAACGACGATAAAGTGGGTTTTGACCACCTTCAAAGCCTGGGCGAACACCGCCACCAGAACGAGCTTTTTGTCCTTTATGACCTTTACCAGATGTTTTTCCATTACCAGAACCAATTCCGCGGCCTACACGATTGCGGACTTTGCGTGAACCTTCTGCTGGTTGTAACTCATGAAGTTTCATGCTTACTACACCTCCTCGTTGCTAAAAATCATCTATTTACGCGTCGATTTCGTTAACAGTAACTAAGTGTTTTACTTTGTTAACCATTCCACGAATCGCAACGTTATCTTCTTGTGTCACTGTTTGGTGCATCTTACGCAAACCAAGTGTATTCACTGTCACGCGCTGATCGCTTGGACGGCCAATCAAGCTGCGTGTAAGGGTGATTTCTAATTTCTTCGCCATCGTAATCCCTCCCTTAACCTAACAGTTCTTCTACGGATTTACCACGTAGTTTCGCTACTTCTTCAGCACGTTTAAGACTAGTTAAGCCAGCTAGAGTAGCACGAACCATGTTGATCGGGTTGCTTGAGCCAAGAGATTTAGAAAGAATGTCGCCAACACCAGCAAGATCAAGTACAGCACGTACAGGACCACCAGCGATAACTCCAGTACCTTCAGAAGCAGGCTTTAGCAATACTCGACCAGCACCAAAACGTCCAACAGTTTGGTGTGGAATCGTTGTATTAACGATTGGTACTTCAATCAAATTTTTCTTTGCATCTTCTACTGCTTTACGGATCGCTTCAGGAACTTCCTGAGCTTTCCCCATTCCAAAGCCGACATGACCGTTTTTATCACCAACAACTACAAGAGCGGCAAAACGGAAGCGACGACCACCTTTAACAACTTTCGCTACACGGTTGATCGTGACGACTTTTTCTTCAAGTTCCAATGTGTTTGGATCGATAGAACGCATAAAAGAGTTTCCCTCCTTCGTTATTAGAATTTAAGGCCAGCTTCGCGAGCTGCGTTAGCAAGCTCTGCTACACGGCCGTGGTATAGATATCCTCCACGGTCAAACACGATCGTTTCGTGCCCCGCGTCAATTGCACGTTTAGCGACTAACTCACCAACTTGGCGAGCCGCTTCTGTGTTACTTCCGTTCTCAATTTTTAACTCTTTATCAAGCGTAGAAGCTTGCGCAAGAGTTACGCCATTCACGTCGTCAATAAGTTGAGCGTAAATGTGCTTTGAAGAACGGAACACGTTCAAACGTGGACGCTGTGGCGTACCGCTAAGTGTGCGGCGAACGTGAGCGTGTCTTTTCTTACGGCCTGTGTTTTTGTTAGGCTTCGTAATCATGAGACGTCATTCCTTCTTGTCGAAACTAATTATTTACCAGTTTTTCCTTCTTTACGACGCACATACTCACCTTCATAACGAATTCCTTTACCTTTATAAGGCTCTGGTTGACGTACAGCGCGAATGTTTGAAGCTAGAGCACCAACACGCTCTTTATTGATTCCTTTTACAATCACTTTCGTGTTTGAAGGAACTTCGATTTCTAAACCTTCTTCAGGCGTGATCTCAACTGGGTGAGAGTAACCAACGTTAAGCACAAGCTTATTGCCAGATTTTGAAGCACGGTAACCAACACCGTTCAGCTCAAGCGCGCGTTCAAATCCTTTTGTTACACCTTCAACCATGTTGTTAACAAGCGCACGCATTGTCCCATGAAGAGCACGGTGCTCTTTGTGGTCAGATGGGCGTTCGAAAGTAATTTCATTATCTTCAACGTTTACTTTGATAGCCGGGTGAAGTTCACGGCTTAGTTCGCCTTTTGGCCCCTTTACTGTGCAAAGGTTCCCGTCAAAAGTAACGGTAACGCCATCAGCAATAATTACAGGTTTTTTACCTACGCGAGACATTTATGTCCACCTCCATTCACTTAAAGCTTCTTACCAAACGTAAGCTAATACTTCGCCACCAATTTGTTGTTGACGAGCTTCTTTATCAGTTAAAACACCTTTTGATGTTGATACAAGTGCAACACCAAGTCCACCAAGTACACGTGGAAGTTCAGTTGATTTTGCGTATACGCGTAATCCTGGTTTAGAAATACGTTTCAAGCCAGTAATAACACGCTCGTTAGATGTACCGTACTTAAGAAAGATACGGATAACACCTTGTTTATTGTCTTCAATGTACTCATAATCACGGATAAAGCCTCGCGTTTAAGAATATCAGCAATTTCCTTTTTCAACATAGAAGCAGGAAGCTCAAGTTTCTCGTGGCGTACAAGGTTCGCGTTACGAATACGTGTTAGCATATCTGCAATCGGATCAGTCATGACCATTGTTATTTACCTCCTTCCCAATCGTTTTACCAGCTTGCTTTTTTCACACCAGGAATTTGCCCTTTATAAGCAAGTTCTCTGAAGCAAATACGGCAAAGTTTAAATTTGCGCAGCACTGAATGAGGACGGCCGCAACGCTCACAACGTGTATATGCCTGAACATTATACTTAGGTGTGCGTTTTTGCTTTGCAATCATTGATTTTTTTGCCAACGTGTTCCCTCCTCTTCTTTTAAGAGATTATTTTTGGAACGGCATGCTACTTGAGTAAGTAATTCACGCGCTTCTTCGTCTGTATTAGCAGTTGTAACGATAACGATGTCCATACCGCGAACTTTATCAACTTTATCGTAGTCGATCTCCGGGAAAATAAGTTGTTCTTTCACACCAAGCGTGTAGTTCCCACGACCGTCAAATGCTTTCTTTGAAACACCGCGGAAATCGCGCACACGTGGCAATGAAACAGAAACTAATTTATCCAAGAAGTCATACATACGCTCTCCGCGTAATGTAACTTTAGCACCGATTGGTACACCTTCACGAAGTTTGAATCCAGCGATAGATTTCTTCGCTTTTGTAATTAATGGCTTCTGTCCAGTGATTGATTGAAGTTCTTCAACAGCTTTATCCAAAACTTTTGCGTTTTGAACAGCTTCACCAACACCCATGTTTACAACGATCTTTTCGATCTTAGGCACAGCCATAACAGATGAGTAATTAAACTTCTCTGTAAGAGAAGAAACAATCTCACTTTGATATTTCTCTTTTAAACGGTTCATTTATATGGTCCTCCTTTCACGCTACTGACTACTTGATTACTTCGCCAGATTTTTTTGCTACACGTACTTTTTTACCATCTTCTTCTTTAAAACCAACGCGTGTGCGCTCACCCGTTTTAGGATCAACTAACATAACGTTTGAAGAATGAATTGGTGCTTCTTGGTTCAAGATTCCGCCTTGCGGATTATCTTGCGATGGCTTCGCATGCTTTTTAATCATGTTTACACCTTCAACAAGCACACGGCTTTTTTTCGGGAATGCTTCAAGAATCGTTCCTTGCTTCCCTTTGTCTTTGCCAGCAATGACAACTACTGTATCGCCTTTTTTGACATGCATCGAATTGCACCTCCCTGAGCTTTATATTGATCTCTTTCCTTATTAAAGAACCTCAGGAGCAAGAGAAACAATTTTCATGAACTGATTGTCGCGAAGTTCGCGTGCAACTGGTCCAAAAATACGAGTTCCGCGTGGGCTTTTATCGTCACGTACGATTACCGCTGCGTTTTCGTCAAATTTAATATAAGATCCGTCGCTACGACGAGCACCAGTCTTAGAACGAACGATTACTGCTCTAACAACTTCACCCTTCTTAACAACGCCACCTGGTGTTGCTTGTTTCACCGAACAAACAATTACATCACCGATATTAGCTGTTTTACGTCCAGAGCCACCTAATACTTTAATGCATAATACTTCACGAGCACCAGAGTTATCAGCAACTTTTAAACGGCTTTCTTGTTGAATCATATAGTTTACCTCCCTTCAAACCAAGGCTTGATTAGATAATGATCGCTTCTTCTACGATCTCTACTAAACGAAAACGTTTATCTTTAGAAAGCGGGCGTGTTTCCATGATACGAACGATATCGCCAACTTTTGCAGTGTTCTCTTCATCATGTGCTTTAAATTTCTTAGAATCTTTTACGCGTTTACCATAAAGGCGATCCACTTTGTATGTTTCAACAAGTACAGAAATTGTCTTATCCATTTTATCAGATACGACACGACCTTGGTAAACTTTACGTTGGTTGCGATCCATGCAGCAAACCTCCTTTTTTAGCCGTTGTTAAGTCCAAGCTCACGTTCACGCAATACCGTTTTAGCACGAGCAATGCTTTTACGGACTTCACGAATGCGGACTGGGTTATCTAATTGTCCAGTTGCAAGTTGAAAGCGTAGATTGAAAAGCTCTTCTTTTAGAGATTGCGTCTTTTGTTCGATTTCAGCAGTGGTTAAGTTGCGGATATCAGTTGCTTTCATTTGAGTCACCACCCACTTCTTCACGTTTTACAAATTTACATTTGATTGGTAATTTGTGAGAGGCAAGACGTAGAGCTTCACGGGCAACCTCTTCAGATACTCCGGAAATTTCAAACATAATCTTACCTGGTTTCACTACGGCAACCCATCCTTCAGGTGCACCTTTACCAGAACCCATACGAACTTCTAGTGGCTTAGCAGTGTAAGGTTTAGAAGGGAAGATCTTAATCCAAACTTTACCGCCACGCTTCATGTAACGAGTCATTGCAATACGAGCAGATTCGATTTGACGGTTTGTAATCCAAGAAGCTTCTAGAGCTTGCAAACCGTATTCACCGAAGTGAACTTCAGTACCGCCTTTAGCACGACCGCGCATCTTACCGCGATGTTCGCGACGATATTTAACACGTTTAGGCATTAACATGATTAGTTGCCTCCTTCCTCTTTGTTCGTTCCTTTCGTTGGAAGGACTTCACCACGGTAAATCCAAATTTTAACACCGATTTTACCGTATGTTGTATCAGCTTCTGCTGTACCATAATCGATATCAGCACGAAGTGTGTGAAGTGGAACAGTTCCTTCGCTATAGTGCTCTGCACGAGCAATATCCGCGCCACCAAGGCGTCCAGATACTTGTGTTTTAATTCCTTTTGCACCAGAGCGCATAGTACGTTGAATAGCTTGCTTCATAGCACGACGGAATGAAATACGATTTTCTAATTGACGAGCAATATTTTCAGCAACAAGTTTCGCATCCATATCAGCTAGCTTGATTTCTGAGATATTAATGTGTACGCGTTTGCCAGTAAGATCATTTAGAGACTTACGTAGTGCTTCAACTTCTGAACCGCCTTTTCCGATCACCATTCCTGGCTTGGCAGTAGAGATTGTGATATTCACACGGTTTGCAGCGCGTTCGATTTCTACTTTAGACACAGATGCGTCTTTCAAACGACCTTCAACATGCTCACGGATCGCGATGTCTTCATGTAGTAAATCTGCATAGTCTTTTTTACTAGCAAACCACTTAGAATCCCAATCACGAATGACGCCGACACGTAGTCCGATCGGATTTACTTTTTGACCCATGTGTTATCCCTCCTTCTTTTCTGTTACAACCAATGTAATGTGGCTCGTGCGTTTGTTAATCCGGCTAGCACGACCTTGTGCACGCGGACGGAAACGTTTAAGCGTTACGCCTTCGTCAACGAAAGCTTCTAAAATAACGAGATTATTTGGCTCCATTTCATAGTTGTGCTCTGCATTCGCAATTGCTGAATTTAGAAGCTTTTCAACTACAGGAGAAGCTGATTTAGGTGTATGCTTTAAGATAGCGATGGCTTCACCGACTTGTTTGCCACGAATTAGATCGATCACAAGACGGACTTTACGAGGCGCAATGCGAACTTGTTTCGCTACAGCTTTAGCTTGTTCCATGAGAGATGTCCTCCTTTCTTACTTAACGTCTTGTTTTCTTATCAGCGGCATGCCCTTTGTACGTACGAGTAGGAGCAAATTCGCCAAGCTTGTGTCCAACCATATCTTCAGAAACATAAACTGGTACATGCTTGCGGCCATCATATACTGCAAACGTGTGGCCAATAAAGTCAGGGAAGATTGTAGAACGACGAGACCAAGTCTTCACAACTTTCTTGTCGTTTGTTTCGTTCAACGCTTCAACTTTCTTCATCAAATGATCATCGACGAAAGGTCCTTTTTTCAAACTGCGGCCCATGTGAGTGCCTCCCTTCGAGATTCGTCCACGGTTCTACACGAGAACCGTAGCCAAACCACGTTATTTTTTACGACGACGTACAATGTACTTGTCGGATTGCTTGTTTTTCTTACGTGTTTTGAAACCAAGTGTTGGTTTGCCCCATGGAGACATAGGTGACGGACGACCAATTGGCGCTTTACCTTCACCACCACCGTGTGGGTGATCATTCGGGTTCATTACAGAACCACGTACTGTTGGGCGGATGCCTTTCCAGCGTGAACGACCTGCTTTACCAACGCTGATTAACTCATGTTCTACATTCCCAACTTGACCGATTGTAGCGCGGCAAGTAGAAAGGATGTAACGAGTTTCACCAGAATTTAAGCGAACAAGAACATATTGACCTTCTTTACCAAGAAGTTGTGCTTCTGTACCAGCAGAACGAACAAGCTGTCCGCCTTTACCAGGACGAAGTTCAATGTTGTGGATTACTGTACCAACTGGGATGTTGATAAGTGGAAGAGCGTTACCTGCTTTAATATCTGCTTCTGCACCAGACTCGATTACAGTACCTACTGTAAGTCCTTTTGGAGCAAGAATGTAACGTTTTTCACCATCAGCATAGTTGATTAAAGCGATATTCGCAGAACGGTTTGGATCATATTCGATCGTAGCAACGCGACCTGGAATTCCATCTTTATTACGCTTAAAGTCAATGATACGGTATTGACGCTTGTGACCGCCACCTTGATGACGAACAGTCAGACGACCTTGGTTGTTACGTCCGCCTTTATTGTGCAACGGCGCTAGTAACGACTTTTCCGGTTTATCTGTAGTCAACTCAGCAAAGTCAGATCCGCTCATATTACGACGACCGGCACTGGTCGGTTTATACTTTTTAATAGCCATGTGTGATTCCCTCCTTCTCTTGTTTCTTACGCTTCAAAGAAGTCTAGTTCTTTGCTATCCGCAGAGAGCTGGACGATCGCTTTTTTGCGCTTAGGAGTAAATCCAGTGTAGCGTCCAAAACGCTTGGATTTACCTTTATAATTTACAGTATTAACGCTATCGACTTTCACTTCGAAAATCTCTTCAATAGCGTCTTTGATTTGAGTTTTGTTCGCGCGAACGTCAACGTCAAATGTATATTTTTTTAGTTCCATCAAGTCAGCAGACTTCTCAGTGATGACAGGGCGCTTAATGATATCACGTGCGTTTGACATTACGCAAGCACCTCCTCTACCTTTTCGACTGCGTCTTTTGTGATGACAAGCTTGTCATGCTTAAGCAAGTCTAAAACGTTTACGCTGTCGGCTGTAAGGAACGTTACTCCAGGCAAGTTGCGTGCAGACAATGCGACATTTTCGTTGTAATCTGCTGTCACAACAAGTGCCTTAGAGTCTACAGAAAGACTTGCAAGTACGTCCTTCATTGTTTTTGTTTTAATTGCTTCAAATTGTAGGCTATCAAGAACAACTAATTCTGAACCTTGTACTTTAGAAGACAGGGCAGATTTAATTGCTAGACGGCGAACTTTTTTCGGAAGCTTGAAGCTGTAACTACGTGGTGTTGGTCCAAATACAACGCCACCGCCAACCCATTGCGGGGAACGGATAGAACCTTGACGAGCACGCCCAGTTCCTTTTTGACGCCATGGCTTTCTTCCACCGCCACGAACTTCAGAACGACCTTTAGTTTTGTGTGTACCTTGACGAAGAGATGCTTGCTGCATCACGACTGCATCGTGAAGGACGCTTTTGTTTGGCTCAATCCCAAAGACTGCATCAGCAAGTTCAATATCTCCTACTTCTGAACCTGTTTGATTAAAAACTGTTACTTTCGGCATTCGAATGGCCTCCTTTCTATAACGTTACGCTTTAACTGCAGATTGTACAGTTACATAGCTTTTCTTAGCACCTGGAACATTCCCTTTAACTAGAAGCAAGTTACGCTCTTCGTCAACTCGAACGATCTCAAGATTTTGCATCGTAATTTGCTCTCCACCCATACGACCAGGAAGAAGTTTTCCTTTAAATACGCGGTTTGGCGCTACAGGTCCCATTGAACCTGGGCGACGGTGGTAACGAGAACCGTGGGACATTGGTCCACGAGATTGGTTATGGCGCTTAATGGCACCTTGGAAACCTTTCCCTTTAGAAATTCCTGTCACATCAACGATATCTCCTGCTGCAAATGTTGTTACGTTAATTGCTTGACCTACTTCTACCTCATCAAGATTAACGTCACGGATTTCCTTAATGAAGCGCTTAGGAGCCGTTTCCGCTTTAGCAGCATGGCCTGTTTCTGGTTTGTTTGGTTTTTTAGCATCTACAAAACCGATCTGCATTGCTTCATAGCCATCAGATTCAACTGATTTCTTTTGAAGTACAACGTTTGGTTCTGCCTCAATAACCGTTACTGGGATGACTTCACCGTTTTCAGCGAAAACTTGAGTCATACCTATTTTTCTACCTAAGATTCCTTTGGTCATCCGTTACACCTCCTACTAAATGTTAGATTTATATGGTTCTTACAGTTTAATTTCAATGTCAACGCCAGATGGTAGATCCAAACGCATAAGCGCATCCACTGTTTGTGGTGTTGGATTTACAATATCAATTAGACGTTTGTGCGTACGCATTTCGAACTGCTCACGAGAATCTTTATACTTGTGAACCGCACGAAGTACTGTGTATACAGACTTCTCAGTTGGAAGTGGAATCGGTCCTGATACGCTCGCACCTGAACGTTTTGCCGTTTCTACAATCTTCTCAGCCGACTGATCTAGCACGCGGTGATCATACGCTTTTAAACGAATACGAATCTTTTGCTTTGCCATGATAGCCCTCCTTTATCGTCCATTTTTAAAATAGACATACTCCGTGGAAATTTCCTCACCCTCCCATGGCAAAGGGGCCGGGTGTGTCAGCAACCTTCCACATCATCGCTGTCAGACGTGCACAATCCTCATTCGTTTCAATTTGTATAAAGACATAAAGAAACGCACCTATCGGGGCACACTCATACTATTATATAGACTTCTATCTATGAATGCAAGAGTTTCTTTGAAAAACATAAGAAAAAGAAGGCGATTAAAAACCGCCTTCTTTTTAATAAGCTAATGCTTATTTTTGGATTGTAGCTACAACGCCAGCGCCTACAGTACGGCCACCTTCACGGATTGAGAATTTAGTACCTTCTTCAATCGCGATTGGAGCGATTAGCTCAATTGTCATTTCAATGTTGTCCCCAGGCATAACCATTTCAGTACCTTCAGGCAATTGGCAGATGCCAGTTACATCAGTTGTACGGAAATAGAATTGCGGACGATAGTTAGAGAAGAATGGCGTGTGACGTCCACCCTCTTCTTTTGAAAGAACATAAACTTCAGCTTTGAAGTTTGTGTGTGGAGTAATTGTACCTGGTTTAGCAAGTACTTGACCACGTTGGATATCTTCACGAGCTACACCACGAAGAAGAGCGCCAATGTTGTCACCAGCTTCTGCGTAGTCAAGAAGCTTACGGAACATTTCTACACCTGTAACAGTTGTAGATTTCTTCTCTTCGTTAATTCCAAGAATTTCGATTGTGTCACCAACGTTAAGTTGACCACGCTCTACACGACCAGTTGCAACTGTTCCACGACCAGTGATTGAGAATACATCCTCAACAGGCATCATGAATGGCTTGTCTTTGTCGCGTTCTGGAGTTGGGATATACTCATCAACTGCGTTCATTAGTTCGATGATTTTTTCTTCCCACTCAGCATCGCCTTGAAGGCTTTAAGAGCAGAACCTTGGATAACTGGAATGTCATCACCAGGGAAGTCATACTCTGAAAGAAGATCACGTACTTCCATTTCTACTAGTTCAAGTAGCTCTTCGTCATCTACCATGTCACATTTGTTCATGAATACAACAAGGTAAGGTACGCCTACTTGACGAGATAGAAGAATGTGCTCACGAGTTTGTGGCATTGGACCATCAGCAGCAGATACTACTAAGATACCACCATCCATTTGTGCAGCACCAGTGATCATGTTTTTAACATAGTCAGCGTGTCCTGGGCAGTCAACGTGAGCATAATGACGAGTGTCAGTTTCATACTCTACGTGAGAAGTTGAGATTGTGATTCCACGCTCGCGCTCTTCAGGAGCACCATCGATTGCGTCAAATGCCATTGCTTGGCCTTTACCAGAACGCTTAGCAAGTACAGTTGTAATTGCAGCAGTTAAAGTTGTTTTACCATGGTCAACGTGTCCAATTGTACCAATGTTGGCATGTGTTTTGGAGCGGTCGAATTTTTCTTTTGCCATGATTCATTTCCTCCCTTAAATACGGTTATAGTTTATATCAATAAGAAAGGTGGCTGATTGTATCAGCCAATTCCTTCCCTAGCTTACAACAAAACATCATTCAAAACAATTAGGAGCAATTAAGCACCTGTTTGTTTTTTAATGATTTCTTCAGATACACTTTTCGGTACTTCTTCGTAGTGATCAAAGAACATAGAGTATGTTCCACGACCTTGTGTACGAGAACGTAGGCTTGTCGCATACCCAAACATTTCAGCAAGCGGTACAAATGCTTTAACAATTTGTGCGTTACCGCGAGCTTCCATACCTTCAACACGTCCACGACGAGCTGTTACATCACCCATAATATCACCCATGTATCTTCAGGAATCACGATTTCAACTTTCATCAATGGTTCAAGAAGAACTGGACTACATTTAGATTTTGCATTTTTAAGTGCCATTGAAGCGGCAATTTTAAACGCCATCTCTGATGAATCGACATCATGGTAAGAACCATCATAAAGCTTCGCTTTAAGGTCAATTACAGGGTAACCTGCAATCATACCATTATCAAGCGCTTCTTCAATCCCAGCTTCTACAGATGAGATATATTCACGAGGAACAGCCCCACCAACGATAGCATTTTCGAACTCAAAGCCAGCGCCTTCTTCGTTTGGAGAGAACTCAACCCAAACGTGTCCGAACTGACCACGTCCACCAGATTGACGAACAAATTTACCTTCAACTTTAGCAGACTGACGAATCGTTTCACGGTAAGAAACTTGTGGAGCTCCCACGTTTGCTTCTACTTTAAACTCACGTTTCATACGGTCAACGAGGATATCAAGGTGAAGCTCACCCATACCACCGATGATTGTTTGACCCGTTTCTTCATCTGTATGCGTTTTGAAAGTTGGATCCTCTTCTGCTAGTTTAGCAAGAGCGATACCCATTTTATCTTGGTCTGCTTTTGACTTTGGTTCAACAGACAAGTGAATAACTGGTTCTGGGAACTGCATGGACTCTAAGATTACAAGGCTCTTTTCATCACATAGAGTATCTCCAGTAGTCGTATCTTTTAAACCAACTGCAGCGGCAATATCACCAGAGTAAACCGTAGCGATTTCTTCACGTGAATTGGCGTGCATTTGTAGGATACGACCGACACGCTCACGCTTGTCCTTCGTCGCATTACGCACGTAAGAACCAGAATTAAGCGTACCAGAGTAAACACGGAAGAATGTAAGTTTCCCTACAAATGGATCCGTCATTACTTTAAATGCAAGTGCCGAAAACGGCTGGTCATCACCAGGCTCACGTGTAACTTCTTCTTCACTGTCAGGAATATGACCGCGAATAGCTGCTACATCAAGCGGCGATGGAAGGTAATCAAGTACTGCATCAAGAAGTGCTTGAACCCCTTTGTTTTTGAAGGCAGAACCACAAATTACAGGATAGAACTCAACATTAACTGTTCCTTGACGGATTGCTGTTTTAAGTTCTTCTTTTGTTAATTCTTCACCTTCAAGATATTTCATCATGAGCTCTTCATCTAGTTCTGCAACAGCTTCTACTAGAGATTCACGCATTTTTGTTGCTTGCTCTTGATATTCAGAAGGAATTTCAGTTGTTTCCCATTCTTGTCCAAGGTCATCCTTAGAAATATGAGCATCCATCTCGATTAAGTCAATGAATCCAGTGAATTCATCTTCCGCTCCGATAGGCAACTGAATTGGATGTGCGTTAGCTTGTAAACGATCGCGCAAAGTTCCTACTGAGTACATGAAGTCCGCACCCGTTTTATCCATTTTATTAACGAATACAATACGAGGTACGCCATATGTTGTTGCTTGACGCCATACTGTTTCTGTTTGCGGTTCAACACCTGATTGTGCATCTAGTACCGCTACAGCCCCATCAAGTACACGTAAAGAACGTTCAACTTCAACTGTAAAGTCTACGTGTCCAGGTGTATCAATGATATTGATACGGTGATCTTTCCACTGAGCTGTTGTTGCAGCAGATGTGATTGTAATACCACGCTCTTGCTCTTGCGCCATCCAGTCCATTTGAGAAGCACCTTCGTGTGTTTCACCAATCTTATGCACACGACCTGTGTAGAACAAAATACGTTCTGTTGCCGTCGTTTTACCGGCATCAATGTGAGCCATGATGCCGATATTACGCGTATCTTTTAAGGAGAATTCTCTTGCCATAGGTTCGTTCTCCTTTCTCTATTAGGTAATAATAGTTCCTACCAACGGTAGTGAGCAAACGCTTTGTTTGCTTCTGCCATTTTATGCGTATCTTCACGTTTCTTAACTGCAGAACCAGTGTTGTTAGCTGCATCAAGAATTTCGTTAGCAAGACGTTCTTCCATTGTCTTTTCGCCACGAAGACGTGCGTAGTTTACCAACCAACGTAGACCAAGTGTCGTACGACGGTCTGGTTTAACTTCGATCGGCACTTGATAGTTTGAACCACCAACACGGCGAGCTTTTACTTCAAGTACAGGCATGATGTTTTTCAATGCTTGATCGAAAACTTCCATTGGGTCATTTCCACTGCGCTGTTTTACAAGTTCAAATGCATTATAAAGAATTGTTTGTGCAGTTCCGCGCTTCCCGTCAACCATAATACGGTTAATGAGGCGGGTAACAAGTTTAGAATTGTAAATCGGATCAGGCAATACGTCACGACGTGCAACAGGACCTTTACGAGGCATGTGTCCCCCTCCTTTCAACGTTTATCCTTATTAGGATTTATTATTTTTTCTCTTTTGGTCTTTTTGTTCCGTATTTAGAACGACCTTGCATACGGTTTTGAACACCTGCTGTATCAAGTGCACCACGAACGATGTGGTAACGCACCCCCGGTAAATCTTTTACACGACCGCCACGGATAAGAACAACGCTGTGCTCTTGTAAGTTATGGCCGATTCCTGGGATGTATGCAGTTACCTCAATTGAGTTCGTCAAACGTACACGAGCATATTTACGAAGAGCCGAGTTCGGTTTCTTCGGAGTCATCGTACCAACACGAGTACAAACACCGCGCTTCTGTGGTGAAGACACATTTGTTTGAGCTTTTTTGAAGCTGTTATACCCTTTGTTAAGCGCTGGTGAATCAGACTTTTTAATTTTGTCTACGCGACCTTTACGAATTAATTGGTTAATAGTAGGCATGTTATTTAGTTCCTCCCTTCCACATTTTTAAGACCACTGATCCAGGTGGTTCATGTTTAGGTAAAAGAATAGTTTGTTTTGCAATTCTAGCAAAACAAAACTCCTTATTTCCTCAAGGCCACAGTGCTGCGCCAACTTCAATTCCGCAAGCTTTTCCAAGCCGTTTCATCGAGTCGACATACACGACCGTAACATCTGTATGCTTCGCAGCATCAAGCGCTTCTTGCGTTATACGCAAATCAGCGTCTCTTGCTACGTATAGCTCTTTCACTAGACGAGCGTGCAATGCTTTTAGTGTCTGTTTTTTTCCGATAATCGGATTTCTTGCCTGTTCTACTTTTTCATAAGACATATTCCATCCTCCAAAGCAGCAGACTGTCAGGCACACTTTGATATAGTATCACCGTAAGATAGGCTGTGTCAACAGCCTATCATGGTGAAAGTTATAAATTATTCTTGAACAAGAACTTCTTCCGGCTTATTCGCCTCTTCTTGTTCTGCTTTTTCATCATGAGATGAGTGAATACCTAAGTTCTTATAACGTTGTAGTCCCGTACCAGCTGGAACGAGCTTACCGATAATAACGTTCTCTTTCAAACCAAGCAATTCATCACGTTTTCCCTTAATTGCCGCATCCGTTAGGACACGAGTTGTCTCTTGGAACGACGCCGCAGACAAGAAGGAATCCGTTTCGAGTGAAGCTTTTGTAATTCCGAGAAGTACCGGGCGGCCAGTAGCCGGACGAGTGTTATCAAGCAACACCTTACTATTTGCGTCATTAAACTTTTGAATTTCAACAAGTGAACCTGGCAATACGCCTGTATCACCTGCATCAACAACACGAATCTTACGAAGCATCTGACGAACCATTACTTCTACGTGCTTATCCCCAATTTCTACACCTTGCAGACGGTATACTTTTTGTACTTCACGAAGAAGATACTCTTGAACGCCGCCCATGCCTGTTACTTTCAATAACTCTTTCGGATCAATTGAACCTTCTGTAAGTGTTTGACCAGCAATAACTTTGTCGCCGGCTACAACTTTAAGACGTGAACCGTAAGGAATGGCATAATTCTTTGTTTCAAGGGCATTTTGAATCGTGACTTCACGTTTGTCACCATCTTTTACATCAATGATGTCCCCGTCAATTTCGGTAATCGTCGCTTGACCTTTTGGATTTCTCGCTTCAAACAACTCTTGGATACGCGGAAGACCTTGTGTAATATCATCTCCAGCAACCCCACCTGTGTGGAATGTACGCATTGTAAGCTGTGTTCCTGGCTCACCAATTGATTGCGCGGCAATAATACCAACCGCTTCACCAACTTCAACGTCACTTCCTGTAGCAAGATTACGTCCATAACATGCTTTACATACGCCGTGGCGAGTATTACATGTAAATACAGAGCGAATTGTTACTGCTTCAACGTCAGCATCAACAATTTGTTTAGCGATATCTTCATCCATTAAGTCACCACGACCAATTAACACAGCATTTGTTTCTGGATGGCGAACTGTTTTAAATGCAACTCGGCCAACAAGGCGATCATAAAGGTTTTCAATCGTCTCTGTACCTTCTTTAATAGCTGCTACTTCAAGACCACGATCAGTTCCACAATCATTTTCACGAACGATAACGTCTTGAGCTACATCAACAAGGCGACGCGTCAAGTAACCTGAGTCAGCCGTTTTTAAGGCTGTATCGGCAAGACCTTTACGCGCTCCGTGTGTTGAAATGAAGTACTCGAGTACCGTTAGACCTTCACGGAAACTTGATTTGATTGGAAGTTCAATGATACGTCCAGATGGGTTGGCCATCAATCCACGCATACCAGCTAGCTGCGTAAAGTTTGATGCATTACCACGTGCTCCAGAATCACTCATCATAAAGATTGGGTTGCGTTCATCAAGCGTACCCATTAATTTACTTTGAATGACATCTTTTGCTTCACTCCAGATAGAGATAACGCGATCATAGCGTTCTTCTTCCGTGATTAAACCACGGCGGAATTGCTTAACAATACGCTCCACTTTCTTATCTGCATCTTCAAGAATTTCCTTTTTCTCTGAAAGAACGACGATATCAGAAACCCCTACAGTAATACCAGCTTTCGTTGAATACGTAAAACCTAAGTCTTTCATACGGTCAAGCATTTTTGATGTCTCGGTAATCTTAAATTTCTTAAAGACTTCCGAAATAACATTTCCGAGGAATCCTTTTTTGAACGGCGCTACAATTGGTCGTTCTTTGAAAAGTCCTTTCACATCGGTATTACTTGGAACCATATATCGATCAGGTGTTTCAACTTCAAGGTTCGAGTTCGTTGGCTCATTCATATACGGGAAAGAGTCTGGCATAATCTCATTAAATAAGAGTTTACCAACAGTTGTCAGAAGTAACATCTCTTGCTGCTCTTCTTTAAATGTCGGTTTATTTAACGATGCCACCGGAACAGCGATACGAGTATGCAAGTGTACATAGCCATTTTGGTAAGCGATCAATGCTTCATTGATATCTTTAAACACAGAACCTTCCCCACGAGCCTCTGCATTTTCCATCGTTAGATAGTAGTTACCAAGTACCATATCCTGTGATGGCGTAACAACAGGCTTACCGTCTTTCGGGTTCAAAATGTTTTGTGCAGCAAGCATTAAAATACGAGCTTCTGCTTGAGCTTCTGCAGATAAAGGTACGTGAACAGCCATTTGGTCACCATCAAAGTCGGCGTTGTATGCCGTACAAACGAGTGGGTGAAGCTTGATTGCGCGACCTTCTACAAGAATTGGTTCAAACGCTTGGATACCAAGACGGTGAAGTGTTGGTGCACGGTTCAAAAGAACTGGATGCTCGCGGATAACTTCTTCAAGTACATCCCAAACTTCAGGTTGAACACGCTCAACTTTACGTTTGGCACTCTTAATATTATGAGCAAGGCCTTTCGAGACAAGTTCTTTCATAACAAACGGTTTAAACAACTCAAGCGCCATTTCCTTAGGAAGTCCACACTGATACATTTTCAAGTTTGGACCTACAACAATTACAGAACGACCAGAGTAGTCAACACGTTTACCAAGTAAGTTTTGACGGAAACGACCTTGTTTTCCTTTTAACATATGAGAAAGTGATTTCAATGGACGGTTACCTGGTCCTGTAACAGGACGCCCACGACGACCATTATCAATCAACGCATCTACAGCTTCTTGAAGCATACGTTTCTCATTTTGAACAATAATGTTTGGAGCTCCTAGATCAAGTAGACGCTTCAAACGATTATTTCTGTTAATAACTCGGCGGTAGAGGTCATTTAAATCAGAAGTTGCAAAACGACCACCATCAAGCTGCACCATCGGACGAAGTTCAGGCGGTATAACCGGAAGAACATCCAAAACATCCAAGATGGACCATTTCCTGAATTACGGAATGCTTCAAGTACTTCAAGGCGTTTGATTGCACGAGTACGGCGTTGCCCTTGAGCAGTTTCAAGCTCTTCTTTTAGCGCATTTACTTCTTTTGGCAAATCAATATCAGCAAGCAATTTACGGATCGCTTCTGCACCCATAGATGCAGTAAAAGTACGACCATACTTATCGTAATAAGCACGGTATTCTTTTTCTGATAGCAATTGCTTTTTCTCAAGCGGAGTATCACCTGGCTCTGTCACCACGTAAGAAGCAAAATAAATAACTTCTTCTAATGAACGAGGAGACATATCTAGCACAAGACCCATACGGCTTGGAATACCTTTAAAGTACCAAATATGAGAAACAGGGGCAGCTAGTTCGATGTGGCCCATACGCTCACGGCGTACTTTCGCTCGTGTTACTTCAACACCACAACGGTCACAAACAACACCCTTATAACGAACACGTTATATTTCCCACAATGACATTCCCAGTCTTTTTGCGGTCCGAAAATACGTTCGCAAAACAGACCATCTTTTTCCGGCTTTAATGTCCGATAATTAATCGTTTCCGGTTTCTTGACTTCCCCACGAGACCAAGAACGGATTTTGTTTGGTGATGCCAAACCAATTTTCATGTATTCAAAGTTGTTTACATCGATCAAGGGGCCAACCTCCCTTATGATTTCCACTAAAGTGGCGTCGCGATCTTTCGCGCTAAACTTGCTATCTTAAAGACGGGCAAGGGGAAGAAACAAACGCTTCTCCCTCCGCCGTTTATACTTGTGATTCGTTCGTTTCCAAATTCAGATTTAATTTCTCTGATGTTTGGTCGTCTTCATCATCTAGTTCACGCATCTCAATCTCTTCTTCATTGCTTGAAAGCATCTTAACGTCCATGCCCAGAGACTGAAGTTCCTTAATTAATACTTTAAACGATTCTGGCACGCCAGGTTCTGGAACATTCTCACCTTTAACAATCGCCTCATACGTTTTCACACGTCCAACAACATCATCCGATTTAACAGTAAGAATTTCTTGAAGTGTGTATGCAGCACCATATGCTTCAAGCGCCCATACTTCCATCTCTCCGAAACGCTGACCACCAAACTGTGCTTTACCACCAAGCGGTTGTTGTGTAACGAGCGAGTAAGGTCCAGTTGAACGCGCATGTAACTTGTCATCAACCATGTGAGCAAGTTTAATCATGTACATAATTCCAACCGATACACGATTATCAAACGCTTCACCTGTACGTCCATCATAAAGAATTGTCTTACCATCTCGTGCCATACCTGCTTCGTCCAAAGTACCCCAAACATCTTCCTCACGTGCACCATCAAATACAGGAGACGCAACATGGATGCCTAACTTACGGGCAGCCATACCAAGATGCAACTCAAGCACTTGTCCGATGTTCATACGTGATGGTACCCCTAGTGGGTTAAGCATGATATCGATCGGTGTGCCGTCTGGCATGTAAGGCATATCTTCTTCTGGAAGAATCCTAGAAATAACACCTTTATTCCCGTGACGTCCAGCCATTTTATCTCCTTGGTTAATTTTACGCTTCTGCACAATATAAACACGCACAAGCTGATTCACGCCAGGAGGTAGTTCATCGCCGTCTTCACGGTTAAAGATTTTCACATCAAGGACAATTCCGTCACCACCGTGCGGTGCACGCAATGACGTATCACGAACTTCACGCGCTTTTTCTCCGAAGATAGCATGTAAGAGACGTTCTTCCGCAGTTAGTTCAGTAACTCCTTTTGGTGTTACTTTACCGACTAGGATATCGCCGTCTTTCACTTCAGCACCAACACGAATGATTCCACGTTCATCAAGATTACGTAATGCATCTTCACCGACGTTTGGAATGTCACGTGTGATTTCTTCAGGTCCAAGCTTTGTATCACGAGCATCTGATTCATACTCTTCAATATGAACAGAAGTATAAACATCGTCCTTCACAAGACGTTCGCTAAGAATAATCGCATCCTCGTAGTTATAACCTTCCCATGTCATAAATCCTACAAGAACATTGCGTCCTAACGCCATCTCACCTTGCTCCATTGAAGGACCATCAGCAAGAATCTCGCGCTTTTCTACAATATCCCCTTCGCGTACGATAGGGCGTTGGTTATAACTCGTACCTTGGTTAGAGCGTACAAATTTTTGCAAACGATATTTATCTAAGTCGCCTTTTGTTTCTTTTCCATCTACTTCTTCGATACGACGAACCCAGATCTCTTTTGCTGTAACTCGTTCAACCTCACCTGGGTACTTCGAAACAACAGCCGCACCAGAGTCTTTCGCAGACATATGTTCCATACCAGTCCCAACAAGTGGAGCTTCAGCACAAGCAAAGGAACCGCTTGACGTTGCATGTTCGCACCCATAAGTGCACGGTTGGAGTCATCATTCTCAAGGAAAGGAATACATGACGTCGCTGCAGAAACGACCTGTTTCGGCGATACATCCATATAATCAATTCGTTCAAATGGAACAACTGTGTTTTCACCACGGAAACGCGCAATGATGTTTGCATCAACAAATGATCCATCTTCATTCAGTTTCGCGTTTGCTTGGGCTACAACATAGTTATCTTCTTCATCAGCAGTCAAATAGTCGATTCGAGCCGTTACTTTACCCGTTTCTGGATCAACACGACGATATGGAGTTTCCATAAAACCAAATTCATTTACCTTCGCGTAAGAAGATAAAGAGTTGATCAAACCGATATTTGGACCCTCTGGTGTTTCAATCGGACACATACGACCATAGTGAGAGTAGTGAACGTCACGTACTTCCATACCAGCACGCTCACGAGTCAAACCACCTGGTCCAAGTGCTGATAAACGACGCTTATGTGTCAATTCAGCTAGTGGATTCGTTTGGTCCATGAACTGAGATAGCTGCGAGCTTCCAAAAAACTCTTTTATTGATGCAATAACTGGACGAATATTAATTAACGCTTGTGGCGTAATAACATTCGGATCTTGAATTGACATACGCTCACGAACGACACGTTCCATACGAGACAAACCAATACGGAATTGGTTCTGCAGTAGTTCACCTACAGAACGAAGACGACGGTTTCCAAGGTGATCAATGTCATCTGTGTCGCCTACTCCATGAAGGAGGTTGAAGAAATAACTGATTGAAGCGATGATATCAGAAGGCGCAATATGTTTCACATCACGTTCTACCATGCCATTTCCGATGACGGAAATCACACGTTCTTCATCATAATCATCCGCAGCATAAATTTTAATTGATTGAATATCCACATCGGCTTCATCAAGGACGCCACCTGATGTACGTGCTGTACGGAACCCAACATTCTTCTCAAGATGAGGAATGAGCTTATCAAGCGTACGGCGATCAAGCAGTGTGCCTTCTTCTGCTAATACTTCACCTGTCTCTGGATCAACAAGTTTCTCAGCTAAGCGTTGGTTAAAGAGACGGTTTTTGATGTGTAATTTTTTGTTAATTTTATAGCGACCAACGTTCGCTAAATCATAGCGTTTCGGGTCAAAGAAACGGGAATCCAACAAGCTCTTTGCATTTTCGACCGTCGGCGGCTCACCAGGACGCAAACGCTCATATATTTCAAGCAAAGCTTTGTCAGTTGAGTCTGTATTGTCTTTCTCGAGCGTAGTACGCAAGTATTCATTTTCCCCTAAGAGGTCAATGATTTCTTGATCAGAACCAAAACCAAGAGCGCGCAAAAGAACAGATACAGGGATTTTACGCGTACGATCAATACGTACATACACAATATCCTTCGCATCCGTTTCAAGCTCCAGCCAAGCACCACGGTTTGGAATAACGGTTGCAGTGAACCCTTTCTTCCCATTCTTATCAAGCTTTTGGCTGTAATACACGCTTGGTGAACGCACAAGTTGAGAAACGATAACACGTTCAGCTCCGTTTATAACGAATGTTCCCGTTTCCGTCATTAATGGGAAATCTCCCATAAAGACTTCTTGCTCTTTCACTTCACCTGTTTCTTTGTTAATGAGGCGTACTTTGACTCTCAAAGGAGCAGCGAACGTCACGTCGCGTTCTTTTGACTCATCAACAGGATACTTTGGTTCTCCTAGACTGTAATCAATAAACTCTAAAACTAAATTGCCAGTGAAGTCTTGGATAGGAGAAATATCTTGGAACATTTCTCGCAAACCCTCATCAAGAAACCATTGATAAGAAGCCGTTTGAATTTCAATCAAGTTTGGCAGTTCTAGCACTTCATTAATTCGCGCATAGCTTCTCCGCTGGCGGTGACGTCCATACTGAATTAGTTGACCTGTCAACTGATTCACCCCTTAAATCTCGCGTTATAGTATCTAAATATTAACCATTTGTAAGTGCTTTAAAGCTCTTACAAACAGATCGATCCGCATGCAACTACATTTCAATAAAAAACCATGTTAGACTATACAAAACTAGAAAAAAGCTTTATAGTATGAAAATCAGAAACCTTTTTTCATGTATAGCACAGATTTTATTAGCATAACCAAAAATGAACCGTTTCAATCACTGAGGTTACTCTCATGAATTTGGAAACGGCAAATTAGGCAGTTATACGCATTAAATAATAATAGCATAGTTGAAAATGCTAGTCAATTTTTCTTGCAGAAAAAAGAAAATACCCTTTGTTCTTCCCGCGAGTTTCCACATTCTCTACTCCAAAAAGCTCCTCAAGCTTATCTTTTGTCGATGGGGCTCCCTGCTTCTTTTGAATGACAACCCAAAGTTCTCCATCCGTTACAAGATGCGTATATGCTCGTTCATATATATCATGGACTGTCGCTTTACCGGCACGAATAGGCGGATTCGTTACAATCGCTACGAATCTCTCATCATCACTTAAACTTGCCATACCCTCTTCCGTAAAGCGAACCTCTATATTATCAATCTTATTTCTCACTGCATTCTTTTCAGCAAGTTCACACGCGCGCGCATTCACATCAATCATAACAACTTTTCCTTGCTGATATGTTTTTCCGAGAGCCAAACCTATTGGTCCATACCCACAACCAACATCTAATAGATCACCCGGTAAGTCTCCTATTTCAAACGACTCAATTAAAAACCGACTACCAAATCTACTTCACCTTTAGAAAATACCCCACGATCCGTTGTAAAAGAAAATGATTCTCCTTTTAATGTATAAGACCATGTCTTCTCTTCACGAGCAGATGTCGGTTTATTTGTATAATAATGTTCACTCAAAACCGTCACCCCTTATCATAATGGGAAAAGAAGGCCCGCGGACAATAATCCACGGACCTTCTTCTTGCGTTAAGCAGTTATTACTTAACTTCTACGCTAGCGCCAGCTTCTTCAAGTTTGCCTTTGATTTCTTCAGCATCCTCTTGAGAAACGCCTTCTTTGATTGGAGCTGGAGCACCATCAACAAGCGCTTTTGCTTCTTTAAGTCCAAGACCAGTAATTTCACGAACCACTTTGATTACGCCGATTTTAGAAGAACCAGCAGACTCAAGAACTACGTCGAATTCAGTTTGCTCAGCTGCCGCTTCGCCGCCACCTGCTGCTACCGCTACTGGAGCTGCTGCAGTTACACCAAACTCCTCTTCGATTGCTTTTACAAGGTCATTTAGTTCAAGAACTGTCATTTCTTTAATCGCTTCAATGATTTGATCTTTATTCATTGTAAATCCTCCTAATTCAAATATGAGATATGATTCAAGCCGCTAACTTTAAGCGCCTTGTTCTTCTTTTTGGTCCGCAACCGCTTTTGTAGCAATCGCAAAGCCACGTACTGGTGCTTGAAGCACATTTGCAAGCATAGAAAGCAAACCATCGCGTGAAGGAAGCTCAGCTAGTGCTTTCACTTCTGCAGCGGATGCAATATTGCCTTCGATGATACCTGTTTTGATTTCAAGCGCTTCGTTCTTTTTCGCAAACTCGTTTAATACTTTCGCAGGAGCGATAACATCTTCCGCACCAAATGCAATCGCAGTTGGTCCTACAAGATGCTCATCTAAACCAGAAAAACCAGCTTCTGCAGTCGCACGGCGCACAAGCGTGTTTTTGTAAACTTTGTACTCAACGCCTGCTTCACGTAATTGTTTACGAAGTTCAGTTACTTGGGCTACATTAAGTCCACGATAATCAACAACAACTGTTGATTTGCTTTCTTTAAGTTTAGCCGCCACTTCTGATACAACTTGTTGTTTTTGCTCTAAAACTTTGCTCATCGTTACACCTCCTGTAAAACTGTTTGCACACCGACCGGTTCCATATAGAAAACCCTCGCGCATGACACACGAGGCATTGTACTCTAAATTAGAGATCTATTTGCTCACCTCGGTAGGCTATTTAAGCGAAAACGCACCTACTGTCTACGGTATGACTATTTAATTCACAAACAACAGCTTACCTCATTCTACAATGAGAGTCAACTATTATTTAGAGTAAGCCGACGTTACAACACGGACACCAGGGCCCATTGTTGAAGCAACTGCGATATTACGTACATACGTACCTTTTGCAGCTGATGGCTTTACTTTATGCAATGTTTCAATGATTGTTTTGAAGTTATCAACTAACTTCGCTGAATCAAATGAAACTTTGCCGATTGGCACGTGGATGTTACCTGATTTATCAACACGGTATTCCACTTTACCAGCTTTGATTTCTTCAACAGCTTTTGTTACATCGAAAGTAACTGTTCCTGTTTTAGGGTTTGGCATAAGACCTTTTGGTCCAAGCACACGACCTAGACGACCAACTTGAGCCATCATATCAGGAGTTGCAACAATTACATCAAAGTCGAACCAACCTTGGTTGATTTTGTTGATAAGATCATCTTCACCAACAAAGTCAGCACCAGCTGCTTCTGCTTCTTTCGCTTTATCCCCTTTTGCAAATACAAGAACACGTTGTGTTTTACCAGTTCCGTGCGGAAGCACGACTGCACCACGAATTTGTTGATCTGCTTTTTTAGGGTCAACGCCAAGACGGACAGCAACTTCTACTGTTTCATCGAACTTAGCGACAGATGTTTTCTTTACTAGTTCTAGCGCTTCTTCAGCTTGGTAAGCCGTATCACGGTCTACAAGCTTAAGAGCATCTACATACTTCTTGCCTTTTTTAGCCATTTTATTTCCTCCTCGTATGTGGTATTAACGGATAGTCCTCCCACTATTTGAAAGGCTGCGACTCAAAAGCTAGACGCAACCTCTCAGCAAACGAACCAATTAGTCTTCGATTACGATGCCCATGCTGCGAGCTGTACCCTCAACCATAAGCATTGCCGCTTCAACAGAAGCAGCGTTCAAATCCGGCATTTTTGTTTCAGCGATTTCGCGTACTTTATCGCGCTTAACCGTTGCAACTTTCGTGCGGTTCGGCTCACCAGAACCTGATTCGATCCCTGCCGCTTTCTTCAAAAGAACTGCAGCTGGTGGCGTTTTTGTGATGAATGTAAACGAACGGTCTTCAAACACAGTGATCTCAACTGGAATGATAAGACCCGCTTGGTCTGATGTACGAGCGTTAAATTCTTTACAGAATCCCATGATGTTAACACCTGCTTGACCAAGTGCTGGTCCAACTGGTGGTGCCGGATTGGCTTTACCCGCTGGGATTTGTAGCTTAACCATTTTAATTACCTTTTTAGCCACGTGACACACCTCCTTAAGTCCGTGATGTGGTTACCGGGTACTTGTATGTACCTCCCACTCAAAAAGACGGATGCATACGCACCCGACTGGATAGTATTACTCATACTAAACATTGAAATCTTATCACCAAAAGACGAACGACGCAAGTTTTTTTAAGAAATCTTTTCAACTTGTCCAAACTCGAGCTCAACTGGCGTTTCCCGACCAAACATATTCACATGGACTTTCAGCTTTTGTTTCTCAATTTGAATTTCTTCAATTGTTCCCACAAAATCAGCGAATGGCCTGATGTTACTTTAACTGACTCTTTTAATTCAAAATCAACTTCAGCATGAAGCTCTGCGACACCCATTTGTTTCAAGATGCGCTCCACTTCATCTGGCATAAGAGCGGTTGGTTTTGAACCTGCACCTGCAGAACCAACAAACCCTGTCACACCAGGTGTATTACGGACAACATACCATGAATCATCTGTCATAACCATTTCTACTAAAACATAACCCGGAAATACTTTCCGCGTTACTTGTTTTGTCTTTCCGTTTTTCGTTTCTGTTTCCTCTTCTACAGGAACGAGGACGCGAAAGATGTGGTCAGTCATTTCCATGGACTCTACACGCTTTTCAAGATTTGCTTTTACTTTATTCTCATAACCAGAATACGTGTGTACCACAAACCAGTTTTTTTCCATTGTTCAGGACAGCCGTCCTTCCCTCCTTTTATTACACACATTGCTTTAAATTTTACAAGAAACGCAACAAGAATGATATGCCTTCATCAACTAGAAAGAAGAAGCCCACCATAATCGCTAAAGTTGCCAAAACCACAAGTGTGTAACGGGTCAATTCTTTTCTAGTCGGCCAGGTAACACGCTTCATTTCCCGCCCTACATTGCGTAAAAATGAAATAGGCCCTTTTTTTCTCCGTAGCCATGCGAATCCATACACCTCCAGCATTGCACAATATCAAAAAGATAAACATCCTTTACAGACGTCGTTGATTTTCATATCGTTCTATGTCATACATTAACGTGTTTCTAAATGAATTGTATGTTCTTTGCACTGCTTGCAATATTTTTTTAATTCAAGTCGGACCTCATCTTTTTTATCGCTTGTAAACGAGTAGTTTCTAGACTTACACGTTTCGCACGCTAAGACACGCTTTCTGCCCAATAAAGACACCTCCGCACTTTGCACATACTCTTTGACTCTAGCACAGCTGTAAACTAGTGTCAATCTAGCGATTAAGAAACAAAGGCGGAGCCTCTGCTTGAGCTCCGCCCTTTGTGTTACAACATTACACTTTTAAGTTCTACATATCGTTCAAGTTTTCGTTTCACACGTTGCAGTGCATTATCAATCGATTTGACATGCCTTTTCAGATCAATTGATATTTCCTGATACGTACGACCATCCAAATAGAGCATCAACACTTGTCGTTCCAGTTCGCTTAAAATCTCACTCATCTTTCCTTCAATATACGAAAATTCTTCCTGGTTAATCAACAACGCTTCTGGATCTGTTACCTTATTACCGCAAATCACATCCATCAATGTGCGGTCTGACTCTTCGTCATAAATAGGCTTGTCCAAAGATACATAAGAATTAAGTGGAATATGCTTCTGCCTTGTAGCTGTTTTAATCGCCGTAATGATTTGCCTCGTAATACACAACTCTGCAAAAGCTTTAAAGGAGGCTAGCTTGTCCCCATTAAAATCTCTTACCGCTTTATACAGCCCAATCATACCTTCTTGCACAATATCCTCATGGTCTGCACCAATAAGGAAATATGAGCGAGCTTTTGCGCGCACAAAATTGCGATACTTCCCAATTAAGTGTTCTAGTGCCAACGTGTTTCCAGTACGAACTTCATTGATTAAAGAATCGTCTTCCCAAGCATCAAACTGATTATCTTTAAACGTCACTGCTCCATCTGCTAGACCTGCACCCAAACTAATCACTCCTCGCGATAGCATAGACATAATGTTGTGAAAAGTTATTCACATTATATAGCACAGATTTCCAGCAGGTCAACTACTCATTTGTCGCCTCGACGCCATTTTTCAAAAATTTCAGCAACTTCTTCTGATAACTTAATTTTCGACGATTCTTGCGCTTTCCTCGTATTTTGGAGCATCTTGTCGATTCTTTTTGCGGCTATTTCTGTCTCTATAGCCAGCTCTCTTGCCGATTTGCGCAAAGCGCCGCTGCCAAAAGCAAGCGACTGCTCTGCCATATCAGAAGTAGCTACATAAATCGTTCGATCAATCCTTTTTAATTGAATAACAAGCTTTTCAATCCGTTCATCAGCAGTTTCGTTTTTCTTTGTGTAAATGACTTCTACTCGGTGTTTGTTATATGCCTTTCCAATACCCTGCACCATATGCGCATCAAACACTACTTTTACTTCATACCCTGTATAAGCAGCATATTCTGCTAGCAAACCAACAAGCTTGTCCCGCGCTAGTGAGAAGTCTGTTTCTTTTAACTTCTGCAGCACCGGCCATGCTCCAACAATGTTATAGCCATCTACAAGCAGGATGTTTTTCATTCTAGTTTGACCCGCTTCTTTTGCGATACACTTCGTACATTAGCAAACTGGCTGCAACTGAAGCGTTCAATGATGTAACCCGGCCTTTCATTGGAATACTCACAAGAAAATCGCATTTCTCTTTAATTAAACGGCTAATTCCCTTACCTTCACTACCAATAACAAGACCTAGTGGTAGATCGTAGGATGCCTGGCTATAGTCCTCATTTCCCTTTGCATCTGTCCCAGCAAACCAAAGGCCCCGCTTCTTTAATTCATCCATTGTACGCGCCATGTTTGTTACTCGCACTACAGGAATATATTCAATAGCACCGGTTGAAGCTTTCGCAACCGTTTGGGTCAAGCCAACCGATCTACGTTTAGGAATAATAATACCGTGAGCTCCTACTGCGTCAGCGGTACGCATAATTGAACCTAAATTATGTGGATCTTCTATTTCATCTAACAATAGAAAAAATGGTTCTTCATTTGCATCAGTTGCTTTCTGGAACAAATCCTCTATTTCTGCATAATCGTATGCTGCGATTGAGGCAACAACACCTTGGTGGTTGCTATGTCCAACCAATTGGTCTAACTTCCGTTTTGGAGCAGTTTGGACAAGGACATTTTTTTCCTTGGCCAATTGCATCAATTTTGTCATTTGTCCTTTTTGTGATTGGTCACCGATCCAGATCTTGTGGATGGCATGATTAGACTTTATGGCTCAATAATCGGATTCTTACCGACAATGAATTCGCTTTGTTCCTCCTCTTGCTTAGGAGGTTTAGGTGTTTTTCTCGTATCTGGTCGTTTACTCACGGCGAAATCCCTTCTTTCTTTTCGATCGCATTCATCGCTTTTTGCAACAACTCTTCTAAACGTTCGTGTTCTTCTGTTACATATAAGTAACCCAATAATGCTTCAAATCCTGTCGAATTCCGATATGTGGCAACATCTGTATTTTTAGGTGTTGTATGCGACTTTGCATTCCTACCTCTTCGAACAACCGCTTGTTCTGCTTCAGTTAAAAGGTCTTGTGCATCAAATGCATATAATATAGCTGCTTGTGCTTTCGCAGATACATAATTAGTGGCGGCTTTATGCAGTCGATTCGGTCGAACTGCTCCATGCTTAAGCAATTCATATCGGACATGCTTTTCAAAAACGGCGTCGCCCATATAAGCAAGGGCGAGGCCATTTAGTTGGCGCCAGTCCATGGCTGAATTCATACAGAGCCCCTCTTCCAGCGTACACCTTGAGGCGTATCTTCCAAAAGAATATTTTGCTCTTTTAATAGACCTCTAATTTCGTCTGCCCTTGCAAAATTACGAGCCTTTCTTGCAGCATTCCGCTCCTCTATTAATGCATCTATATCAGCGTCTAGTAATTCTTTCTCGTTTTTAAAACTAACTCCAAGCACGAGACTTACTTCTGTAAACAAGTCAAGAAACGCTTCAATTACTTGCTTAGATGTTTGTTCTTCTCTCGTATATACATTTGCTTCTTTTGCCAAGTCAAATAAAACACTAATCCCATTCGCACTATTAAAATCATCATCCATTTCTTCAATAAACCGCTGTCTGAAGCCTTCAACTTTTTCTAACCACTCACTTGACTCACCTAAATCTACCGTTTCAGCTAAACGATGCTCCAAGTTAGCAACTGCATTTTTGAGACGATCTAATCCAGCCTGGGCTCCTGTTAAAAGCTCATCACTAAAGTTAATTGGCGTTCTATAATGTGCCGTTAACATAAAAAACCGTACAACTTCTGGCGGATACTGTTGAATGATGTCATGAGTGAGGACAAAGTTTCCAAGTGATTTCGACATTTTTTCGTTATTAATGTTCACAAAACCATTATGCATCCAATAATTCGCTAATTTTTTCCCGGTTAATGCCTCTGATTGGGCAATTTCATTTTCATGATGGGGAAAAGTTAAATCTTTTCCGCCAGCATGAATATCAATCGTCTCCCCAAGATTTTTTTAATCATTGCGAACATTCAATATGCCATCCTGGTCGACCTTCACCCCAAGGGCTACTCCAAGAAATCTCATCTGGTTTTGCAGCTTTCCATAGAACAAAATCCACTGCATCTTCTTTCCGCTCGTCTACTCCGATTCTAACACCACTCTGTAGCTCATCAAGTGATTGACCAGACAATTTCCCATATCCATCAAATTCGTGTACGAAAATAAACATCTCCGCCTGACTCATACGCAAAACCTTTCTCTTCAAGCTTTGCAATAAAATCAATAATATCTTCCATCGTATCCGTTACTCGCGGATGCAAATCTGCTTCGGCAACATTTAAAGCCCCTGTATCCGCGTGATATGCCTCAATAAAACGTTCAGCTACATCAAACACTTCTTCTCCTAGTTCATGAGCAGCACGAATGATTTTATCATCCACGTCTGTAAAGTTTGAAACAAACGTTACATCGTAACCACGAAATGCAAGGTAACGACGCACCATGTCATACACGATAGGGGGTCTTGCATTTCCAATATGAATGTAGTTATAAACGGTTGGTCCGCAGCAATACATCTTAACTTTTCCTTCTTCAATTGGTGTAAAAGTCTCTTTTTTATTCGTTAAACTATTATAAATCCTAACCATCTCATTAACTTCCTTTCTTCAAACAAGGGATGATCTATACTCTATGTGGAACACCTAGTCCAATGTGTCTTATTTTTCCGCAAGCCTGGCACATTCGTTTTTTAGCCTAATAATCTCTTTTTCCATTTGTGTAATACTATCTGCAATAGGATCTGGTAGCGAATGGTCAAGGGAGTGTGCTGAACCCACTTTCTTTCCATCTTTTATAACGATTTTCCCAGGGATTCCCACAACAGTTGAGTAAGGCGGGACTTCCTTTAAAACAACTGAACCTGCACCGATGCGTGCATTTTCTCCAATTGTAAATGAACCGAGCACTTTCGCTCCTGTAGCAATAAGCGCTCCATCTTTTACTGTTGGGTGCCGCTTCCCTTTTTCTTTCCCCGTACACCTAACGTAACACCTTGGAAAATCGTCACATCATTGCCAATCTCACATGTTTCGCCAATAACAACTCCCATACCATGGTCAATAAAAAGTCTTTGCCCTATTTTTGCTCCTGGATGAATTTCAATGCCGGTTAAAAAACGTATGAATTGCGAAAGCAAACGAGCTAGGAAAAAACAGCCTCGATTCCATAAAGCATGCGAAATGCGATGACCCCAAACAGCATGGACGCCAGAGTAAGTAAATATAACTTCAATTCGGTTGCGAGCAGCTGGATCTTGATCAAAAACAACATCAATATCATTAATTAATGTTCGGATTAATCCCATCTTAGTTCCCCTCCTTTTCCAAAAACAAAAAAAGCCACTGTACCCCTATTGAGGTACAGAGGCGCTTATGCACGGTTCCACTCTGCTTTACCAGGAAATAATCCTGGCGCTTTTCCTGCCTTTAACGAGGCAAACCGCTTTCTTTTACTAGATACACGTACATATCGTTCAAATAAAGACTCATGGGTGCATTTTCAACGATTTCACCCCAGCGACTTTCAGCCATGGCCGCCTTCTCTGTTAGGGATTCTTCGTTTACTTTTCCCAATCAACGCTTTCTCTTATTGTTTATTACTTCTCAACCGCCACTTTTAGTCTAGCTCCTACAACCGCTTTGCCTAAAAGTTCAATTGTATCGCCTAACTCTGGTCCATGTGTTTGACCACTAACCGCTGCCCGGATTGGCATAAACAATTTCTTGCCTTTTTGCCCCGTCGCTTTTTGAGTTGCTTTTATTGCTTTTTTAATATCTGGCACTGTAAATGTCTCTACTTCGTCTAATTCTTTAGCAAACTGCGTCAATACTTCAGACACTTGCTCTTCAGCCAGAACTACTTTTGCATCATCGGTATAGTCTACGTCTTTCTTGAAAAATTGTTCTGTAAGTTTTACGATTTCCGCACCGTATTGCATCTGCTCTTGGTAAAGTCCTATTAGTCGACGCGTCCACTCTAAACGATCTTCGCCCAACTCTTCAGAAACAACACCACTCGCAATCAAGTGAGGCAGAGCCAAGTCAACAACCGTATCAAGATCGGCATTTTTAATATATTGGTTGTTCATCCATGCAAGTTTATCCATATCAAATACAGCGGGAGCTTTGGATACTCGATCAAGCGAAAACTGTTCGCTTAACTCTTCAAGAGTGAAGATTTCTTCTTCACCTACTGGCGACCAACCAAGCAATGCTAAGAAGTTAACAATCGCTTCTGGCATATATCCGAGATCTTTATATTGTTCCACAAACTGGATAATTGACTCATCTCTTTTGCTCATTTTTTGACGATCGGCATTTAATATCAATGAAGCGTGAGCGAATGTAGGTACTTCCCAACCAAACGCTTGGAATAGCATAATTTGTCTTGGTGTATTTGATAGATGTTCTTCACCACGGATAACATGGGAGATTTTCATTAAGTGATCATCAATGACAACAGCAAAGTTATACATTGGGATACCGTCTTTACGAGCAATGACAAAATCACCTATACCATCCGATTCAAATGATACTTCTTCACGTACAGAATCGTTAAACGTGATCGTCTGTCCTTCTGTCACACGAAATCTCACAACTGGTTGGATCCCTTTTGCTTCATATGCTGCACGTTGTTCATCAGTAAGATCACGGTCACGGCCACTATATTTAGGCATTTCACCGCGGGTCTTTTGTGCTTCACGCTCTGCGTCTAACTCTTCTTCAGTCATATAACAATAATATGCCTTATTCTCATTAAGTAATTGCTGAATATATTCTTTATAAAGGCCAACACGATCCATTGAGCGATAAGGTCCGTATTCTCCAGCCTCTGTATCAATACTCTCGTCCCAATTAAGACCTAGCCACTTCAAACTATCCATTAATTTTTCTGTAGCTGTATCTACATTCCTAGCTTGATCCGTATCTTCAATACGAAGTACAAACGTACCACCAGTATTTTTTGCCAATAAGTAATTAAACAGCGCTGATCGCGCTCCTCCAATATGCAAATGCCCTGTTGGACTAGGTGCAAATCGAACCCGGATTTCTTTAGACATTACGACGCACTCCTCTGTCTCGCTTATTCTGAATCATCATAGCATGTTCTAACTTAAAAACAAAGATTTCTACGCTTTTACTAGCAAGATAACCGCTTGTGCAGCCACGCCCTCCTCACGACCAACAAACCCTAGTTTTTCAGTGGTTGTTGCTTTCACTCCAACATTAGCTACCTCTGTTTCCAAAAGCTCGGCAATTTTAGTTCGCATCTCATCAATGTATGGGGCAAGTTTTGGCTTTTGTGCCATAACCGTACAATCCACATTTCCGAGCGTATAACCAGACTCCTTTACAAGCTTCCATACATGTTTTAGTAGTTCTTTTGAATCTGCGTCTTTATAAGCCTCATCTGTATCAGGAAAGTGTTTCCCTAGATCACCTGCTCCGATAGCGCCTAGCGCTGCATCTGTAATCGTATGTAGAAGAACATCCGCATCAGAATGACCAAGCAATCCCTTTTCATGAGGAATCGTAATACCTCCCAAAATAAATGGTCTACCTTCTACCATTTGATGTACATCATAGCCTTGTCCAATTCGAATCATCTTTCGTTCTCCTTTGCTTGTAAGATCGTCTCCGCAAATAATAAATCTTCTTCTGTAGTCAATTTTAAGTTTAAATAATCGCTTTCTACGATTGATACAGGCTTACCTATCCTCTCAACCAGGCTCGCATCGTCCGTTCCAGTATAGCCATGTGCCTTAGCATCCCGATGAGCTTCTAAGATTAAATCATACTGAAACCCTTGTGGTGTTTGGGCAGCCCATAGATCGGCCCGCTCCACCGTTTTTTCGATAAAGCCTCCTGCTGTTCTCTTAATTGTATCTTTGACCGGAACAGCAGCAATTGCACCACCCGCTTTTTCAGCTTCATCTACAAGCCCTTGAATGACAGCCCGTTTAACGAACGGCCTTGCACCGTCATGAATTAACACAATACCTTTATCATTTATTGCTGATAATCCAGCGTAGACGCTATCTTGACGCTCTACACCACCTATCACCAATTTCCTTACTTTCTTTAATTTATAATCCTCCACAAGTTTGTTCATATCTTCGCGTTCATTTGCACTAACAACTAGGATTATTTCTGAACACTCATCATCTGCTTCAAACAAACGCAAAGAATGGATAATAAGTGGAGTACCATTTAGCTTAATCAATTGTTTGTTAAAACCCGCGTTCATTCGCTTGCCCTGTCCAGCAGCTAATACAATTGCTTTATAATCCATCATACGTTCTCCCTTTAATTCATCATAAAGCCAGTTTACCATGAGAACGCGCTTCTCCTCAAAAAACCTGCCCTTATAAAAAGGCAGGCTTTTGTTTATTGGGCTTTCTCTAACGATTTGGGTTTAGCAAATATCATCCTGCCCGCACTCGTCTGTAAAACGCTTGTTACCGTTACATCAACTTGCTTATTCATTAAGTCACGGCCACCTTCAACAACAATCATTGTGCCGTCATCTAAGTAAGCAACACCTTGATGGTTTTCTTTCCCTTCTTTAATCACATACACATTTAAGACTTCTCCAGGAAGAACCACTGGCTTGACTGCGTTCGCTAAGTCATTAATGTTTAATACTTGTACACCTTGTAGCTCACAGACTTTATTCAAATTAAAATCATTTGTTACAACAATCCCCGAAGATAACTTTGCTAATTTCACAAGTTTGCTATCAACTTCTTGAATATCTTCAAAATCACCTTCGTATATATGCACATTGACTGGAAGTTCTTTTTGAATTTTGTTTAATATATCAAGGCCACGGCGACCACGGTTTCGCTTTAATGCATCAGAGGAGTCAGCAATATGTTGCAATTCATCTAACACAAACTCTGGAATCACTAACGTTCCCTCAAGAAAACCAGTTTGACAAATATCTGCAATTCGACCATCGATAATAACGCTAGTATCGAGTATCTTCATTTGTTTGCCAGACATTTGTTCTTCTTGCTCTTGACCAACAGAGTCTTTTTTCTTTTGCGTGTCTTTGTCCTTTTGATTGCGCATAGATAAAATAAATTGTAACATTTCATCCCGTTTTTTAAATCCAATTTGAAACCCTAAATAACCAACTAATATCGTTATAAACACTGGCAATATATTACTTATAACTGGAATGCCAAAAGCATTCAACGGGGATCCGATCAAGTAACCAGCTACTAAACCAACAATTAGCCCCATCGAACCAGACAATACATCCGCAATTGGTGCTTTCACAATCGTTTCCTCAATCAAACGAAAGAAATTAACAATAAGATCAGCTAGATATAATGAAACACCGTATAAGACCAACGCACCAATTGCCGTTCCGGTATAAGGACTGGACAACCAAGCTGGGGCTTCAAATGCCGTCATTTCGATAAGCTCTGGAATGAACAAAAAGCCCAAAGTAGCTCCTGCTAAAATAAAAAATATCCTTACAATCCATTTAAGCATGTACTTACACACCTCCTTTTAGCTATTATAGACAAGTTTACAACTCTCAAACCTAGCAAACTGTATTTTCCATAAAAAAACATGAAATCTAGCAGAATTCATTAATCTGCCCATATAATGCCTTAAAGGGACAATTAATTGTCCCTTACTAAATATGGCGATCAACAAAAAGCTGTTCTTGAATCCGGTTTAAACCGTCTTTAATCAACTTCGCTCTTGCCTCACCAATTCCATCAACCTCATCTAGTTGCTCTGCGGTCGCTACCATTACACTTGAGAGGTGACCATATTCATCAATGACATTTTCAATAATCTGTGTAGGGAGCCGAGGTATTCTATGGAGGATCCGGTAACCTCTAGGTGAAGCTGGCTGCTCCATAAGATTGGTTGTCCGTCCATAACCAAGCGCCTTTACAATCGCCTGTTCATCTAGAAGATCCTCATTCAACAATGTAGTTAGCTCTGCTAGCGTTTTTTTCACATCATGTGTTCGCTCTTTTGAATAGTCTTTTAGCAGATACAATGCTTCTTGTTCCGTGTTTGAAACAAGTTCTTTTAATTGCATTGTAATTAAACGACCTTCATCTCCAAGTTCAAGAATGAAATTTTGGATTTCTTGCTTAATCCGTAGTACCATTTGAATTCTATGGATAACTTGGACGAGATCACTAAACGTAACCAATTGTTCAAATTCAAGTGCTCCAAGGTTGGTAATGCTTTGGTCTAGTACAGATTTGTATTTCTCAAGTGTTTGTATCGCTTGATTAGCTTTTGTTAATATGACACCAATATCTTTTAAAGAATAACGGTATTCACCTTGATAAAGCGTGATAACATTACGGCGTTGAGAGATGGAAATCGTTAAATTCCCTGTTTGTTTAGCTACCCGCTCAGCAGAACGGTGACGGATACCCGTCTCGCTTGATGAAATATTATTGTTAGGAACAAGCTGCGTATTCGCGTATAGAATCCGTTTCCCGTCCTCACTTAGAATAATAGCACCATCCATTTTTGCTAATTCATATAAGTAGGCTGGCGAAAAATCACTGTTAATAAAGAATCCGCCATCTACAATATTCATCATTTCATTATTGTAGCCTAGCACAATTAATCCCCCGGTATTCGCACGTAAAACATTGTCAATGCCCGCTCGTAACGGTGTTCCTGGCGCAACTAACTTCAATAAATTTTGAATAAATACAGTTCGATTCCTTTCTTCCATTCCTACTACCTCCCTAAAGCAGCATCTAGCGCTTTATCAAGCGTCGGGACACCAACAACATCAATACCTTTTGGTACAGTCCAGCCACCTAAGTTCTTCTCTGGTATTATAACTCTCTTAAACCCTAATTTAGCCGCTTCATTTACACGTTGTTCAATTCGTGACACTCGACGTATCTCACCCGTCAAACCAACTTCGCCAATAGCGACATCCATTGGCTCTGTTGACTGATTGCGGAAACTCGAAGCAATGCTCAGCGCAATCGCTAAATCAATCGCTGGTTCATCAAGCTTCACTCCACCTGCAACTTTTAAATAAGCGTCTTGGTTTTGTAGAAGCATTCCTACACGCTTTTCTAACACAGCCATAAGCAACGACACACGGTTATGATCTAAGCCCGTTGCCATTCGTCGTGGGTTTCCAAAACCCATTGGAGAAATTAACGCCTGAAGTTCTACTAGGACAGGCCTTGTCCCCTCCATGGAGCCACAACGACCGAACCCGCAGCCCCTTGCGAACGTTCCTCAAGGAAGATTTCTGAAGGATTAAGCACTTCTTCTAGTCCAAGTTCTTTCATTTCAAAAATGCCCATCTCGTTAGTTGATCCAAAACGATTTTTTACTGCCCGTAATATTCGATACGTATGGTGCCGTTCACCTTCAAAATAGAGAACCGAATCAACCATATGCTCCAACAATTTTGGACCTGCAATTGACCCTTGCTTCGTTACGTGACCAACAATAAATACGGCGATTCCTCTTGTTTTAGCGACTCTCATAAACGCTGCCGTACATTCTCGCACCTGGGCAACACTTCCTGGCGCGGAAGTAATCTCTTCCTGGTAGACGGTCTGTATTGAGTCAATCACAACAAGGGATGGCTGTACTTCATCGATCGCTCGTTCTATTAATGAGACATCCGTTTCGGCCAGCACGAATAATTGATCAGAGGACAGTTCTAACCTGTCAGCACGCAACTTTGTTTGCTTAACTGATTCTTCCCCTGAAATATACAATACCCGTTCATTCGTATTTGCTAACTTCGCTGATAATTGTAGTAATAATGTCGACTTCCCAATTCCAGGGTCACCTCCAACCAACACAAGTGAACCAGGTACAATACCTCCCCCTAAAACACGATCAAGTTCGGTCATCGTCGTACTCACTCGAGGTTCACGTTCGCCCTTCACCGAAGTAATCGGTTGCGCTTTATGGATTGTGTCACCCGATGTTACATAACTGCGGCTTCTTTGCTTTTCCTTTGCATTCATCTCTTCTACCATTGTATTCCAACTTTGACAACCGGGACATTTTCCCATCCATTTCGCTGATTCATATCCACACTCTTGGCAGACAAATTTTGTTTTTTGTTTCGCCATGCATTCATTCCTCCGTTTGCTTCAATACTGTAAGTGTACCAAAAACCGCAGAGAAACGCTTGTTTTTAAAAGAACCGGAGGAAACTCCCTCCGGTTCTTTTATCATTGCTTATACATTTGTTTTTTCTTTCGCTTCAACTGCCAATTCTCCATCTTTCATGTAAATAACGGCTTTTTGCCCTTTTACAATCGTGCCTCTCAAAAGCTCTTCCGACAAACGATCCTCTACTTCTTTTTGCAGTGCACGGCGCAAAGGTCGGGCTCCGTACTCCGGATCATAACCAATATCCGTGATCTTGTCTTTTGCCTCTTCTGTAAGTTCGAAATCAATACCTTGCTCGGAAAGACGGCTCTTTAGTTGGTCGGCCATCATTGTAATGATCTCGCGCACATGTTTTTTCTCTAAAGAATGGAATACAATGATTTCATCAATGCGGTTTAAGAACTCTGGTCTAAAACTATTCTTAAGTTCTGACATCACACGATCCTTCATGTCTTTATATTCTTGACCTTCAGTTTCCGTCGTAAAGCCAAGGTATTTGTTACGTTTGAGCTGTGATGCCCCCACATTGGAAGTCATGATCACTGCAGTATTACGGAAATCAACCGTCCGTCCTTTTGAGTCGGTTAACCGTCCATCCTCAAGCACTTGTAGCAATATATTAAAAACATCTGGATGAGCTTTTTCGATTTCATCTAACAAGATAACAGAATATGGCTTTCTGCGGATCTTCTCTGTCAGTTGTCCGCCTTCTTCATGTCCAACATAGCCTGGGGGCGATCCAACTAAACGACTTGTTGCATGTTTTTCCATATACTCCGACATATCAATACGAATAACAGAATCTTCATCACCAAACAACGTTTCAGCGACAGCCCTTGCCAATTCTGTTTTTCCAACACCAGTTGGACCCAAGAAGATAAACGAACCAATTGGACGTTTAGGGTCTTTTAAACCTGCACGAGCACGACGAATCGCTTTAGAAATGGATTTTACTGCTTCTTCTTGGCCAACAAGTCGCTCATGAAGAATTGATTCCATGCGTAGTAATCGATCCGTTTCTTCTTCAGCTAATTTGGAAACCGGAATTCCAGTCCAACTAGCCACAACTTGTGCAATATCTTCCACTACAACTTCTGTGTTTTCTTGACCTTGTTTTTTCTTCCACTCATTTTTCATTTCTTCAAGTTCTTCTCGTAAGCGTTGCTCCGAGTCACGGAGAGATGCTGCTTTTTCAAACTCCTGGCTTTGGACAGAGGCATCTTTCTCTTTTCTTGTCTCCTCTAACCTAGCTTCCAGTTCTTTTAAGTTTGGTGGTGCTGTATAAGAACGCAAGCGCACTTTAGATGCAGCCTCATCAATTAGGTCAATAGCTTTGTCCGGTAGGAAGCGATCGGAAATATATCGGTCTGATAACTTGACAGCTTCCTCGATTGCTAGATCAGTAATCGTCACACGGTGATGTGCTTCATAACGGTCACGCAGACCATATAAGATTTGTACGGACTCATCCAGAGTTGGCTCATCCACCTGAATCGGTTGGAAACGACGCTCAAGGGCTGCATCTTTTTCAATATATTTACGGTATTCATCAAGAGTTGTCGCACCGATACATTGTAACTCCCCACGCGCTAGCGAAGGCTTTAGTATATTCGAAGCATCAATTGCGCCTTCTGCTCCACCAGCACCAATCAATGTATGAAGCTCATCAATAAAGAGGATGACATTTCCTGCCTGACGAATTTCATCCATTACTTTTTTCAGACGGTCTTCGAACTCACCTCGATATTTTGTCCCAGCTACCACAGTCCCCATATCTAGGGTCATCACACGTTTATTCCGCAGAGTTTCTGGCACTTCATTTGCAACAATACTCTGCGCTAACCCCTCTGCAATTGCGGTTTTACCGACCCTGGTTCTCCTATTAAGACTGGATTATTTTTAGTACGACGGCTTAGTACTTGAATCACACGTTCAATTTCTTTGCTTCTACCAATAACAGGATCAAGCGTTTCCTCTCGCGCAATAGCAGTTAAATCACGGGCAAGGCTATCTAGTGTTGGCGTATTCGCATTAGCTGTTGCTCCACCAGACTGCGAAGAACTTCCCCCTTCATTGCTACCTAGAAGCTGGAGTACTTGCTGTCTTGCTTTATTAAGGCTAACCCCTAAGTTATTCAACACACGTGCAGCAACACCCTCTCCTTCTCGAATCAAACCAAGTAGAATATGCTCTGTTCCTACGTAAGAGTGTCCTAGTTTTCTAGCTTCGTCCATCGAAAGCTCAATGACTTTTTTTGCTCTCGGTGTATAATGCGGTGTGCTATGGATGCTTTTCTGCCTTCTTGGCCTTTGCAACTAGTGTCTCCACTTCTTTTTGCAGTTTTTCTGCCCCAAGCCCAAGTTGCTGTAATGCTTTTGCTGCAATGCCTTCTCCTTCACGTATAAGACCCAGTAATATATGTTCAGTACCTATGTTGTGATGGCTTAATCGAATCGCTTCTTCTTGAGACAGCGCCAATACTTTTTGAGCACGCTCTGTAAATCTTCCAAACATCATTTACTCCACCTCCATGATAATCAATCCACTTGCTTATGTTCCATTTTCAATCGTTCTCTAATTAAAGTAGCTCTCAGCTCGTCTCGTTGTTCAGGCGAAAGGACTTTTTCCGCATATTGCTGTAAGAAGCCTGGCTGAGTGAGAATCATTAGTTCATTTAATATATTGCCAGATACATTCTCTATTAAGCCTAAATCAATACCTAAGCGAACATCAGATAACCTACGCGTTGCTTCTTTGGAATCAATCACATAGCTATTTGAAAGAATTCCAAATGAACGGAAAACGCGGTCTGTAAGCTTCAACTTAGAATGTTCCAGTAAAGATTCCCGAGCTCCTCGCTCTTGCCTAATTAGTTGTTTCACCACACTTTGTAGTTCATCAACAATATCCTGTTCCGTTTTACCAAGAGTCATCTGATTCGAAATTTGAAACAGGTTTCCTAAAGCTTCGCTGCCTTCCCCATAAATTCCTCTTACAACTAGCCCTAATTGATTAATAGCCGGAAGAATTCTCTGAAGTTGCTGTGTAATAGCAAGTGCTGGCAAATGCATCATAACGGACGCTCTCATACCTGTGCCAACATTTGTAGGGCAACTGGTCAAGTAACCAAACTGTTTGTCATAAGCATAAGTTACGTGAGATTCAATCCAGTCATCAACAGCATTTGCTGCTTGAAGACTTTTTTCCAAGTCAAAACCTGGGTTTAACACTTGAATCCGAATATGATCTTCTTCATTCACCATCACACTTAGAGACTCATCTCCACTTAGCAGCACTTTGCCATACTTTGATTGTTCAGCTAAGTGTGGACTAATTAGATGTTTTTCTACGAGGATGCGCTTATCGTTCGTGCGCATTTCATCCATTGTTAACATCTCCGCCGCCCCAAGAGCATCCCCTTGGCTCGATGCTAAGGCTTCTTGCACGTGTTTAGCTACCAAGTAGGCTTCATCTTTTGAAGCAAGCAAAGGGAATGTGAAAGCATTCATGTTTCTTGCTAATCTTATTCGGCTACTTAACACAATATCCGATTCAGCCCCGTCCTTTTTCATCCAAGGACTTATTGCATTTTCCAAAAATCGATTTAAGCTCACTTTGTTTCATTCCCCTCCCTTAGCTTCTTCAATCTGTTTCTTCAGTATTTTAATCTTATCACGTAACTCTGCAGCCTTTTCGAACTCCTCATCACGGACATGAAGATCAAGAGCATCTCTTAATTCTTCAACTCGTTTTTCAATTTGAATAGAGTGACCAATTCGCTTTGGTATTTTGCTACATGCTTTACATTTCCTCCGTGTACCCGTTTGAATACTGAGCTTAATTTTGTTGAAAATGTTTCATAACAACTACCGCACCCGAATCGTCCGACATGGAGAAATTTTTCATAACTCATTCCACAATTAGGGCAAGCCATTTTATTTTTTTGAGCACTCGCCATTTGTTCGTTCGTCTCCATATTAAATAAACCAGAAAATAAATGATGGATTGAAAAACTATCGGTTCCAGGAATCGATTCGCCCTTCTCTCTCGCACAGCTTTCACATAAATGCATCTCAGTTTTCTTTCCATTTATGATCTTTGTAAAATGTAGTGTAGCTTGTCGAACCTTACATTCTTGACATACCATGTCATCACCTCTCTATCTATTACCGGTTTTCTTTATATTTAAGCGTATCAATCATTGCTCTTAATATATTTGCCCGAATTTCATCTCGATTTGCCATCGAGGATTGATAATGAGATCGGTCAAGTGCACTAGCAATTAGATTCGCTTCTCTTCTATTTATAGCCTCTTCTTCATAAAGACGTAATACCATATTTCGAGCGGTTTGTTGATCAATTTTATCCCCTATCAATCTGCACATCTGGTCAAATAAAGCAAGATCACCATGAGACTCAACTTTGGTTATACGTATATAACCACCTCCGCCTCTCTTGCTTTCTACGATATAACCTTTTTCTAAAGTGAAACGTGTGCTAATAACATAATTAATTTGTGAAGGAACACATTGAAATTGCTTCGCCAGTTCACTACGTTTAATTTCAAGAAGTTCATTTCCGCTCCGCGTTAATGTCATTTTCAAATACTGTTCAATTAGGTCTGTTATATTGCCCATATCATCACCACCCCTGACGAACCTTAATTGACTTTGACTATATTTGACTTTCATACAACTAATTATAATAAGTTTCTCAAAAAACTTCAACCTAGAGCTCTGTCTCTAGTATCGCCAATGAAATCGGTTCTAGACGTTATTACAATCATTTGCTTATCTTTTTAAACAATGGGTAATTATAGGATAGAAGGAGTGTAGTGGTATGAAAATGTATCAACTTGAGCGAACTCAGTTTATACCTATTTCGTTAGATTATGCTTGGGACTTTTTTCAAAAGCTGAAAACCTGCAATCTATCACCCAGATTACATGAATTTTAGAATTACTAACTCACCAGGGGAAGACATTTATAGTGGACAACTAATTACGTATAAAGTCAGCCCATTATTCTCTGTACCGATTTCTTGGGTAACAGAAATCACTCATGTTATTGACGGACATTACTTTGTTGATGAGCAACGATTTGGTCCATTTAAATTTTGGCATCATCAACATCACTTTGTAGAAACAGATTCCGGGACAAGAATGACTGATCTTCTCCATTATCGACTCCCATTCTCATTGATTGGTCAAGCGACCCATAAACTTATTGTGAAAAAATCGATAAACAAAATATTTGACCACCGTCATCAAGTTTTAAAAAGCCTATTTATCAAATAACACCCTTCACGTTTACTCACTTCGGCAAATTTGCGTGTTGCTAATTGATTCTTACTTATTCGATTGTAAGAGCTGCGAATATCCATGATGGTCTCAACGCTTTCTTTTTTGTCTCCGCATAACCTGGCAACGTTCCTTGCTCCGGGGTGGTTTTCTACGAGGTTGTTAAACATGGAGTTATTTCATTGAAGCTTCTCATGTGGTTTTACGAAAACAACCCCTACGTCTCACAGGGGTACACGATGCGTTTTCGATGAAGTCTAGTCACGAGGCTATTTCAAAAAGAGCGCATTTCCTTATGTTCCTGTTGATCCTATCTTTTTCTGCTTCTCCGAAGCAGTCTCTTTTGCTTTGTGCATAGACGAAAAAAAGACACCTTTTCAGGTGTCTTTCTGATTGCCCGGCAAC
>BAXC01000011.1 GCA_001310375.1 Bacillus sp. JCM 19041 | reverse complement strand
CGTCCCCCAACCCCCGGTTTCATTCGGGCTCCCTCGCCGGTAGCAAGAAGAAAAATGGGTTTTTCTTCAATGCCAAGAGGGTCTTGGTTCTGAGAATCTATCAACTCCTTAAATTCCTTTCATTCCATTCCAGTCAGCCATTTACCGTTGACAGATGCCATGGTTGGATACCTATCATTTTTGTCCTATACTTTTATTTCCGCAGCTTTGATTGTTATACTGTTGATAATATTCTTTATTTTACGAGGTGAGATTTTTGACATATCCAACTGCATTCAGTATCGAATTAGGAGAAACTATCACTGCCAGTCTCGCTAACAGACTATCATTTACTGGTGAACTAACAGATTCAAGAGCATTTATCTGTGATGGTCATGATGATTGTAACGCCCCCCTCACTTGTGCAAACTTTAAAACTACAAAAAATGAAAGAAAGAATAACCCCTATTTTACTGAGGGAGCTAGAAAAGCTAATAATCACTCTGAAAGTTGTAGCTATCTTGTAAAAAAATCAAATTCTAGTAACACAAACAAAGAGACTTCATCTCAAGTTAAACAATCGAAGAAACTAAAACTAATTTTAGGGAAAGATGGTTTTAAAAAACCACAACCAAGAAAACAAACTCACAATACACTTTCACCTCAAAGTAATAGTTCATTAACTGCAACGTATTCTGTTAATAGCAATGGAGATAAGGAAAGAAAGTACTCAAAATCACATGTTAAAACTTTACGAACTCTCGTTGAAGTTTTTCAGTCTGGTGAATACGATTTAGACAACACAAAACTTGAGACACTTGATTCCCTCTCTCTTAACGAGCTTTTTCATTCACTAGATACCCCCTCGACATTGTCTTATCAATTTCGGGTTTATTTTGGACAAGCAAAAATTTTTGAGAAAGATCCAGATAAGCCTATTACATCGTAGAGTTTACTAAAGCCCATAATTATTCTAATCCAACAGAAAATGGAGATATAGAAGATTATCCTTCTTTTGCTGTCTCAAAGTATCAGATACACAAAAATTATCCTTGGTCAAAGCAGTATATTAACTCTACAGATACTTTCACATGCTTCGTGTCATGGTTTCCGACAACTAACAAAGGTAAAAAGAAGACATTCATTAATTTCGAGAAAGTTACTCCTGAAAATTATTTATTCCAGAAATAGTATTTTGTATTTTCTCAATTAGCATGTCTGTGTCTTTTACATTCAATGCCATTAATAAACCTTGTTCAGTTATATCAGTAATCGAAAAGCCCTCTGTCAATTTATTGTGGAAGTTCTCTTGCAGATAAGTAATAGCATCATGAAATGAAGAAGCTGTTAATTGAAAAGCTTTATCTAAAAATATGACAAGATAATTCTTATCTGCAACTGTCTCTTCCCTTATAATACTCACACTGTAATCTAACCTTTGATTCATATAATCCCACCCTTTCAATAAACCATATCTTTTGGTTTTGCTAAAAGCACATCAAGCATCTTTTCTTGCTTAGCTGATAGCTCGGCATTGACGACCATGTCTGATAAATCTTGTCTGCCTAAGACTGATCCGCTTCAAGTACCATTTTCATTGTTGGTGCACATGAGTTTTGCAACCACCTCCTAGATTTCTCGTAAAAATCATCTTCTGGCTTCATAAAAAGACTTAATTTACCTACATCGCCAATAAACACTCTCCAGAAGTCGCTTGTTTTCCACCTTTCTCTCGTAGCATCCTCATCGGTATCCACAAATCGAATGTAGTTGTTAATGATTTGCATGGCGATATCAAGTAAGTCTTGTGACTGGATTAATGATTGAACAGCGCCTTGCGCTCGATCATTTTTTAGTCTTAGTTCATAGCGGTTCCAGTCTCCTAAATCTTCAAGAGGAATGTTATACTTATCAGCTTGTTCATGGTTCTTCTCATAAAAACAAAGGTATGCTTCTGATTTTTTCGAGCCAAAGTATAGCGTCGTTCCTCCGTTAGAGCCATCCGCAATATCGAGCGAGCCATTAAAATCGGACTTTCGAAACCGTGAAATGGCTTCGCCCTTCTTCACTTTTTCTAGCAGCATTGGAATCGCAAAATACGTTTCTCGATCATCAATCGCTAAGTCAAAGCGGCTGAACTTGCCCCCATGATTAATGCAATCCTTAAAGAAGTCAAACCATGTTTTTTTGCGAGCATCCAAGAAGCTTTCAAACTGGCGGCAACCTTGACCCGACATTTCCACCAGTACACCGCGGCTGTCTCCCTCCTTGGAGTAAAAGACTTTAATGTGATCAAGTTGGTACGTGCCAATGTAACCATAAAAACCCGACTCTTTTTCCTGCATGTACGCTTTCTTCAAATGGACGATGTGTTCCAGAATGAAATCAACATCGTGTGTTTTGAATGATACTCGAAGGTAGTCAACCATTGCCGTTAAAGGGTTTTGGATTGCTTCCGGTTCTTTTTCTACGATTACTACCCCCCTGTTAGCTAGGGGGGTTGGTGTTTTGAGGTCGTCATTCGCATCGCTCACTCCTCCCGCTCGTTCCCGTTTCTGTCGCTACGCTGCCGCTGGCGACTGCCGTCGCCGACGCTCCATACACTCCCACTTGTGCTTGCTTGATTTCTTCCATAAAGTCATATCCTTTCGTGACGAGTGGGCTATAAAATTCTGATATGGTTGATGTTCCTGTGTCGGCATATCCACGACCCTTTATGCTTTTATTTAAAAAGGTTTTATCGACATCACCAAACATCATGCCGTAGCCAGATTCGGACATTTTGCCTAATGCCACTCGAAAGTTAAATTGATCACGGATACCATCCGCTAAATACTTCGCGTCTGGTCGTTGCGCTCCAAGAACCAAAAAATAGCCCATCTGCCTTCCGAGCATGACGAGCTGTTTCATATAGCCTAACGCTTCCATTCGTTCTTGTGGTTCCAACAAATCCATAAACGCTACGTACTCATCAAAGAAGATGAACATGGGAGGCAATCCAAGGTAGGCGTAATTCTCACCTGTCTTGTAATTCGGCATCTGCTTCATTTCCTCTGAACGATTCATCATGCCCTCAACCGACTTACGCAAACACATCATAATGCCATTTTTCTTTGAATACACCACTCCTTTTGGAAGAACCGCTTCTAAATCTGCCAAGTCCGCATTCTTTGGATCAAGTATACGAATCTCAGCATTCGATTTAAGCACAGCTTGGATGATTGTTAAGATGAAGTAAGTTTTCCCTCCACCTGTTCCGCCAGCAATTAACATATGCGGTAACTTATCAAATTCCCAATAAACATTCTTCATTAAGCTCATCGAACCGTTTTTCACTTGTACATCTTGAATCGGAATACGATTCTTTTTTACATCGTACAAAAGCTTAAAAACAACAAATCCTTCTTCGACTTCACGATCGACTAAATCACAAAATAAGCCATTCTCTAAGTCTGTACCTAGTTCTAGATAGCGCGCTTGAAATCGGCTTAAATCTAGAGCAACACGGACATAGATATCACCATTCTTCACTTGATAATAAGCACGAGGAAAATAAGTAATCTTTCTTTTTGTAACGGTCTTATTTGTCCAACTGGACTCTGTTTGAATGTTTTCTTGCTCATAGAATCGATTTGAGAAGAACATTCGTGCAATCTTTTGTTTGTGAAGCAACTGTTTAAACTGATCGAATGCAACAAGATAGACAATACCTACAACGCTGATGCGATAAGAAGAGATAAAGCTAGTCTTGATAGCAAGAATGACCAATTCCAGTTCTCATACTCAATAAACACCTTGTATTGCTCCCAATCATTCCATTGAGAGATTGGAAACGCATCTTTAAAGCTATAGAAAAGGACAGCTAGGAAAACGGGTACAAATACGCCCAGTCCTGCTGTCCAAACTGCGTCTCTCATATGAGGGTGATTCGATGACCGCGGTATTTCCAAAGGCGGCGTTTAATTGCTTCTTTGATTTTATAACCCTCCTTTTTTAGCAAAACAAAAGCGCACCAGCTTCTAAACTAGCACGCTCTACAAGACCTATTTTTTATCTGAACCAGCCGTTACAGGTTCTTTCGTCTCTTTAGGTTTCGCATCAAAACTAGACTTATGTCCAGCTTCCACAATATCCTCAGCATTTAGCGTATAAACGATATTAGCAAAATTGCCGTTTGCCTGCGCTCGCGCTGTGATTCTTGGATTTACCAACTCAACTGGCTTATTAAAGTCAATTTCTTTTAGATCAACATAATCAGGCAATGTCACTTCAATTTGTCCTTGTTGTACGCTTGAAGCTACATTATAGATACGTGCTTCTAATTTATCAGTACGTTGCCCTTTTTCACGGTCAAAGTACATTTTCTCACGGTTCAATCCCATGAAGATCATATTCCCAAACGTTTCTTGTGGTTCTGGCTTGATTCCATTTTTTAAGTTCATTATAATTTCCTCTTTTCGTTTTAGTAGTTTTATTCCCAATGACTTCTCATCAATTTTCATCACAACAATATATAGTCACCGCTCAGGTTCTGTTTCCATCATGGCGCTTATCAGTCGCTCTAGAGCCTTTGCCTGTCTTGGCAACCTAGTAGGTTACTGTATAACCATCAAGCTGTTTACAGCTATGACGCACGCATCTTCTTACCTGCTACAGCATTTAAACAAGTGTTAGCTGTGTCCACTTAATACTCACGCCTAGTGACATGACGAAGAAAGTACGCTACAATAAAATTTCCTAGGTTTTACTGGCGTATCTGACTTCTGTCAGGTGCGCTTTCTTTCTATATGTAGTTATCAATGACCTCATCCTTTTTAATAGCATTAACGAGCTTTTAATAGTGGTTTACACTCACACTATTTACTGACTCTCTAATGCAGAAATATCACTTCGTCCAACCTTATAATTGCGTGAAATGCGGCGGTACGATACACCGTGCTTTAGCAATGCTTCAATTATTTCCTTTGAAATTGGTTGCTTCATAAAGTAATTTACTTTTACACTTATCATCGCTAACTTCATTCTCGCTTGCCAATCACCTTCCATCTGTTTGGCTAAAGGCACTGCTTCTTTCATTAATTTGCTCATAACTTGAAAAGTCACGATTGATTCCCCATTACATCATCACTTCTTTTCCACTAAGCTTCTCGCGTTGATATTCGTCTAACCCTTTTTTAGAAATAAGAACTCTGCGTCCTTCTCTCCAAGACGGGAAATCACGGTGCTGGGATAATTCGTACATCTTGGATTTCCCCATGCGTAAATATTGAGCTGCTTCTTGCACTGTTAAAACGTCCGGCATTGAATCTGATGGAGAATAATTTAAAACGTCTTTAAGCTTTTGCAGGAATTCTTCGTTTTCCTCTCGAACAATTTGCCTTATAGTGTCTTCAAAGGACATGTATTCTTCTCCTTTCATAATAGAGAATATTTATTTGCTCACTTTAGTAATCAAATTAACTAAAAAAATATCGTCAAACTCGACATTTAATAAATCCGTAATCTTCTTTGCAGTTTTGGGACCCGGGTTTCTAACACCATTAACAATTTGACATGCGTATGATTCTGATACACCAAGACTTCTACCGAAACTACGCTGACTATAACCTTTAACAGCTAGAAGAGTTTTAAATTCATCCGGTTCTTTTAACGTTATCCTCATCAACAACTCCCTCCTTCGATGTTGTATCCATAATAACAAGTATTGATTACTTTAGCAAGCGTTTTTCTAATATTTTTTTTCCTTTCATAAAAAAAACCATATATAATGAGTGGTAGGTGATTACAAATGAACGCAGAAGAGTTTGGTTTATACATTAAAGAGCTTAGAAAATCAAAAAAAATGACAATCAGACAAGTGGAATTATATTCTGGTGTTTCTAATTCTTATTTATCACAGTTGGAAAACGGGAAGAAAGGCATTCCTTCTCCAAAGGTACTTAAAAAATTAAGTAAGGCAATGAAAGTCTCTTATGAAATGTTAATGCAGAAAGCCGAATATATAGAAACCGATGAGTCCATAAACTCTGCTTATCATAATTTACACGACTTAGATGAAGATGAAATAGAATTCCTTGATAAACAACTTGAAATTTTTAGGGAACTACGGCAAAATAAGATTAATCAGGAAAACAAAAAATAACGTCCATATATGTTGGGCGTTTTTCTTTTCCCTCAAATAAGAACATACATTCCCACAGAGGTGATTCTATGCTAAATTTGTATACTAAAACTCCAATTGAGAGATGGTTAGAAAATTTGTATAGGGAGAATAGTATTCTCTCACCCGCAGACTTAGATATTTATGTGATAGCAGAGGCTCTAAATATTGTTATTAAAGATAATCCTGGACCGATCGTGCGATATGGGATGATGATCAGGGTTTTGCAGTTATTTTTCTACATATAGATCATTCACCCCTCAAAAAAAGAGAGATTTTTTTTCACGAGCTTTGTCACCCTATTCGTCACTGTGGTTCTCAAGAGCATATGTATAGTGAAGAGTTTTTTTTGATGCAAGAAGTACAAGCAGAACAATTCCAGCTATATGCATCCATGCCATTCTTTATGGTCTCAAAATTTTGTAGTTCGAATGATTATCTTGCAACCACAATAGCCAATGAATTTCATGTTTCTTTAGAGTTGGCAGAATGCCGTTTAAGACAAATCGAAGCAAGAATCCAAGGTGTTGATACCTTACAAAAATTTAATGAAGTAATACAAGAGCAACCGGTTCCTAACTCTTACAAAACTGTTTCTAAAAAAGTTGTTCCTCATTATGCAAAGTCATTAGTAGCAAAAGCACTTCTTCAAAAACAGAAAAAGGAGATGGCTAGACAATGATTTCCTACAAAGTATACTATGACTATCATGAAGCAAGAAAGCCCCTATATGGATCGTTTTAAATGTGCGTGATCAATTTATCGACTGGGAAGAACAAACTCTTACAATAAATGTACAAGCCCCTTTTAACATGCATCCAGCAGAAGAGTTTGACCCATATGCTATGAATGTGACCATCCTGATTGATGATTTACTCTTAACGATCTCAGAAAATGTGTTTGGAATTAATTTAGCTAATGTTCAACAGCGCTTGAATTTACACGGCGTTGATGGGACAGAGGTTGATAATTTCGTGATTCAAGTTGCAGATTTGGAAGATGTGCTGCAATCAACTTTCTAATTGATTAGGGGGCAAACATGAGAGGGAGTATAACGAAGAAAGGTAATAAATACTTTATCGTTGTTGATTTAGAGCGTGATCATAACAACAAGAGAAGACAAAAATGGTTTTCTGGTTATTCCACTAAGAAAGCTGCAGAAAAGGATCTACCCCGAATTCTTAATGAGCTTTATCAAGGAACATATGTTGAACCTTCAAATGAAACAGTAGAATCTTACATGAATAACTGGCTCAAGAACAAAAAAAAGCAAAATTCATCTTTCCACTCATGAAGTTTATCAAACTCATATTAGGCTTCATATCAAACCATATCTGGGTAGACAACAGTTAGACAAGTTAAACCGTTTACACCTGAAAAGTTTTTATACCCATTTAGAAGATAATAAGCAACTTGCACCGTCAACAATTAAGAAGATACATTCCATTATACATTCGGCACTTTCTGAAGCTGTTGAAGATGGGCTCCTTGCTAAGAACGTTGCAACAGGTATTAAAACTGCTCGTATTGCACGAGCTGAAATTCAAGTATGGGACGAACAACAACTTTTGCGCTTCCTAGAATCCATAAAAGATGAGCATTTATATATTGCTTTTCACTTATCAGCAATGACTGGAATGAGAAGAAGTGAAGTATTAGGGCTGCGCTGGCGTGATATTGATTTTAAAAGACAACTTTTGCGTACAGTTCAAACGTTTACAGTAAAAGGAACGTCAGATGGTAAGACAAAAACGAGCTTTAATCGAACGATAGACTTAGACAAAAGAACGATAGATGAGCTAATCAAGCGTCAAAATCAAGTTACTTTGGAGAAGAAAAGAGCAGGTGCATCTTATACTGATAATGACCTGGTGGTTTGTACTACTCTAGGCAATTATGTGTTACCAAGAAATATAAATCGTTTATGGTATAAGTTTCAGAAGCAAGTTGATGTTCCTGCTATACGATTCCACGATTTAAGACACACTCATGCTACGTTAATGTTACTGCAGGGTATTCCTGTAAAGGTAGTCTCAGAACGTTTGGGGCACGCGAGTATTAAGACAACGCTTGATACTTATAATCACTTGCTACCTTCAATTCAGCGAGAAGCTGTTGCAATGTTTAGTAAGAAATTATACAACTAAAGCTAAAAAAGAACCGTGGAAATTACGGTTCTTTTTTTAATATTCACTTGCAATAATTTAAACTTTTACGAGTAAATCTATATCTTTATCACATTCAGTGATGATGTAGTTAGGTATAACTTGATACTTTGATGGATTTAACTGATATAAATAATCATTTTCAAAGTGATAAGTTTCATTCACAAACTTACGAATAACATCATTATCGCTATTATCTTTATAAATCAATCTGTAGAATTGAAGCTTTTCATAATTACTCCTTGCTTGAACATAGAGCTTTATTAATTCATCTTTCTCGCTTAATTTTGAATACATCTCAAAATAATTAAACTGAAAACCGCATTTATTACTGATATTTATTGTTGCTAAATCTATTTCATCTTCAGTCATATCTCTGTTTCCATTTATTCTATCTTGATATATTGGTATTGATCTAAGATGAAAAAGATTCGATAGTAATTGGTATTCTTCTCCTTGTGACTGCATAATTTCATAATATCTTCTTAAATAAATGAGCTTCGTTAAATTCACCTTATGCGATTCTATATTTTCTTGCAATACCTCATTAAAAGTTTGTATGTCTTCTTTTTTAATCTCTAACTCACGTAAAATCCCGTTATCATTTTCCAAAAAACTTGAATTAATCGATTCGTATTCTTGAGGTAAATGTAACTTCATGTCTACTATAGGATCAAAATCATGGGTGAGCATTAAAACTGTTTTGCCTTTTAAACTTTTTTTTCTCTTAAATAACATATTAACAATCGCGTACTTTTTATTTTTGTCAAAAGAAGATATTGGATCATCAAGTATAACTAGATCGGGATTGGTTTTAATAGTTTTAAACATAAAAAGTACTAATGCAAAAGCATTTTTTTCTCCATAACTAAGGTGAGTTTTGGGATTCTCTATATCCGAGCTCATTACATCATTATGTTTTAGTATTAATTTATAAGGTGAATTAACATCTTCAACAATGTCTACCTGATAATTATATCCTGCGTATTTCAAAAAGTTATTTATGTCTTTACTATGTTCTTTAATTGTTCTTTCTATAAGTATAGCTTGTCTTTTAACCGCACCTTTTAACTCGTTTGCTTTTTCAATTAGATCGTCAATTGATTTATTTAAATTATCAACTTTATCAACTGTTGCTTGAGTATATAAATAATCGAAGTAATCAAAATTAATTTTAATATCTTGTAAAAATCATTAATTTGACCCAAATCCTTTAAAGATCCAAAATTCATATGCTTCAGCTTGTTGATTTTATCTATAAGAAGGTTTATTTGTTTTCTTAGAGCTAATAAAAAATCATAATGCTCCTCTTTTAAGCCGTCCACATTTTTCGTTATATCAATAATTTTTTTGTATGTATCTTTTGTAAAATATGCACTTAACTTCTCTACTACTGTAATTACTGAACTTAAGTGTTTAATTATGTTTGGATTGTATTCATCTTTAACAGCTAATATAGTATCTTTTTTTTCCTCTATGTTTTCATAAGTACAATAAGGACAAACATTTGATACTTCCAAGAAATCGTTCCCATCAGTCTGCCATTTTACCCATTTTAGAATATTTTCATGTTTTATAAAATCCTCATATACTGTTAATTTTTGAGGAACATTCGTTATTTTATTACCATCGTTAAAACCTTTTGAAATCGCACTAGATTTAGATATATTTTTTGCTGTGCCAAAGCATTTGCTTAGTTCTTGCAAATCTAATAAAAATGAATCTAAACTTTCATCTTCTTTAAAAGTCTTTGAGACCACTTTAATAAATTCATTAATCCTATCTATCCCTGATTGATAATTTGCATCCCTAATTAAAATATTGAAACTATCTTTTAACAGATCATCCTTTTGAAATACATACTGATTTATATAGTCTTCATTAAAAATTGCTACCGAATTTATATTTTCAAGTCCTGTCACTACTGGATTATTTGTTTCGCTGTTTCTATGCTTAAATGGCTTTAGTTCTGATATGTCTATAGACATATCTTCTTCGTTGTCTACTGAAGCAATTATTGCTTTTGAAATAGTGGTTTTGCCAGTTCCATTTATTGCGTATTTTATATTTGTATGATTTTCAATTATGTCTACTTCACCAAAATCAATACTATTACAGTTTTGTATTTTCACTCTCATTTTTAGCCTCCTAGGTATTGTCTTATAGATACAATAACATAGTTCTATTTAACTAATGATTTTCCTGCAAATTTTTTTTTATTTGTTTTCATTTTAAACTTTAGTTCGCTCTTGCTGTACAGAAAAATTCAAAAATACTCTTTAATAGGCTAAAGGTTAGAAGAATGTTAGAAGTTCTCTTTTTATGCAAAAAAATAAGCCTCTCCATCATCGGAGAAACCTTAATGTACCAGTACTTATACGAAAGCTTCCAAGCGGACTTGAACCGCTGACCCCCACCTTACCATGGTGTGATGCAGAGGTGCCACCAATATTCAACTGCTTCCCTAAGCGCTTTGCAGCAAGTGTTTGAGCCACCTGCTGCCTCCTCACTCAGTGAAATATCAATAATTCGCCACCCATTCGCCACTCGGGGTGGCGAGTTTTTATTTTCTTAGGTCAATGACTCTTACATACGCTACATACTTTTGACCGTAATAACTTTCCACGTACCCTTTATCATCTATTATCTTCGTAACAACTGAACAACCTCTAGGTGCTTCATTCTGGAAATCAATTCTTAGCTTGTACCCCTTTCTTATACCTTTATCCACTAAATCGTTTGCTGCATAAACAAAATCCGCATCCACATATTGCTTGTTCATTCTCCAATCCTTATCCGTGTTGAATTGCCCAACTTCTTGAATTTCAAATTCGGTTTTGTCATGATTCTTCCTTATCTTTACCTCAACAAGATTCATGGTAGACCCCCTAGGTATTTTATTTATGTATTTTTAATTTCACATATAAATAGGAAGAAACTCGATTTCATATGCATATGTGAAACTAAAAGGCGCCTTATTGACGCCCTGTTTCAACACTTAAACATCTTACTTATCTACTGGTGGGTTCGTAGGCCCATTTACAGAACTTGGTCGATCTACTGGCGGGTTCGTAGGCCCGGCTTCAATACTAGTACTTGGTAAAATAATCGCTACCGCTAAAGCGGCTGCTACTAATAACTTCTTCAAATATGTTCACCCCCTTTCATGGTATTGATTAGATTGTTTATTTCTCTTTTAACAAAAGGTAAGTAAAATAGTCTTCCTGTTTTAACTAATTGCCCATACCCATCCAACATATCGGTTAAATTCTTTTTAGCCATCCCTTTATAAATTAATGCAAACGGAGAACTTTCTTCTAGCTCTTCTATAACTTTAATGGCTTTTTCATTCTCTTCTCTAACGATATACTGGTGAGCAAGTTCTTCACCACTTAACAAGTCGGTATTAATGCGGTCTTTATAATAATTTCTAACGAACATAACATCGTTATTAATTAGTTGTTTAGACAAGGGTTCGTTCCCTGCTAAGCGAAAGTATTTAGATGATAATTCAATTTCATTAATTGCCCCGATCTTATCGTCATACATTTTCGCGTGTCCTATAGTCAAATGAGATGAGGCTAACCAAAACATTGGAACAACCTTACTCTGAATGACTTGATATGCGTAATCTAACGCTTTTTCTGTATCGGCGTTGAAATATAGCGTTGAGTTAGCATAATAACCATAAAGCCGCATCTTAAAGGACTCTTTTATAAATCCATCTCTTAGAGCCTCGACTTTCCCCTCTAATCTTTCGGTTAATCTCATTACGGATTGGTAATCAACATTAGTCATACAGGACGCTTCGATTAGATCTAATTTAATCTTCACTTCAGTTGAAGATACTTTCCCGTACAAATCTTTGCACATTTCAGTGATTTGTTCATAGCTAAGTTCTGCTTTCCTCTTATTAAGGCTGTATACCTTTAACCATTCTTTCATTTCACCTTTTTTGTCTGCGTGAGTTGCTAGTAAATTGTCCGTGAGATCATGCCGCTTGTAATTGGAAGCGAATTCAAGTGAATTCATAATTCCCACAGGTTTATGTAACATATGGCAATACTCATCCATCACATCCGCAAATGAGTTTGAATCAAAAAATTTAAGTAGGGATAATGCCGATTGAAAATCAATTTCCTTTTCACCTTTCGCTAATAAAAAACGTGATAAAGCATGTTTGGAGACTCCGGTTTCCCTAGATATTGTTGCCTGATCAAGTGTTGGTCTATTTCTCAAAAATTCTTTAACTACCCCATAAAGATATTGCGACGACTTACCTGCCTTTATATCTGTAGACATATGCACCTCCTGTCGCGCATTTTGTTATTTTTGTGTTCGCGCGACACATAATGAGAATTATCTAACTCCTTTTAATACTACATCAGTCAACAATATAATCATATTGGGAAATAATAACCTTAATTCCATGTAAATTATGTCGAAATTTGTATTTATTCAGTTATTTATTTAATAACAATTAGATACTCGTTGGGAAACTTTGACTCTAAATTGATTATAACACAAAACAAGTGTTCGTAAAGAAAATAATCATATCGGATTTTATGACCTTTTTAAAAACGAATACGGATACTTAACAGACTGTTAAACCTTACCGATATATTCTAAAGTCGGGAGGTCTACCATGGAAACATTTGGAGAACGTCTTGCGGAAATACGCAAATCAAAAAACATGTACCAGTATGAACTAGCTGAAAAACTGGGCATTCATAAAGTGACCTATTCTAATTACGAACAAAATAAACGCGAAATGGATTTTGCATTACTGAAAAGGGTTTGTAAATTATTAGATGTATCCGCTGATTATTTAATAGGCTTAAGCCACAGCCCGCAAGGTTTAGACCAATTTACTGATGAAGAGATGAAGTACATGTTAAAGAGTTTAAGTGTGTACAAAGAAATTAAAAGGGAATTTGACTAATTTAATAAGTTAAAAACATTAAAAGCGCCCGCTAAGGCGCTTATTTACTTGCTATAGAGTAATTGACTTGTGTACAGCTTAGGTTTACTCAACGTTATTTCCACTTTGGACTTGATCGGTTTAGACTCCGTTTTATCCATATCAGCCTTTATAAGCGCCTTTATATATGCCGAGAAATTCTCTTGTGCTTCAGCCTCTTTTAAGATCTTCTTATCCTGCTCACCAAATACCACTTGTTTACGTGTCATTTAAAGTCCCCCTTTATTTTAGGCCATTCCACTAACGATCATTTTTAGTAACTCCATGAACCAAGGTGCCGCTTGAATCATCAAGTACCCAATCCCCACCGCTTGCACTGCTGATACGCTGCCATCACGTTGATTAAGCATCATCTTAATGCCTGCCAAAGTAAGACCAATGATACCAGCCGGGTAAGCAATTGCTTGTAGTACCTCTATGATGGGGTCGGTTGCACCCATAATGACATCCATCATCTTACCTGTGACCATTTCTGATGGTGTGGCAGCAAATGCTGATGTTGGCATAAGTAAAGCCCCTCCACCCACCGCAAACGGTACACTTGCTTTAACTGCATTCACCGCCTTTTTATCGCGCCCCCGCTCCATAAACTCACTTATACTCATACTCTGAATCTTAGCCATACGTACACACTCCTTACCGTAGATCTTCTACGGTGTATATTTTGTGTTGCATATCTGACATTAGTTTCGTTAGCTGCTTGCGGCGATACTCGGTTGTTGTGACCCATATAAATAGCGGCGGCTGTTCGGTCATTTCTAATGATAGCAACTGGCGGTACCGTTCAATCTTGATACGGTTTTTACTCATTTTCTGCGTATGATCTACCTCGACGATGTGCAGCCGTTTAGCCCGGTCAAATAGAGCGTCAGCGATAATACGCACCTTTCCGGGTACTTCGATCTTAACCTCTGTCCGCCAGCTAAGTGGACGCCCTTCGGCTATATACACATCGTTCCGCATGACATAGTGACGAGCCTGTAATGTCTTTTTACGGACCACCTGACTATCTACCCTCTCACGACCATCTTTGCTAAGGTAATATACATTTTCCGTATCTCTAAATGAGGTTACATACTCACTCATTTGTTGCAGAACACGGGATGCATTACGGGCTGATCCAAGGTCATGCAACTGTTGCAACTGGCTACGACTCAAGTATCCCAACCTCTTCAATGATAAGAGTATCTGTTCTTCCCTCGTCTCTTTGCTTAATAACCGTTGCATGTTGCTCCTCCTTTGCTTGAACGCGGATATAAGGTGCCGTTTGCTTTCTGATTGTGTCATTGCTGATATAGGGAGTCTGAAGGACTTTCAATCCATCCCTACTATAGATGGCGCGGCCTTGGATATTCGGTAACTTCTCTGCGCCTTCTTGATCTAATACCGCACGACTTGCTGCTGAAGTTTCTAAAACAAAACAGACTCTAGCGCCGATGTTCTGTCTGACTTGACTTCGCAACGTTTCATTGGTGGGATATTGCGTTGCATATACCAATCGATATCCGCATGCGCGACCTCTGCGGGCAATGTCCGTAATGATGGATTCGCATTTCACCTTTATTTTTTTTATAGTCGCATCCACTTCTCCGCTCGATGAAAGTTCCGCAGCTTCATCTATTACAATGAAATGCCTCGTCTTGTCGCCTGCCTCCTTTACATCTTCCATGCCACTTTCCAATAGTTCGTTCATCTTATCTTCTAGCTTCGCTTGGATTTCCTGTAGTACTTCATAAGCTTCGTATATATTCTTGGACAAGCTGTTGACTTGTTTGCAATAACGAAAACGAGAGAAAGCAAGCCCACCCTTGAGATCGATAAGTGTGTATGTTGCATTGTTAGGTTGATTCGTCATTGTCGTTGTAATTACGTTCTTCAAGAAAACCGACTTCCCTTTGTCAGTACCACCCGCAACAAGAATGTGAGCCGTCTTTTCGAAGTCGTGTTTTTCAAGACCTGCGCGATTAAAACCAACTGGCACTTCCCACCCTTTGCATTGAGACAATGTTTTTTCGTTGTAAATGAACATGTCGGGCAACGGTTGATCATACACCCTTACTTTGAGTACACCGTCATAGGACAGTTCGACTTCTTTATTTACTCTTTGCGGCTCCCTTCGCCATAGTTCCAGCACGTCTTTTATGCTGCGGATGGACGTTATATCATTCAGTGTCACTTGCTGCCGCGTACGTCGATTATTTAAACCATCTTGCAATGCTGGTAGCTGCTTTTCGAAATCGTTGTAGGACAAGCCGAGAGGGACGCGGAACACATATTCTTTCCCACCCTCAATATCTCGCCTAGTAAGCTGTTGCATGGTCCGTGTCGCCTTTCCTTCTTTCACAACCAGACCACGATTAGCGCAAATTCGTTGGATCTTCTTTGCATCACTTCGAGCAACAGGAACTTTGTTTTGTGCAATGTACGTATAACCAACTACCCCTGCCGCGACGAGTGAAGTTGTAGCCGAAAGAATCACAGCCGCACCACCTCCTATTTGTAAAATAGCCCCGAATGAAAAGACGTGATATAAGGCGTACAAACCATTGATACTAAGCCAACCTTAGTGTCTTTTCGTTCGTCTGGCATCGCATAATTAAACGTATTGCTATTCGCTTGGTCAATATGTCACTTTTTTTCTCACGAATAACAAAGTGACGTTTTGGACAAACTTCATCTAAAGGAGCGATGCGCAATGTTCGGTATTGGAAAGAAGAGAACTAATTTCGGTAAAAAATTGGACAAGATGGGAATTAATCAAGCGGAGTTAGAGAAGGAGTCAGGTTTAAGTAGAGCTACGATATCGAAGCTATGTAATGACAATACGTACAGCATGAAACGCTCAACAGAAATCAGCGTTAGGAAAGCTCTAAAAAATCTAGGAGTTAACGAGAAGAACTTTTTTGGCTAAGTTGTCACTAAACCAGAACCTTATTTGATTCTTTTTTATCTCTAATTTGTGAACAAACTACTAATTTAAATTTGACTTTTTTTGTCGAACAAGTACCTCTTATTACCCAATTCATTTATACTAAAACTATCTTACATAAAAAAGGGGTATTAAGTTTTGAAGAAAAATCACCTATTGTTGTCACTCGGTCTTGTTAGCGTTATCACTCTTTCTGCTTGTGGAGATGGAGACGATACGGAAGCATCCGCAGAGCAGTCATCTGAACCAAAAACAGAAGAAAACGAATCAGAGGAAGCATCTAATGAACCAGAAGAGGACGAAGAAGAAGCTCCTGCTGAAGAAGCAGATAATGACTGGGAAATGCAAGTTGGAGACACTAACGAGGATGGCGTTGTACGTCTTCTAGCTCGTAACGATACAACTGAAACGATTGAAACTGGTTCTATGTCATTGGATCTTCCGCAAGTAACCGTTAGCGAATTTGTTGACTGGCCAGAAGAACTAAATGACTTTTATGATTTTGAACCAACTGGACTTATTTCTATTGATATGGAAGTATCCAATTCATCCGAAGATACAATTAACTTTTATATGGACCAAGCAACTATTACAACTAACACCGGAGAACAACTTGAGCCAGATTTCTTGGGATCAGACCATATTGGTGGAGAATTTATTGGCGCTGTAAACAAACAAGGTACGATAGCTTATATGCTTAAAGATACTGACCCTAACGATGTAGAGTGGTACGTATTTTAATTAACGGACCACATGACGATAGTTTTGAAAATACTGGTGAAGATGTGGACGTTCAAATTGATTTTTAATTAGAGAGCCTTAATTGGCTCTTTTTTCTAGTTGTAAAACGAACATATATTCTCATATAATGTATACACTACACCCGAAAGAAGGAATTAGCCATGCCAGACGATTACGAACAAGTCGTTGCTGCTATTTTTGATTTAGATAGTCGTGAAGAAGATCGTTTAATTCAAACCATCCGCGCTTACATACTAAGGCGTTTGGCAAAGACGGTGCTTACTAATGACTTACAAAGGTTTGAAGCTGGTCATGTGAAGTTCGCTAAATTCCCAGAGGCATATGCGCTTAAGATAAGAAAAGCACTAGCACTCTTATCCGATGATTTATTTCAAACAAAAAGTTTCTTCAAAAAAGCTGGGATACGAGTAAGTGAGGAGCATACCGTGTCGATTAGTAAAGACATTCAATATGAATACTGGCACAATGGAGTTACAGGGAAAATAGGCGGTATGCCTTTTGTTTTGAAGAAAGAGGTAAAACACTACGTGAATTATTATTTAAACGAGGCACAGGTTAAAGACAATGGAGAATAAATGTCCGTTTGAGGAAGCATTTGAAACTCATATCAATGAAATTAATGGAGATGAATTGTATCGTGAAGTACTCGGTCTTCCAGCAAAATCCTAATGTAATCCATAGTCATCACCCGTACAATTAAAGTTGGGGTGATGACTATTTTTGTATCTCCAATGCTACTCCATAGAGTAGATGAACCTATAGATAATGATTGGCTAACAGAATTAAAGTTTGATGGCATACGCTTAATCTTGTCCAAGCATGACGGTGTGACTAGGTTGTACACTAGGCATAATACAGAGGTTACAAACCGGTTCCCAGAATTGGTGAGTAACGATATTGAAGACGGGACTATTTTAGATGGTGAGTTGGTTGTGTTGGACGAACATGGCAATCCTGATCTTGAATTAGTTATGGCTCGTTTCCACTCCTCGAAAAACACCCTCCCCATAACGTTTGTTGTTTTCGATATCATCAAGAACAAACATATGGATACTACTCCCCTCCCTTTGATTCAGCGAAAAGAGATTCTTTCCAAGGCGTTACCGAGTCATCCTAATATGACAGAGATTAAATGGCTAGAAGGTTTTTCTGAACCTTATCTTGATATCGTATCCGAAAAAGGATTAGAAGGTATTGTCATGAAAGACCCCGCCTCCACTTATAAGGTAAATAAACGATCATCAGACTGGCTAAAGGTGATTAACTATCAATATACGGATGGACTTATTACTGGTTATCGCAAGGGTGAGTTTGGCTTGCTGTTAGAAAGCTTTGATGGTGAGTTATGGGGCGTCATGGAGCATATGGCGTTTAAGCGCGAAGAGAGTTCTATGAGATCGCTAAGAGGCAAAACGTGAGCGAAGATAAGAAGTTTGTGCATCTAGAAACACCTTTACCATGTAAGATTAGATATAGGCATAAGACAAGCAAGGGGTATCTTCACATACCTACTTTCGTTGATTGGCTAATCTGAAGTGATTTAGCTATTTGTTCAATTAAATGAAGCTCTTTAGATGAAATAGATATGAAATGGCATACTCGGTTACGAATGGGTATGCTTTTTTGTAGTTGATCAGCGAGGTTGGGGTAAAACGGAATGATATAGTGAATGGTTTCTGTGTAGGATGCTTGAATGTGGAGCGGTACGTTGTGTTTCTCGGTGAGGTGTCGGTGGATGTGGAACAGCAGTAGGTAAGCGCGGGAATTGCGGGCGGGGTTCATGGCATGACTCCTTTTTGATTATAATTCGGCATAAATAAAAATAACCCTCCAAATTAGGGAGGGCTCTTTCTTTTTAAACTGATTTACTTGAGCGCGAACTTGATTGTATTATTAAAAATTCTTCGGTGGAACGTAATTACTTTCTAGTGTCCTTATAAATTCCAAAACTAATTTATGATCGTAACTAGCGGCTCTCCTGTCGTAGCATTGATTATTTTCAGAAGCTCCTTCAATGAAATTCTTTATTTGTTCCACAGAGAACTTTTTATAATTTGTGCTTATTAATTTATCGAAGGCAAGGTCAGCACAATCATAAGTTGGAGCGTATGTATACATCTTAATTAGGAAATCAAAATATCTGTCCATCACTAAATTTTCATTCGCTATTATTTTAATCGCCAAGATGTTAGTCATTACATCGTTACTATAAATAGGCCAGAACATAGATTCTTCTTTTAATTTTTTTATTTCGGCATTCAAATAATCAATATGATCGGAAAAAGTTTCGTGTTTATAAAAAGCTAATACTTTGCTCCTAAAATGAGAAAGTTCCTTTTCTACTTCGACGTTGGTACTTTCTTCTAATACATTATTAATTTTAGGGAAGTTAGCCATAAGTCAATAAGCCATCTTACATATGAAGAATCAATAGTGAAATAATTCTTTCTGCTCTCCATATATTCTACATAATTAAAAGTACAATTTTTAATATAAGCCAATAGTGCGCAATAATTTATTCCTCTATTATGATTGGCTCGTTCGCTCTTATCTTTAAATACTACCTTCCAGAGTGATTCGAATGTTTTTGATTGCCTAGACTCACTCATATGATTTAAGTATCTGTTTTTAATTAGAATTTCTAATTCGAACATATTATAATTAGTATTATTTTTATTTTCAATCTCAGCCATTAACAAATTAAATACATTGTTTGTAAAATAAGGCGGCTTTATTAATAAAGCCTGTAAAACCTCTACAATAGTTGCCAAAGTAGTCTCCCTACTCGGACTATATAACTCACTTGTGTGTTCACTAATTTCTGGGTGAGCACATTGATTTCTAAGCTCTCTTAAACGCATTAATGAAGAGACTTCAGATACGCTTAATAATTCTGTTTGATTAGCAACTCTTTCAATTAATAGCTTTTCCCATTCCGACGAGTAAAGGTTAGATTGTTGTTTTTCTTTAATTGCTTTAAGTATACCTTTAGCTTTTTCATCTTCATGGGCATCTCTCATATCTTCTAACTTACAATAGAGATCATAAAGAACCACAGAATTTAAAAACACAATAGCTGACCTGTAATTCTCATTTACGTATGACTTATAAACTTCTTGAAAATACTCTTTTGTTAACTTATTATTTATTTTGTCCTTTAAATAATCTATATTCACACAATCACCCCTGTGCATTATTTTACCAAATTTCACAAGGTGTTGAAATATTAAGCGATAATATATTGAGCTAATTTAAAAAATCAAAATTTATAATTGTAAGAAGCCCTGCTTAAAACAGGACTTCTTCTTCAAGCTAACTGATTTACCCTCGTTCTCACCTGATTGTATTGCGATTGAGAAATACCTAATGACTTTCTCCGTGCATCATGGCCATTACCGTGCTTACCTGCCAATACCTCACGTGCCATCTGATCAACAGACTTGGCAGGGCTATTTGAGCCACCACCTGCTCGACGGTTAACCTCTGCACGAACCTTTTCATATTCGGCAGCAGAAATACCAAGTGACTTACGACGATTATCATGACCGTTGCCATGCTGATTGTTGATGACTTCAGTAGCCATTTGAGCTATGGTTTTCTTTGGCTTTGCTGGTGCTGGCTTGCTACCACTTAGCTTCTGATTAACGATTGCTTGTACAGCATCATAACGGCTGCCTAATGAATTTTTACGAGCATCACACTGCCGTGTTTACCAGCAATAACTTCATCGGCTAGTTGTGCATCCGTCTTGGCTTTGCCTGTGGATGGCGTAGATGCTGGTTTATTTACAGGTTGAGAATTGACGCTCTCTGGCTTTTCACCAAGAAAATTTTGAGCAGCATTAAAAGCGGCCGTTGCACATTTCTCCGCATATTCATCTTTCTTATCACCAAAGATCCATTCGAAGTCACCTGCATTTGTCATGAATCCATTTTCAAGTAGGATGGATGGAATGCCGTTTTGTGAAGGTACTCGGCACATGTGAAAGTTTGACCATCCAGTTGGCATTGATGGACGACTACCTCCCCACAGCTTGAAACCTTGTGCTACCAACTCTGCTTCATATAAGTCCGAAAGATGTTTTGCTCGCGCATCACCTTGCCGATAAAAAGCCGCATACCCACTCGCTGCAGCGCCACCAGCATTGGCATGTAACGACATAATTAAATCAACTTTCTCTGCAATGTAACGGTTTGTTCTTGTGATTAAAGCAACATCATTCGCATTATAAGGTTGTGCCATCACCACTGTATGCCCTGCTACTTTTAATTTTTTTTCAAGCTGTTTTGCAACTCGACTGTTGGCATCGTACTCATGATGACCTGCACCGTTTTTGTATACGCCCTTTGATGGTGGGAATGTATTTCTTCCATGCCCTATATCTAATCCGATTTTAGCCATAATCATTTACCCTCCTTGTTGTTTATCCGATCAAGCACAACTTTTTCATGCTTGGCTTTCTTCGTGAATCCAAAGTGGTTCTTGTAAATCGTGAACAAGTTGTAAGCCAATGGAATAGCAGCGGCTAGAACCAATCCGAATGCATTAATGCTATCTACCGTGAACCATTCAAAGCTCACACCTAAAAACCCCAAAAACACTAGTAGCGCCGACAAGAAACCTGTAATCTGTTTTACGATATCTGCGTTCATATCCTCATCTCCTCAAATAAAATAGCCTCCTGGGGTCTCACCAAGAGGCTTAATTATTAGTTACAAACCAAACGACTACACCAGCTACGAGTGTAAAAGGCAACCCGATTCCAGCGGTTATCAATGCGCCTGTAACTGTTTTGCGTAACCATGTTGTGTTTTCTTCAATCTTGCTTAACTTATCTGATAGGTCATTGATTCGATACTCTTTCAATTCATCTTTGCGCTCGAGCGAAGTGATTTTTGATTCGTGCGCTTTCTGCTGCTCTTTAATTTGCGCTACATCGTCAACTATACTCTTTAGGGCACTGTCTCTTAGGTCCATTGTTGTTGCCTCCTCGGTCATGTTCCCCCTCCTCTGTGTCTATTCTCTCGGGAGCATGTCCTCATGCCTTCCCCTCACCTTATGCGTACAATAAAAAGACCACCTATTACCTCTGTGGTAGGTGGTCGGGGACCGTGTGCGCGGTCCCTGTTTGTGTTTATAGATAACGCCCCCTTTTTAGAAGATTCATAAGACCTGCGTTTGATCCTCATTTCGATTTCAAGACACTAACCACTGATGATAAACATAAAAAAATCCATCCAATAAACCACGTAGTTAGAAAAGGGTGTTGATAAATTATTTCCAAAATTATCTCTCCTCTGTATAATAAACCATGAAAATATAAAAAGAGGTGATTAAGTGACAGAAATTAACATCTTCCCTAAATTTATTGACAAAGCATTATCGCCGGTTGCTGAAAGCGCGGGTGAAACATTAAGATCAGTTTGGGATATCGCTTTTGGCGGAATCGATATTTATTCACAAAAGAAAAACTTATCACGGCAAAAGGCGTTAGAGTCTTTTAAAAATGATATCGATAATAAAGTATCAAAGATTCCTCTAGATAAAATTACAGAACCTGAATTATATATTGTAGGACCTACACTTGAAGCATCAAAGTTTTATTTTGAAAACGAAACGCTAAGAGAATTATTTGCTAATTTAATAGCTGCTTCAGTTAATTCGGACTTGCATAAGAGAGCCCATCCATCTTTTGTAGAAATCATTAAACAGCTATCATCTGATGAAGCGCTCATGTTAAAGCAAATGGACAATAGCCCTTACCCAGTTTTAGGCATTGATTTTCGAAAAATTGGTGAGCAAGGCATTGGAAAAAGCACTTATATACGAGATTTCAATACACTTGTTTATGAAGTAGGTAGCGCTCACCCAGATAACGGTAGAGCATACTTAAGAAATTTAGACCGATTAGGATTAATAACGATACAAGAAGAAGTTTTTTGATGGATGATAATCTCTATTCAGGCCTTATAAATCATCAATTTATACAAGATTGCGTTTTTAAAGTTCAACAAAGAAAGTACGAACATATTTTTGTGAAATATTCATTCCAATTATCAGAACTCGGATATTCGTTCAAAGATGTTTGTATAAAAAACATTTAAAAAAGTCGTCATACAAGACGACCTTTTTCCAGAGGGTATGATCCTACTATAGAATATAAAAACAAAACGACAAACCTAAACTAAAAAACAACGAGGCTCCACAAATAGATAAAAACAACCAATTTTTCTTTACCAAATCGATCTTCATTACAACCTCCTACCTCTTAACCTCAATCGCATCTTTAAACTCATCTAATGATGTTAAATAAGCATACGCTTGTGAATCCCATCGATTTTCACCCTCCGGAACAAAGTTATATTGGGTACTTGGTTCGAGTGGAGAATAGCCATTTTCCATTGCCTCTTGGTTAAAAAAAGGGGTAACGTCAAGGTACAACCGATCTACATTTCCGCTGATACTTGTAATTGTAAAAAACGCATAAGGTACAGTCATTCCAGACCGGAATGTTTTTGTCATTCTTAAGCCTATAATTGATTCTGACATCTAATCACTCCTTAATATGAAATTGCCCAATGAATCACTGATACATCGTTAGATGATGTTGATTTAATAGTCATTGAACCATCTTCGACCTTTGACACAAATAAGGCTCCTAATGTTCCGAGAGGTTGGATTCGTTTGAAATCCACTTGAGGGACAACTCCTCGGTAGCTCGTTGCTGCCCAAATCCTAATTGCTGGACTAGTTATGGTTACTTCACCGTTTTGAAGTTTGGCTTCACCCGAACTATTTGAATAGAAATTACCAAAGTGATTCCCATATGATCTAGGCTTAACAGCATTATTTCCAGTGGAATACAAAACATCAGTGAAACCCCGGTAGTCGTTATTTCTTAACAAGACTTTATCAAAAGGGACAGGTTGCGTACCAGAAGCAACAAGGATAACTCCATTGCCTGGATAAAAGAATTCATTCGTTTCTATAACAAGAGGTGACGTGTTAAAATTCCCGAAACCGTGTCCGATTTGCCCAGATCCACCTAATCCTTGTTGGTTATTCTCGAAACGACAATTTTTTATTGTGCCTCCTTGGGTGCTAATTGCTCGATACTTATTCCCTTGAAATTCAACATTACTTATATCACAAATTCGAGCATCACTATTTATCCCTAGACGCTCATTTGTTGTATACTTCCCACCAGAGATAATTACTTTATTGATTTGTCTGTTCGCATCTGTAGGGTGAGAGCTAACAACCTTAACACCGTCAAAAACAGATCGTTGAGCCCAACAATTTATTAAACGAACCACGCCCGATGTGCGAATTAAGAAACCAGAGTCGCCAGAATCATAAGCTTTACAGTTGTAATAATTAATATCTTTACCAGTGTCATGACAATCAAAGGCAGATAATGTACTTGCATTTGAAGTAAGATCCTTAAAATCACATTGATGCGGTTCTCCATAACCATCTGTAGTCCAAATTGCACTAGTAGAATGACGACACTTTTCGAATTGACAATTTTCAACTAATAAATGTTGAGTGGCTCCACTATAGCCGATACCATACCATCCGATATTATTAAAATCCCCATCTCTAATGGTTACACGATAAGAGTTTTGAATATTAATACCATCTCTAGCCGCCATATCTTCTCCATTAACATCACGCGATCCCGTTATCTTAGGTGCAATAATACGAACATGCGCTGTAAAACGAAGCGCTATTCCTCGAAACATCTTTTGGGTAAATCCGTATTGACCTGCTTGAAACCCAATAATATCGATGTTTTCTCGAACATCTGCCTTACCTGCCTCTGCTCTATCTGATGTTAGAAAATCATAATAAAGCCCCTCGTTTATTGTAACTGTGCGAGAGGAAACATTAATCTTTTCGATTTTACGTAATTCCGAAGTAGGCGTATTATAGCGATTGATCCCTGTTAACACAGTGTTTGATCTTAGATAAAGCCAATCACCTGCTTTTAACCCCGTGACATTGCTTAAGACTACCTGTGTAGATCCGCGCATTGCATTTGTAGATAAAGCAACGTACGAAGTAGGTGAAGCTCCTGAAAGTGTAAGCATTGGTTTATCATCATTGGGAATGAATTTAGCTCCGGGAGCAAACGATACTTTACAATTAGACGGTAGATCCAACTCACTCCCAACGTAAATTCCATCATCAAAATGCAATATGGATTTAGCATCTAAACTTTTAAGGCGATTAGAGGCTTCTGTAATAGCTGATTGATCGTGTCCGTCTACTCGGACGATGTTTGCAAGATACTTAGCGCTAGAGTTGATGGCATTAACTAAGTCGGTAGTGCTATCCGTTTCTAATTTGTTTAAATCTCCACGTTGCTTCGCTTCATGTGCCAACTGTCGGTCACCGTCATCTGCTCTTTCACCCATTGTTTTAAAAACTTTGCCAGTTACACCCGACACATGGAAGTCTTTTATTTCCGTTATATCTGTCGCATCTGCTATTTGTTCTTTATACTTTTTGTCCAGTATCTCTTGTTCAAACTGAGTACGTTTGGATAGCTCTGTATTGTCTTCAACTTCTTGATTAACAGCATCCAGACCGTCTCTAAGGCTACCTCTAACGTCCTTCCCGTGTACTGCCGTTGTGATTTTTCGTAACAACTCGCTTATCTTAGCCATTTAGTCTTCCCTCCACTTCCTCAAGCCTTCTTAACAATTCATCCATATTTACGGGAGCGGTCACAGTAATTCGATCCAACTTAGCTTTGTCAGGCGCAGGAAATAGCCCGTCCATCGTTTCCGTGGCAGGCTCGTAATTTTGTAGCGTATCCAATTTCGCTTTGTCCGTGCTGATCATTAGACCGTTTCGGTCATAGGTCACAACATCATAGACAGGCAGATCTTCTATTGCTTCGTTTAAATTCTCCAAAGCTTCCTCTAGTTGCTTAACTGCCGTATTAAGTGCGGGTAGGTCGCTTTCTCTTAGAGTCAGTTCAATTGTCTCCATAGCGGAGTTGACGCCTGTAAGCTCTTTTCGAAGAACGCCGATGCTCTGCGACTGTCTAGCAACAGTGGTTTCAAGCTCCACCACATTACGCTGCGCTCTGTTTTGTTCACTTTGAAACTGACTAGCTGTCTTAAACTGATCGCCAATTTCTAATGAACTCACATTCGGATTAACAACATCAATGGTCTTACCTACAACCCTAAGCCACTCCTGTATACCCATTACTGCGTTCTCGACGTAATAATAGTAACCAACTTCAAACGTGTCTGTATCTAGGCCTATCAGCGCTAGATCGACAGCAGAGATCACATATTTTGTGCGAACGCGGTTGTTGTCCCTCAAATACTCTCTGCCTGTCCTAATGAGATTTGGAGGCAAGGTAATGTCATCCCAAACGTTGTTGCGCGTTATAATACCAAAGATGCGCTTTGCCTCTTCATCCTCAATATAATCAACCCCGTTATTAACTTCCGCTATTGTGAGCCTTGCTTGGCTGGCATCGATAGCTTCCTCATCTTCCGACTCAATCCGCATACCCAAAGGAACCAACCTTGTGATGACTTCAGTTGGATCAACTTGGCGTTGAATGGACTGAAGATTCTTCGCAAGTTTAATCTCTGTTGACTTCCTATCCTCCGTTACTGCAAGGTAATCGAGATAGCGTATGCCATTCTCTTTCCGAACCTTCAACTCTCCACCCAAGCGATCAACGAGTTTATCAAAGATGTTATCAAGCGTTGAATCATAGTTGAGGTAACGGTATACATTGTCAGTGTTGTTGGTGACTGTCACACGACCAACCTCGAATCGTTTGTTAATCGGATCATTGGCTATTTCTCGGTTATGCTGATCAACCATCACTTTGAAAAAAGCAGCAATGGTCATATCGTTGTACTCCCCATGACGTTGACAGCTATCATTGAGATAACCCAGTTCACCTTCACATACAAACGACTTTCCGAAAGCGCCGTTTTCATCCATGCTGTCATCTGGCATTAAGATACGGCCGTCAAACTCAACAATGCCCGTCTGAAGGTTCTTAACTACAATGAGCGTTGTGAGTAAATGTATTTGATCATAACCCGGGTTGCCAGGCAGTATATCGAAAGAAAAAGTATCTACAGAGTTTTTCTTTATTTTTATCTGCCCGTGTTGAACTTTTATATCGTTAAAATGAGGATGGTGAATCACTGTCTCTTTACCATCATTAAAGATTGATATTTTGTACAGCTAAATCACCTCCTTGTGAAAGTGGAACGAGATGACCCCGTTCCCTATGATGCGCACCTGGTTTGAACCTTTAGTGAGCGCGAAGTCTATGTCCTTTGACTCTCCTAAAGGTACCTGGTACGTCACGTTCCCTTTAACGATTTGCATTGGAGCAGATGCTTTAATAAGCGGAATCGCTCTTGTTGAGCCAGCATTGTACAAATCCACGTCTATTCTTCCGGTTACTTGGTATTCGTTTGTTAGCGCGTAATCTAACAAGAAATTAAAGTCATCCCATATGTCGTGCCCTTCCTCAAGTTCGCATACCATGAATGGTTTTGCGGTGAAGGTAACAGCTAAACGGCCATGATATTTTAATTCATCAAAATTCGGTTCTTCTTCAAGTTCAGCCATAAAATAATAGTTAGGCAGGTGGTCATCTGTAAGTCTAGCCTTGGTGTTAAGAGCCAGTAACCAGTTTGTTACCTCAACCTTTTTGAATGACAGATTGATCTTGTCGTAATCCTTTACATTGAAGATATAAGTTAATGAACGCTCGCTGTATTGTTGATCACCATACAGACCAGAGAAGTCATAGATCTCATTGGAAAAAGGCACACGCTCAATGGTTTTAATCTTTTGCGGATCTCCTACGTCACGATCAGCAACTGTTAAACCTAAATCTCTGTAACTGTGCTGACCGTTAAAATGTATCCCAAACCTATCCATCAATCGCTAGCCTCCTTCCTCTTAGAACCGTTCTCCTACCCTGCTCGTTATCTACAAAACTCGCCATCTTCTCACGACCAAAGTAAACGTCTGCGCCCACTTTGTTAGCAATCTCTTTTAGCAATTTTTTCACTTCGCTGTCATCGTATGGGTTTGATTGGCTTCCACCAGCACCTGAGCTAGCAGAAGATACGGAACCACTGTAATGAACAGGAATAAACCTCCAGCATTCGCTGCAAGACCTTTAATCTTATCCATTATTCCACTAACCTCTGGCAAGTCCGGTTTCATCCAATCGGCAGCTTCATCCATTTTCTTCAATGTGCTGCTTTTTTCTTTATCGATCCCTAAATTAAAGCCGCGCATTAACATGACACCGACCTCGTCACGCATCCAGCGAGAAGGTGAGTTGATGCTTAAGGCACTTGTGATGCTGTCTTTAATGCCTCCTGCAATTTCAGTAACTTTGCCCCATACTGCCGTCGCCATTGACCCTATACCGTCAATTAAACCTTGAATGATATCTTTACCTATTTGCAGTAGGTCAATGTTTTCTAAGAATGTCTGTGCTTCATTCCAAATGTCCGTGATCGTATTCTTTGCCTCTGTCATCCTGTCGAAAATGGCGTCTTTAATGTCCAGAAACTTTTGCTTCACTGTATTCCAGATTTCGACTAATGTCGTCGTGAAGAATGTCTTGATGCTATTCCAAATGCCCTCTAGGGTTGCTTTGGCATCATTCATTCTTTGCTCGATACTGTCTCTTATCTGTTGAAACTTTTCTTTAACCCAACCCCAGATAGCAGCCATTGCCGCATTGAATGTTGTTTTAATCGTTTCCCAGACCGCCGTTAGTAGTGCTTTGGCTTGTTCCATTCGCTCGATTATCGAATCCTTGATGTAAGTGAAGATATTCTTCGCTGTTTCCCAGATCGCATTCCATAATCCCGAAATGAACGTTTTAAATGTATCCCAAATTAAAGTAAGATTAGCTATCGCTGCACTGATTATGGTTATTACAGTCTCTTTCAACGCTTCCCAGATGATAGCTGCATTTTCTTTGATGTTGTTCCATATTGCAGATAAATGCTCTCTAAACCCTTCCATATCTCCTGTTACAAGATCAATTAAAAGCAGAATAGGTCCGAGGATGACGTTTTTAATAAGCTCCCATGCCGCTGCTGCTGCGGTTTGAATGCTCTCCCACACAGTCGAGAACACTTCTTTAATATTCTCCCAGTATTCCATTGCGTTGGCTGATATGGTTTCCCAGATACCAATAAAGAACTCGATCAATGGCGCAAATAAAGTTGTTACTAGCTCAACAGCTTCGTTCCACTTTGCGGATATCTCATCCCATATCGAAACAGCAATTTCTACTATCCCATTCCAAAGACCGACAAAGAAATCTGATACCGTTTGCCAGATTGATTTAAACCACTCTATTGTGCTATTCCATACGGATTTAACACTATCCCATATGCTTGTAGCACTGTCGGAAGCATCACCCCATAAGCTGGAGAAGAAGTCCGTAATGCTTGACCATATACTTTTAAACCAATCAACAGTAGAAGACCAAACTCCTTTAAGCCAGTCCCACACAGCAATGCCACTATCTTTTATGACACCCCAGAGCCAAATAAAGAACTCGCTGATAGGCTCCCAGTAAACATAGATCAGGACAGCCGCTGCGATGATAGCAGCTACTATTCTAGCTATAGGGTGAGCTAGAAAGGCGGCATTTAATGCTCTCTGTGCAACAGCGGTTGCGTAAGCGGCGGTTCTCCATGTGGCAAGAGAAACAACATAAGCACCGATCCCAATTACCATTCCTTTTATGATAGGAAGATACGGTTCTAAGACATCATATAAACTTTTTAGAAAGTCTATAACTGCAGGAATCTGTTCTGCGATCCACTTTAACGCATCCTCAAAAGCTTTACCGAATTCCGAGATCATTGTTCTCATATCAGGTAGACCATTATTAGCAAGCATCTCATCTAGACTTTGAATAATACTGGTTACACCACGGGCAACCGCAGCGCGCATGTTATCGAATGTACCGCCCCACGATGCACCAGCTTCTTTTGCAGCCCCTTCGATGCCAGCAAAGTTTTCTGTACCATTCTTAAGCGCATCATTCATCACAGTAATAAAGCTCTCTGCATCTAGTTCGCCTTTGCCCATCTGTTCAGCTACTTCTTCAACCGATTGACCAGTCGCATCCGCATAGATCTGCATGGCGGGTATGCCAGCCTCTGTGAGCCTATTCATGCTATCCATCTGCACTTTACCCTTTGCATACATTTGAGCAAGGGCAGTGGACACACTAGAAAACGTTTCGTTGGATCCGTCACCATAAAAAGCGACCGCATCACCCCAGGAGGCAATTGAATCGGTCGCTTGATCTACATCCATATTTGACGTCACGAAATTTTGCACCGCGGAAGCTGCTACATCTAGCCCGTATGCCGTTCCTGTTACAGTGTCGTTGGTTATACCCAATACTTCATTTGCTTTTTCACTAGACCCTGTCATCGTTGTCATAACACGTTCAAACTGTTCCATCGTATCAATACGACCAAAGGCTCGATCTATTGAATCTTTAACCATGTTAATTGCTTTTGTTCCAAGTGCTACTAGTCCAAGAGCTGCGACAATCTTACCGATTCCAATACCCGCATTTTCACCACTTTGTTGAAGCCCAGACAATTGTCCGTCTAGGTTCGCAACTCCTTTTGCTACACTCCCGTCATCAAGCATAACATCAATGACTATTTTACCGTCTGCCATCATAAACCTCCCTTCTAAGGGCATAAAAAAAGAACCCTCGAAAGGATTCTGTTAACCGAGAAGCGCTTGCTTCTTCTTATTAAATTCGTCTTCACTTATAATTCCGTCATCTAGTAACGCTTTAAATTCACGTAGTTCGCTAGCAACAGACGTTTTTTCTTCCGCTACTTCTTCTGTTGGCAATTTATGAACCGTTAACTCATCGAATTGAGATAACTTATTTACTTTTTTATATGGTGTCACTTCTACAGTGTAATCTTCGTTAGTTTCCACATCGCGAAAAGCCATTAGAAACGCAATCTTCTTGTTCTTTCTTGCTCCAACAGCGCCACCTACTAGTGAACCAAATACCGGGCTGAATAAACTACCTACCGCAGCCCCGGATAAAGCCTTAGCGTTGCTAGCTTCTTCAAATGAACGCTCGGAAAAGCCAAGAAAATAATATTGACGTTTATTAATCGTTACAACGCCTTCCTCTTTACCATAATGAATGTTGAACCAATCAACTCTTTTTCCTACTCTTCCTTGAAGTACTTCCACCATTAATATCTTCCTTGGCTTCAATAAATCCTTCAATGCCATATCCATCACCCTCCCGTACACTCTTATACGGTTATTATATAAAGAATGATTCGGGCAATACAATAGAATTAGGATAATTTTACTAATCTTCTTTTTCCAATGCATATTCTTTTTTCAACTTCTTCATGCGCTCCCGTTCTTTTGCGGTTCCTTTACCAGATGGGAGATCACATGTGCGTATTTGAACAACCTCTTTCAACTTGGTATCATTTCTTAGCCCGCTTAAAAGCGCCTTGAATTTATTCCAGTGAAGCTTACCTTGTTGCTCGATTAAATCAATACCGTAATCCTGCATAAATGATGCGTAAATGTATTCCGCATCTTGAGATAAGGAATAAACTTTACCTTTAGCTGTATCAGAGTCAGGCATAGGGTTACCCTGACGATCTAAGGCAGGCTTCAACTCTTGTTGAGCCACAGCCTTCTCAAATATTTGATAGAAGATCTTCGTTTTTGTCGCTAAGTCCGTTTCAATCGGACGGTCTAGCAACATATCTAATCCTTCCTCCACTTTAATACCATCATCAAGCTCTTCGTCACCGATCAAGTCAATTAGCCTGATGATATTATCAAAGCTCATATCGAGGGTGTAGGACTCACCTTGTATCTCGATTTCATCAGTCAGCTCGTAAGCAAGCGAGAACACACCGCCTCACCTACTTCTTTTTCTTATTGTATTTTTTCGCACGTTCCTGTTGTGATTTACGGATCTTCTCACCACGTGATTCTAGCTCGTCCTCTAATTTATTGTGCAAGGTTACAAATACACTTGCAAGTTCAAATGAGGAAGGATTCAATTTGAATATTTGATCAAACGCACCATCTCCAAGGTACAAGTCAAAGCCGCGTTTTAATTGTTGTTTGATCTCCTCAACCTTAGAATCATCATTTAATGCTTTCACTTGCTTCAGCACGTCTTGTGCTTCTCTACTAGCATCCTCTAGCGATTTATCCGAGTAATCATATTTAAACTGTAGGCCGCCGATCTCGACGTCGATTTCAGGTTTTTGTAGTTCGATTTTAATTGTCATTTGATTTCCTCCAATAGTAAGAGGGCTGTATGCCCTCCATAATTATGCTTCGATTCCTGCCGCTTCTGGTTCGCTCTCTGTCACTTCTGGAGATCGGTCAAACGAGATTAAGCAGCTAAATGCACCATATTCGGTTGCCTCACCACCGGATGCTACGATGTTAGCCACAGTAGCACGACCAATAGCTGTGTCTCCATGTGCTTCTACCTTCTTCAACATGATCTTACGAGCCTGTCCCGGTGTCCGTTTTAAGCCAGCAATAAACTTCATCGCTTCGTCTGTATGGTCATACATACCTTCAAATGAGTACGCCTCTTTGACAGACATAACATCCGTTTCCGGTGTACCGTCTCCATCGTAATAACCTGTATCCTCTGTGTTTTCGTCCGAATCATCCGTTACACTGTTAATCCAACGGGCTAGCTGCTTCCACTCTGGTTCTTCACCGTTTGATGGGATAGGAGCCACGAAATAGGCTGTAAGTGCGTTCTTTTCACGCGCAAAGAATTGTAAATTGTACTCTAATCGTTTATTAATTGGCTTCATTCAACTCACTCCTTTTAATATATAAATCAGCTCTAAATTGAGCGACGTAGTAATAATGATTACCTTCTCTTCCAATGACGTTAGGATCACCAACCACTGTAATTCCGTTGAAATCATAAGAGTTGTTATGACTCGGAATGTCAGGGACATTGTCTAGATAATCCGTTATGCGTAATAGCGTTTGGTACGCTTCTAACTGCTGTTGGTGCTTCGTCATCACTTGGAACATATAGCCTTGGTCATAGGTGCCATCATAGTAAACACTTCGGTTGTTAGAGGGCATTACAGATACAGCTATACTGTTCCCATCCACCGTAACAGGGTAACGACCATTGCGTAGTAATTCTGTTTATCTAACGCATCAAGAACTAATCGTTCTAGGAAATCCATTGTCATAAGTAGCTCTTCACCGCCCTTTCAGCAACGTTTGTCCATTGCGACCCATACGCTGCATGAGCACGTTCAAACCACAACGGACCAGCAAGTGGGTTTACATCCTTCGAAAAGTTCATGCGCACACCATAATAGATTTTCCTGATATAGGGCGTGTCCCATACAATCTTGCCCTCTTCAAAGTTCGAGGCTCGTAAACTACTGGACTGTGCATTCCCGGTGTCAAAAGGGATGAAGCGGTTTGAATCTTTTACTATCTGCTGACCTACAATAGGACGAGCCTGCTTAACTGCATTGAGCAATTTAGGACCCACGTTTTTTATATCCACTGTTACATTTACATGCTTCATTGCAACTCCACCTCGTAATGGTGCGGTGTTTTGCCATCAAACGCATAATATTCCTCACAGGCGTACACTCGCATTTCACGACCTTTAAAGTGCACCTTCGACTTTTCCTTTAACCGTTGATAATCAGGTGTGTTCTGTGCATCAAGGAATAACACGCCTTGAAGATTAATCTCTTCGCCATTGGCATTACGCCTGAATGAACTCTTTGGTTCCATACGGACAAATGAGAAAGAGACAGGCTCGGCAAACTCATCGCCGAAAGACCCGTCTCGTAGAAATTCCTCGTATTTAATTGTGTGAATGAGTAAACGTCTTGGTATAGGCTTAATACGCACTATCCATCACCCCGACTCCACTATAGAGCAAGCCTGTTGGCGCTAGATAGTCTAGTAGGTTTCGTGAGAAAGCGGGATTCTCGCCACCAGAAGCCCTCTGACCACCACCGTAGCTAAACTTACCAATAGACACACCCGTTGCATCGTCGCCCGTCAAAGCGATTTCATAGCCGCCGTTAAGCTCGTAAAACTCAACTTGCGCAGCGGTCGCTTTCATGACTTGCTCTTTCAAGAAGGGTGCAAGTCGATCAAAGTTATGGGTAGTTTTCAGCTTATACCGTGTCAGTTGGTCGATAACGTCACTGGCGCGGTCTGCATATGTTTCAAACTTCTCATCTTCGATAGGTTGCCCTTTGTACGTATTAGAGTAGTATCATGGTCAATATATGCCATGCTTCATCACTCCTTATTCAGCAGGTTCCCCGGGAGGACCTTGCTCTCCAGGAGGTCCCTGTTCTCCTTCTGGACCTTGGTCACCGTCTGGTCCCTGTTCTCCTTCTGGACCTTGGTCACCGTCTGGTCCCTTATCACCATCTGGTCCTTTATCGCCGCGTGGACCCTTCGCCCCACCAGCAGCAGAACGAATAACGCTAACAACTTCACCAGCAGCGGCTTCATCACCAACATAGCCAATTCCATCATCTTCAGCAGCAACCACAGTGCCACCGTCGCCAACAGCAACGCTTTGCCCTGCTTCCAGATCCTCACCAGCTTCAATGTTCCAAGAAGGGGCACCTTTAACTGTCACAGTGACGACCTCATTCTCTTTCAGATCACGGGTTGAGTGGAATGCAGGCGTTTCCCCCTCGATAGAAGGAGCAACAGCAACAGATCCTTCTCCACCTACGAACGAAAGTAGGCGGTTTGCAGGTACGTCTTCGGTTACCACAGCTTTAAATTGGGTCAATTATTTCGCCTCCTCTTTTGCATCCTTCTTATCTTCCTTTTTCACTGTAGCCGCTTCTTTTTTTAACTTGGCGACTTCTTTCTTAAGCTTTTCGTTTTCCTCTTTCAATGCCACTACTTCATCCAAGGAGCGATTGTATTCACCTACGGCTACTGTTTTACCACCTGTTGCTCTAGTGATTACCTTTCCACTCTCGTCAATTTGATCATACCCTTGTGACAAATAGCTTTTTAACCTGCCTTGATCAACATTTAGAATTCGATTACCTTTTTTAATTTTAGCCACTGGAATACCTCCTACGAAGGAGAGGGATTACCCCTCTACCCCACCGATAGTTGATCCGACATTGAACTTAACACCTGGAGCTTTCTTCTCAATCAAAAAGACATCCCAGTATTTACGCTCGTAGTAGAAGTATTTACCACCAGTTGTTGCGCTTGGGTTGTCCATAGAAACAAAATCATATTTTTGTGGAGCAATTACCGTTGTTGGATGAATTAAAATCATATTAATTTGTTGTGCAGAAGAATCGACTTCCGCTCCATCAGTAAAATCGTAAGCTGTTTTCATACGACTTGACGGAACAGAGATAATCGTAACTTCCTCTAACGAGCGTAAGTTACGATTTACCGCAGCTGCATCACCTCGAACTTCAAGCGTACGCTGAATTTTCTCTGCATTTTTTAAGATCTTCTTCACTTTTGGCGTTACATAGAGCAAACGCCCTTCTTGAGGTACTTCCGCCTCGTCCATTTCTTCCATCATGTCATCGAAAACTGATAGAATGGTAGACTCTGATAGCCCGTCAGTGTTTGCCTCTTCGCCAAAACCTGTGTATTCGTCATATAACTTGGAAGCCATGTATTTGTCCATTTCTGGTATCTTGTGTTCTCCGTTAAATACACGAGTAATATTGCTAATCGTTAATGCCATATTGGTTTCGTCAACGTCTAATGGATCAACAAGCGTTTTGAATTCTCGGTCATGATCTAAAGTCTTTGGAATGAAATCGTTGTCTACACGACGAGTCATGCCACCTACTACGTCACGGTCAACGTCTTGGAAACCACCTGTTGAAATGCTAGGGATTTGAATTGTCTTAGCACTTGTGAACTTGATTGTTGCATTGTTAGGTGTGTTGTAAAGCGCACCAAAAGCCAATTCTTTCGTATATTTTTGCTGTAATGCTTGTTGATATTGTTCTGCATAGTTTAATGTTGCCATTTAAATCACTCCAATTTTTATAATTTGAATGCAGCGGCCCACTTGTCCGCATCTGTTTCTGTTTTCTTCTGGTGGTCGCCGTTGCTAAAAGTAGGCTTCGGCGGTCCCTCTTCCTTCTGCTGTTCCGCACCAAACTGCGGGTAACGCTCTACCACTTGCTTAATCGCTGTATCCATGTCGGTATCATCGTTTACAAGGCGTTGAGCCAAGACAACCACATCCTCAACAGAATCAGCTTTGACACCTGCTTTCATGGCGCTAATCTGTGCCTTTAAACCATTGTTTTCTTCAGAAGCAGTTGAATAATTTGCTTCAAGCTCTTGCAACCGCTCCGCTTGCTTCTCTTGCTCTGTTTTCTGTGAATCCTGCCATTCCTTAAACTTCGCCATGCCGTCTTTCGCATTGTCAAAGTTGTCAATCCCAAGTTGCTTTAAAAGCTTCTCTTGCGCTTTCTTAGCCTCTTTAGCCGCAACGTTGTTTACATCGTCCTGACTAAAGGTTTTTGTTTCTTCCTGCTGTTGCGTAGGTGGTTGTTCCTGTCCTCCAGATTGATCCGTCTGGTCGGTTTGTTGATCTCCGCTAGGCGGTGAATCTTTTGCAAAAAACTGTAGTTCAAAAGGTAATCTAGTCTTCTGCTGGAAAAACTTTAAATTAGATGCTCTATCTGATACTTTCATTTCAATTCCTCCCAAAAGGGTATTTGTCCCCGCGTTTGATTTATAGCGCCCACCTCGCGGTAAAAGGGCAAAGAAAAAAGCACCCGAGGTGCTAAGTAGCTAACTGCTCCCGATTTCGGCGACGGGTACGCCCTGTGTCTTCGATGAAATCTCGCATTTTTGACTGACGTTGTTTCACAAGCTGTTTAGCCTGCTTCACTCCTTCATCATCGCCCATTTCCTTCATCATTCGTTCCTCGCGTTTCGCTTTGCGTATGGAACGCTCAATGCTTCGTTGTTGCTGTGACTCTTTGTAGGCTTTGTCATTTTCAGCGCGGTTGATCCCCTTCGGTCTGGGGATGGATACACCTTCGACATAAGCATATTTGACGTGTCTGCAATTGAAGCCAAATAAACCGTCCGGTTCACCCATACTTGTTGATGCCAAAGCAGGGTATTTGGTGCTGTTCCCGCTACGGCTAAATATCCGTCCTTGATAAGGAGCACACTTTGTTCTAGCACCCATGTGCTCTGATATTTCTACCAAGTCCACGTCGTGCTCATCCATACGAGCGTCCTGCATATCGTTGGTCACACTGTTCGTCGTGGTGCGTATAACAGTATTTAAATAACCTTCGACTGAATGATTTCTGCCATTCTTAACAAGAGCGGGTATGCCTTTGTCTGCCCACTGCCTTGCAATCTCCCTCACGGCTTGCTGTGGTGTTTTAATACCAGTTAGCACACCTGCTGCCGATTGATTGATAATGTTTAAATACGCCTGTTCTCCACCTTGCAAGAGAGACATGTTGACCATGTTAAACGTGCCTCTTGTTTGATTGGCGTATGTTTGCAGGATGTTTTGCATCGCCTGTGATTGCCCAACAGGAGGAGCAACCGCATAACCACGTCTAACCGCTTCTGCAAGCTGTCCATCAACCGAACGAATAGCTCTATAACCCTCATCTCCCAAAAGCGCCACAACTTCATTCAATGCCATTCCACTATTACGTGCAATTGTGCGTATATTGATTTGGTTAAGCTCATTTAAATCTTGTAGCTTTAGCAGCTGCCACGACGAAAAGCCCTCTGGCGTTAACAGAGAGCGGTCACGTTTCAATTTGCGGGCAACATTCATTAGTATCTCATCTTCGATTTTAAGGTAGATATTCGTAATGGGTTGCGAAATACGCTGACTACGCTCCAGCATCGTTATTCAGTCCAAAGAAGTCTGCCGCATCATCGGTTCGTATTTTGTTCTCTTCTGCAATTTCCTGCCTAAGTAGCTCCGCCTCTTCGTCTGATAAACCGTGTATTTTCATAATGGCTCGTTTTTTTGATTGAATTCCACTGGACAGCATCAACGTTTGTTTGTTGATCTCGCCTAGCTTATCCTCTGCAATAGAATCATCAAAAGAAACCGTCACTTCCCACTCACTTGTCGGAGCGCTAAACAGCTCATACAACTCTGCCGTTTGGACGATGCAATCAACTAGCTCTGTCAGCGCAGCTTCAATGACGTTTTCATGTGACTGTTTTGTTTTAAATGTCTTGCTGTTCTCGCTGACAACCTCGGTTGCTGTTTTAACACTCTGGCCATCGAACGAAAAGGAACCAGAAGAGAATCCAGTTTGCATAGCTAGAAGGTTCAGCAAAGAATTAATCGCCTTTACATGCTCTTCGACTCGCAGCGCAATGGTTATATCTTTTATTTCACTTGAATCTTGTCCGAGGTTGAGAGCTTCGTATACCTCGTCATCTGCATCAAAGTACCGCACCATGTTCCCATGTTCATCAACAACGGTTCGTATAGCTGACGTTGGTACAATGACTCTCTTCTTACCAAGCTTAAACTCTCTCTGGTAGCTGTCAAAAGCAATATCCAGAGACTTTAGCGTATCTAAAGCATTCGCATAGATAGAAATACCAAGGGGACTGTGCAAGTCGATATTGTTTGCGGTATTCGGCTTGATGTAAACAAAATTTGATCGATTGAAGTTCTCGATCTTCGTTTCTTCCTCCAAGTTTGGATAGAGGAGAGACAATGGAACGGGTTTGCCTAACTCATTATCCTTCGATTCGTACAATTCGTTTTTGACGACGTATACCCCGTTCTCCCAAAGATGCCATTCGAGATGTGTATACTTCTTATCGCCTTTTTTACTCTCATTCACAAAGCACCCTTCCGAAATACCTTGGTTATCCCATGAAACCGGAACAAAGCAGTCAGCGGTTACATAAGAAAGCTTAACTTGCTCCCCGTCATGGTAAGGCTTTATAACCACACCACCGAGCGCAAAAGAGTATTCTAGATAGTCCTGGAATCGCTTAGTAAATTTGTTTTTCTTTAAGATACTAGCGATGTTCTCTTTTAAATCTGGATCAGAAATATTGATCTCGCAGCGCTCATTGAATATAAGAGAAGCCATTTCTTGTGAAACGACTTTCGGCATTCCGAGCGTTGCCATACGGCGTTTCTTTCCTCCACTGACAGTCGTATATCGGATATTGTGCCATTCATCAAGAAAGCCTTTGTAAAGCGCCAGCCAAGTATCTATGTGTTTGTAGTAAGCATCGTCCATTTGTAACGATTTCACTTCAGAAAGGCTTCTCACACTCTTTACCAAGCCCATTCGCATCATCACCTTTCAGCCAACCTTTTACCTTGCGGAACATCTTTTTTCTCACCGCCTTTTATAGCACGTATCGCTTATAGAAATAGTTATTTGCGTACCGCGCTTCGTCCATTGCATGGTTATCCGCATCTACCGGAGTCCCGTTTTTGTCTCGCGCGTAGATGCCGATTTCTTTTATAAAATTGTAATGATCGTATTTAGAGTCTATTTGTTCAAGCAGAACAAGGCGTTTCGATGTCATAGCGTTTTGCAGCCGTTCAATGCCAACCTCTAATCCTTTAGACGACCCTTTAATGTCTTTGTTGTTGTTGTCAGCCTTTTCCGTATAAATGCCAAGCAAATGCAGCTCCTCACGAAGTGATTTACAGGCGGGATCAATATAGACATCTGATCGACTCATACCTGTTTTTTCTTGGCACCACAATATAAATTTTTTAATTTCTTTCGCATATACACTCATTGCTTTCACATCGCCCGTATCTGCCCCACTGTGGTAATAGTGAGCTATTCGGTATAAACGGAACTCCCTTTGCCCCTCTAGCTTGGTAACGATGTTGCAAGACACGCTAGTCGCATCCGATTGCCCACCATCGCCAGAAAAGAACATTTCCACCGTCTGCCCTTGCATCTTTTGAGCCACATTCTCTTTCATGTCGAACATGCTATAAATCACACCAGCAGGAATAACGCGTTTCCCGTACCAGTCGCGTTGTAATAGATACGGATTCTTTTTAAGTGTTTCGTAAATATCTCGCTTACGCTCGTCCGTGATAATTGGATTGTCGTCAATCGTCCAATGCACCCAACGCGTCTTCTGAACGTCAAAAACCTCCGATATCACCGGATGATTCGGTGCAGGAGGGTTTAAATCCGCTAGGTGATAACGCATCTTCGCGGCGAATGTACGGCGGAAGCACTCTTGTATAAAGTCCATATGCAGTAAGTCGATCTCACAAAAGGCAACAGATCCAAGCGACATACCTGTAATAGCTTTCTTGCTATCAACCTTACCTCCACCCTTGTAATACACTTTTTTCACACCAGAAGGTGTGTGTACCTCTAAATGGTCGCCATTATCGTCATGTTTGATCGTACCTAACTCACCGAATATATGAATAAGGCCAAATCCGTCACACTCCATAAACAAGCGAAAGGCTTGCTCCTGATTATAGGCAGCCACTAAGTGGTTTTGATCAGGCGTTGTCGCCAAATAATCAGCATAACGAAACACACCCGCGGTAGTCTTCGAAGACCGGGGCGTACCTTCATTCACTTCTAATGTCACATCATAAGGAGCGCGGATGATTTGCAGTTGTTTAGGCGAAAAGGCAATACTCATTCGCCACCACCGCCTTTAGCAGCAATAAGCGCTTCAAGGAGCGTTGTGTCTTTCTTAGTACCTTTGATAAGATCAGCGCGAGCTTGTAAGAACTCTGTTTCAACCTTCGTTTTATCAACATTAAGTTGCATCTGCTCTAGCTTCAAGCGGCGTTCATCATCTTCATGAGCGATGTTATTAAACTGCTTGATTAAATTACCAAGAGTACCCATTGCCCTAGACATGGACGCAACAAAGGTAGCATGACGATCCCAGGCGAACTGTATATCGTACTTATCGGCTCCAGAATCACCCCAACCGTGCTGGCTTCTCTCCTTCGCCATATCATCTTTATCTTGCACATACATTATCTGCTGTGAACGAATGATGGTCGCATACTGAATCTGTATTTGATCATACAGAAGATCAGCGGGTGTCTTATCTTGCATTTCATTGATTATGTCCAATGTTTCTTGCGGGAGATATTTGGAAAAGATACCGTGCTTTAAAGAGGCAGTGTTCCGTTCTCCAAATTGATTCTTCGGGTTTGGGTTGCCACTTCGTTTTCCCTTATGCCGCTTGTCTTTAGCCTTATTATCAGGGGTTGCATCCCTTATCCGGTTGGTTGCATCCTTTTTGGAGGTTGCATCCCTTTCCCATCCCTCCCGACTCTTCCTGCTTTTCAACGTTCCAAGCTTAGCTCCATGCTTTTCAGCCAGCGCTTTTAAGGTGATGGTGGTTGTCTCATATTCTGCTTTTATCTCTTCCCAGTTCATCTACATGCACCCCTGCCCCCTATCTACGTAATGAAATATTAATCAGTTAACGTTTTGCTTTTCTCCGCTATTTCTATAAGGAACTGATGAACGTCAATATGTTGACTTTCACCTAACAATTTCACAGGGAATTCCTTTTCAGTAAAAACCCTTCCCTTATCTGTCCACTCGGAATATTTTATTCTTACTAATGGTTGTGGTACAGATAAGAAATGCGCTTCTTTAATCATGATTTCGCCTTTGGTCGGTTTACCCATTTGATTACCCCCTGTTATTTAATAAGCAAAGCTCTACCAATCCTTTATCGAACTAGCTATTCTCTCACCTATACATTTCTCAAACTCTTTTAAAGACAAAGCCCTGTACTCCTCTAGAGGCATACCGACGTGAACAATTATCTTTAATCCGTCTTTTTGGATAATACTAACCTCGACATACACAAACGATCCATATTGACTTTCGACAATTCTGTCACCATAAGCAAGGTCTTCTATTTCAAAATTAACTCTATTTATAAGGATGTTCATTCTGTAATTCCACCGTGTTTCTTGAATAATGCCTTTATTCCTCCGCTATCTCTTACAGAGTTATAAAGATTTCCACCATAAAATCTGAATTGAATGACCAACTTAATTCATCATTTATCTGTACATCGATATAACAATCATCCGTTAGCTTTACTTTTCCAATTCCCTCTACATCTTTTTCGAACAGAACAGCAGGAGCTTGGTTTCGTTTGTAACCTTCATAACAACGCAAAATATCCTCAACTTCTGCATAAGTCATTTTATGTTCAGTAGACCGCATAATGTAGCCTACAATTTCATCCATATTCTTTTCCATCTTCTCACTCCCTCTGTTTTTTAACACACAAAAAGAGAGCCGCCTCGTAAGGTAGCCCTCTTTTTAGGTGTTAGATAGTTTTAGTTGCTCTATTCCAGCTGTAAGAATACTAATTTCCTCAAACCAGATCATAATTACATTGTTGCCATACTCGTTATTTCTTTGACCACCAGTGATGTACGCTTTATCCGAAACCGATACAAGCCCTCTACGCTCTAGTTTATCAATATCCGAAGCGGCTTCCTTAATGCTATCCATTCCTTCGTACCCTAAAGTACTTATAGTAACGGCAGCACCGCCATCACTATAGTCTCTTTCATGTAGCTGTTTAAGTAGTTCGATTTGCTTGCTGTTCATGATCAACCCCCACCAAATTTTTAAAATAACTCTTCGAGAAATCAATAAGTAAGGGTACCGCTACAGCAATTGGAACGTTTTGCATTTCTGAACCTAACTTCTTCTTAAACTTAGCCCACACTGTTTCATTCTTCGCAGCGAATATGAAATCATGACCCTCATTGGTTAATTTAAGAGAAACAAATAATAATCTATTATCCCCATATTGGAAATTCCCTTTTATTAAACCAGCATCTTTAATTAATTCCAAATGATAATCAATTATTTCTTGATCAACACCATCCAGATTAAACTCACCTGTAAATTCAGGCGCTTCATCCTCTTCTAAAACAATTAATATCTTTCTGATTAACTCAATATCTCTTTTCATTTTAAACACCTCCGCCGTCTTATTCGACAACATAGTTGTTTATCCTGCTACTTTCTACATAGATAAGAGAAAATATTTTCAATTTATGGTTAAGCTGTCCACCCCGGCTCATACGTGTATACGATAGCCCCGTGGTGCTTTGCTGTGCCTCTAAAGTTCTTCATATCCTCTTGAGCCAGAAATACCGGACGGAATATAGGGAACACGTCCTTTTCCACTCTATACTCCTCTATCTCACCCTTGCGTAACTGGTCCAGTACTTCTTGTGCTAATTCCTCTGTCATGTTATCCCCTCCGGCATCATTATACCAGAGGACGTCCCGCTTTTCCGACTCCCTTTTGCTTCATACAGCCAGTAAACGGACATGTTGCTACCTTCTCGTTCACCCTCACCAGCCATATGCACTTTTTACATTCGCTTATGCTTACTTTCTTCATGTTCATTCTCCTATAAGCCGTGAGGCTTGGAATATAAAAAGACGCCCGCTAGGACGCCTACACAATTTCCCAGTCCTTAGCTAACATATCAGTCTGCGAAGCTAGCCAACCTATCTGAATATGATTAGAAGTAGTTTTAATTGCTAGCACATCAGTAATTGTAGCTCTCCTTCATACTCTCCATATCCATATTTAAGGCCTCTTTGTAAATCAGTACCTTTAATCAAATAAACAAACTGGTTTTTACCGTTCCACCCTTTACGCGCTATTTGCTTACCCTCTTTAACTGCTTTTATCGCTTCTCCGAAATCCAAATGCGCAATCTTCACGCTCAACACTCCATTGTTTGATTTAAACCGCAGCCCTTCGCTGTATCTTGATATAACTGCCGATGATCTCATTGGAATAAACTGTTCATCCGATTTCATTTTTAAGCCCTCGTCTGTAATTTCAATGGTGGCATGTGGATTTTTGTTTTCCCTTAGCCATTTAGAGACAGCCTTTGCGTGTTCCACTACTTCCGCATCCATTTCATTCAGCTCCTTTTAATATAAAAAGAGCGCATACGGCTATTAAGCTCATACACGCTCTTTATTGGGGGTTTTTCACGCTTGCGTAAGCAAGACAAATGTCATTTGTGTTGTCGGCGTTTGTCCGCCATACGGTACGTGATATTATAGGTATGCACTCCTGCCATCTTCCCCGAAGGTACTAGCATGGAGTGCGGAATAAGTAATATCGTATTGGGTATTCTCCCATAATATTAGTATATCAGGCTTTTGCAATTTTTTTGTTGCCTTTGTGTTGCATCTTCATGTGGATTCTTCGGACATGCTGATAGCTCAAATTCACTTCTCCGGCAATGGTTTCAAGCTTCTTTCCCTCGACGATTTTTTTATAGGCAATTTTCTTTTCTACACCTTCAAAAGACTCAAGGAAATCTTTCATTTCTTTAGCCCATTTCTCTTTTTCGATCAGCTCTTTCTCTAACTTCCTGTGCATCTCCATAAGCTCGTCCATGCGCCTAGAGCATCATATGCAGGGGTTTGCATTAATCCACCTGTAACTCGTTCCTTGGAGTAATCCGTGGTGCCAACGCCCTTAGGTGGAGATATGAGCGACTTGTTATATATATTCTTGTATTCACAGTTAAGATATTTCATTTGATGCTTAATCAATTCAATCTCCGATAACAAGTCTTGATACATATATAATGTTTCGCTCACTTGGTTTCCCCCTCGGCAATACTTTTTAAAAGATAGTATGACTGCTCACCTTTATGTTCTTCTGCATGACAGCTTGCACATAATAAAACAATGTTTTTTTCGATGTGCAGTCCACCTTTTGAGAAATGTTCTTTATGATGAAAGTGCAATTTCTTGCTAGTTCCACACTTGGTGCACTTCCCTTTGTCCCTTATACGTACTTTCTCTTTTACATACACCGGGATAGCTCTTTCCATTTCGAAACCTTTCGTCTGCTTCCCTAAGTACATCCTCAAACGGTGTATTTCATTCTTTGTTATTTTAAGTGAGCTTATATACCGATCCGAAACCCATTTTGGCACATACTTTTTACTCTCAAACATCTTCATTTTTTCTGAATGTAGTAGTATTACTTCCATGGCATTATGAGTGTTTAATCCTCGCATCATTCTAAAGCCTTTTATTTCTGCCCCTGTATACTTTTCGTCAGTATCCTTTATCGGACGATGCTTCTTAGCCCATTCAGAGTATGCTTTCCTCTCTGGTCCCGTTATAGCTAGTCTCTTAGTGCTTCTAACGAAATCCCAATAATCACCCATCGATATATTATAAAAGTGGAGGAATGAATCAAGCTATTGTAAACCCCTTGGTTCCTCATCATGCTTTTGAATTCATCTACTGTAAGTTCCTCAAAAGGTTTATCAATAAACTCGCCCTTCTTCATGCTCTCTCCCCCTATATCTTCTCTGCTAACGCTTCTTTTAGCTCGTCCGTTATCTCGTTCTCTCGATGACAATATGCACAAATGAAATGCGGCCGTGTTGCTATATATCCTCTTAATCTCGTTAAATCGATTGGGCTATAACAGTGATTACAGAAATAAAGCAACACCATACCGCTTTCCCCCTATGCTGTCCTAGATTGGTTGCCACCCTCTGCTGTGATGGCTTTAAGCATATCCTTTAAGCTGTTTGCCGCTCGTTCATATGTTCCAGCTACACCTTTCCAAGTAAGGAAATCCCCTTCGTACTCGGCTGCCTGCGTTAGCTGCTCCCCTTTCGCTATCCTAGAGAGATATTGCCCATCGGTGCTATTCTTCTTTCCGTCACCTCGTACTGCCTTGTATTCCTGCCCCTGTGCAATTTCAGCCATGCCCTCATGGTATTTGTACAGCTTCTTAAAATGTCCCGCTATACGCCAAGCATGACGCTCTGCTTGTGAGTATAAGTATTCAAGCTTGGCTATTTCGAATGGGGCTAGCTCGTCCAGTCTGCTATCGAGCTTCTTTATGTCTGTAATAGATTTCTCATGTGCAGCAAAGAGGTATACTAGATCATCCTCATTCATCGTTTTTATCACTTCTTGCTGCCGCTCCAGCTATTTCTGACCATAAAAGCACAAATAATAATTCACCATCTTCTCCATATAAAGTGAACGCGTCCCCTTTTTGTTCAATAAATTCCTTTAAAAACTTTGAGAAGCTCACATTATTTAGAGTTAGACTCTGACCGCTTTTCAGAAAAATTTCAGTCACTTCCACACTTTCTCCCCCTTCGCCCCAAATCCCATCTTGTACATGGCTTGTATTACGTTCTTCATCCGTTCCTCTTCCTCTGCCGTTAAAGTCCCCATGATCTTACGTGGCTCATGAACTTTCTTGATAAATTCTGTTGTCATGGATGAGAGGGCGGCTTGTTCTTCTGCGGTTATTTGGTGGTAGAACATATCTTAACCCCCTAAATTCACAGGCATAGGTAATGTGACATAACTGGCTGTCGACTCTCCTCAAGTAAGAATATAATTTGCTTCTGAAACTCCGCTTTCAATTCAGCATTTTCAGTCGCAATCAGCATTTCATAGTATCCTTCAACGATTTCGAGTGTTTCTTTTCTTAGGTCAGTAAAATTCATAAATTCAGGATTACTCACGCTCTCACCCACCCTCTGCCTTTTCTTTTTATGATTACTAGCTCTTGTCCAGTGGTGTACTCAAATAGTTTCTTCCTCATCGGAAACGCTTCGTTTGCATGTCCTTTAACGTCAATTACTTCCTCGCTGCCGTCTTTATAGCTAACTTTGAAGTCAGCCGTGTAAATAGCTCCCTGTCGCCCTCTCTTGCCTTCTCCTTTGCAAGCCTTACATTGTATCTCTCTGCCTGTTTTCTCACTCACAACACGACCAGAGCCGCTACACGAGCCGCATTTGAGGAAGAAGCGGGGGAGCAGGGTATAAACGGGTTGGATCTCGATGCTCTCTATGTCCTTTTGCTCTCTTAGGTGTATGTAATAATCTAACTCCGTTTGGCTGTCCCACTCCCTACCGAACATGTTGACTTTACGACTCCGTATCTTCCCCACGCTATTCCCTCCACTTACGTTTTTCTAGGTATAAAAGAAAGCCGCATCCTGCCATTAATAGAATTAAGAGTGCCATTACTGCTACTGGTATCGGTATTGTCCAGATCACACCTCTCGCTCCCCTCTGCATCCTTTACAGGTTCTTGTCCATTTACTCTTGCTCACTCTCAATTTGAACCGTCCAGAGCCACATGAACACCGTCCATGCCGCTCCTTCTCCTCCGGTTCCGGTGAAGGACCTTCTCTTTGCTCCCGCACCGCATCAGCCCATTTCTTTTTCACTAACTAACCCCCTAAGGTAGATTAGTTATGATCCACCCAACTGAAACTACTAGCAGCAACAATACTGTCCCCCCGACAACTAAAACTATCACCAGACCTAGTGCTATTAGTATCGGAAAAGAAAAACCGATAATTGCAGCTTCTTTGAGTGTCTTCCCCTCTTGATATCGACCAAGGTAGGAGTTCCAAGTGGGTTTTGTCTCGCTGATTGTTAAATGAATTGAAATAATCAATAAGACAATTAAAAGCAAACTAATCATTTTTATTCACACCAGTTGAGCCAAAGCCTCCGCTACCTCTATCTGTCTCTGATAGCACGTCTACTTGTACTAAAGAGATATCAGGTAGCTTTTGTATAACTCCTTGGCAAACTCGATCCCCTTTTCGTACTAAGTAAGTTCCTTCATCATAAATTGATCCTGTGTCATCAAGTTCACTCTTACCATCTATGCCTGTTATAAGAGATACATAATTTTCTTCACCTTCTGAAGCGATGTTGTCGAACATCATTGCAACCTCACCCCTGTAATCCGAATCGATAACCCCCACTGAATTAGGTTGGCGTAACTTTGTTTTCAAGCTCACTCCAGAACGAGGCATGATGTACAATACGTAACCCGGCGGTAATTCAAACGATAATCCAAGAGGAATCTTTTTTGTTTCTCCCGGTTTAATAACAACATCCTCTGTAGCGTATAAATCAAACCCCGCAGCCCCTCACTTCCATATGTAGGCATGACTGCGTTTTCGTTTAATAGTTTTATCTTTACTTGTTCCATAAGCTCCTCCTTGTGGTTTTAATTCAATATTGCTAGGATAAACACATAATTCTTTCCAGAAAGTGGTGTTTTAAATGAAACAGGTTCTTTACTTTTTTCTTATTTTCTTACTGGGAGTTGTCGTGGCGTTCACAGTAACCCAACTGCTCAGATAGACTGCAATTAGTCGTCTTCCGCCCTTTTTAGAACGGTAAATCATCATCGGAAATGTCAATTGATCCGTCATTGCTGAACGGATCGTTACTGTATCCGCTGTTCCCACCTTGGTTGTTTCCTTGATTGCTATTTTGATTGCTTCCACCTTGGCTATTCCTTGGCTCCAAGAACTGCACCGACTCCGCTACAACTTCTGTTACAAACACTCTCTTGCCCTCGTTGTTGTCATAGCTCCGCGTCTGTACTCGACCATCTACACCAGCTAGGCTTCCTTTCTTCAAAAAGTTAGCTGCATTTTCTGCTGGCTTCCTCCATACTACGCAGTTGATGAAATCTGCTTCAGTTTCTCCATTTCCATTTTTAAATGGCCTGTTTACTGCTAGTCTGAAATTTGCTACTGCCACCCCGTTAGGTGTGTACTTTAGCTCTGGGTCTGCACATAGGCGACCAACCAAAATGACTCTGTTTAACAATTAAATCCGCTCCTTAATCACGCTCATGGCGCTCTGTAAGTTATTTACGATCTCGTCATGTCCATCTGTAAGTACCTTTACTGCTATCTTGCCGTTTATTTGATATATGAGCCGGGCGACGATGCCCAGCCCTTTATATACATCAGCCGTTCCGTCTCCGTTATGCTGTATGGTTAACATCCGTTTCCTCCGTTAGTAGCTCTATTAGATCCATAGATTGCATGTATCCGACTTTATCCGCACATACCCTGCCATAGCCTCTCTTTTGGCTTTCTTCGCTCTTGAGCTTGCGTAGGCATCTTTTACAATGGGTGTACAAGTATTCATCCAACGTCAGCACTCTCCTGTTCCATAAAGCGCTCATATGCTTCTGGTGTGGTATTTGGCACTAGTCCTTTGGCGAATAGGTCCCACACATCCGATCCAAAGTGCGGACCATATCTTGCCTCATGTAGTCGTTTAAACATTGCATCCCATTCCGCTAATGCTGATTCATCCCTCTCGTTCTGGAACTTCCCGTGGCAAGCGTCATGACAGCGGCGGCACAAAGGCACTATGTTTCTCCATTGCCCCCGTCCACCTTGGGAACGGAAAAGAATGTGATGTAGCTCTAGCGCCTCTCCCCCGTATCCGCAGCCGCCGCATTGGTGGTTGTAAACCTCTAACGCTTTGTTTCCGCTTTTCTTACTGATTGCACCGCGCTCTTTTTGAGTCGGCACCCGTCTGCCTTTCATCCGTTGCACTTTCTTTTTCTTCTTTGGTCGCTTTTCAAAGCTCGGCTTTGGTGCTGGGTAGAAGTTTTGCGACAGGTCTTTCATGGCTACACCTCCGCGTAGTATTGTTCTAGCTTTGGTTTTATCTTCAGTCGTATGATATTCCCCACTCTCGATTTACTCAGCCCGACCTCATGTCCAATCTGAACGTTACTCATATCATTCATTTTGAGTTGGAGAATTGCTTTTTCTTTCTCGTCGAGAGTGTTCAGAAAATCCTCTACGAACACATTCGTAAAATCGTCAATCTTATAAAACATGTGACTTACCGGGAAGCCCTCATTTTCACCCTCGAATGACAATGCATCTTTTTCGTCATTGAATTTAATTGCTGCTTCAATCATTCTTTCTGACTTCTTGAAAAAACGCATTAATTCTTCAACCGAATATTCCTTATCCAATTTGTAGATTCGATACGCTAATTCTTTAACATCCCTTGGATAACACACTGATTTATTTTGATTATTCAGATAAGAAATGAGATTCATGCGGATGCTCTTATAAAGAAATGTCGAGAATTTCACTCCACTTTCTTTTTTGTACCTCGGATATGCTTGTATCCCGATTACTACTCCGGCATTTACAAGATCATCGAATGTTAGTCCTAACCTCTCTGCTCTTTTGAGGTGCTTAGATGCAGCCGATTTAATTACCCCTATTTTTTCTAGTACTTTAACGTTTGCTTCTTCCTTCGTAGGCTTTTCTGCTATCACGCAAACAACCCTCCCGGACGCTGTTTTAACTTCCCTCTTCTACCTAGATGGATTAACACAAGGACAATCGAGTCAGGATCTGCATTGTAATGATCCGCGATGGTGTACAGGCTCTGTTCGTTATTCCAAAGGTCGCGTATACCATCTAATTGCTTTTGAGTCCATCCGTGCTCTAAATCTTCGTTGATGATCTGTAGCCGTTCACCCATAAAGTATTTATTTCTCATATATACAAGGGCGCTGTTTTCTTCCGCTATTTCCGCTGTGTGGTCTACGAAATGCTCAACTTGCGCTCCCATGCTTCCGCTCTCCTTTCCAGTTCATCAGCTAGTTTCAATCGTTGCGGCACTATCACTTTCCGGTAGTGGATATGCTTTGCTTTACATCCTTTGCAGGAACAGGGCGTGTATGCCCACCCTCCTGGTATGTTGTGTCCTACTTGGCACATGGTGTTTCCTCCTCCACCTTTAATCCCCAGCCCTTTTCTTTAATTTTCGTTAGATGAAATGCTTTTTCTGCAAGGTAACAATCAGCCTCATCGATTGCGACCCACAATCGACGATGGACACTATACATGACCATAAATTCTGTTCCGTCCCACTCAATAAGATCGTATTGCTCTATTTTTTCGCCATTTTTATCACAGCGTTTCGTATCGACTGCACCTTGGTTCCAAATTTTGAAAGGTCCCATCTTAATCCCCCAGCTCTTCAGCAAATTTTTTCAATCGCTCTTCTGCAAGCTTTTTACGGTAGCTTGTTGCTTTGTTCTCAATCGTTACACACATTTCAGTTAACCTATCCACTGAACGACCGCCGATCTTGTTATGCAGTTCAGAGGGCTTCAAATTGCTTGTGTAGAAGACCGGACGCTTCTTGGAATATCTGTGGTCGATAATCTTAAAGAACGTTTCTTCCGTCCATTCAGTGACTTTCTCGGCTCCTATATCATCCAAGATAAGCAAATCGCATGTGACAAGCGCTCTAATAATGTCATCGTACTTAGAGGCTTGTTTTTGTCCGAATGTACTTTTGAGCTTGTCCAACAGTTGAGTTGTTTTCTGAAATACAACAATGTGCCCTTGAGAAGTAAGCTCATTTGCAACCGCAGCCGCAAGGAAACTCTTTCCGTTCCCATATGTGCCCCATAGTCCAAGTGAGCCTCCTTCCACTGTTTAAACTCCTTGGCATACTTTAGACAAGCCTTACTCGCTGTCTCTGATCCCTCTCGCATAATGAATGAGTCGAAGGTAGATTCAGAGAATTTTTCACCTAGGGAAGAAATATCGAACAAGCGGCGAGTGGTTTTATCTTGGATTAATCGTTTTCTCCTTGCCGCGTCTTCCTCCATCTTTTTTGTTGTGCAGCGGCAAACTGGTTGGACGATCTTCTTTCTCTCCATGAACTCAACTTCTATTTGCGGGACAAACTCACCGCATATGGTACAAATCATTCCACCTTGTTCAGAGGGATAGTTCGTCATATTCCGTTGCATCACTTGGCTTATGGCTTCCACTGTTGGCTGGTGCATGATTTACCTCCTTCTGGTTTAGGTAGCCTTCAAATTTGGTACCGAACAATGTCTCTGGGCGAAGGTACTGGTTCATTTCTGGATCATTAATCCACTCTTTTGTTTTTATATGGATAACTCGTTTAAAGTCACCTAGCTTAAAGCCGTCATTCCAACGTGCTTTTATTAAGTCTTTTGTTTTTGAAGTTGAGCTTCGATAATTCTTTGAAGCGGTATCGTTGAGATAAGAAATGATTTCGTCATACGGAATCTTCTCTTTCTCCTTCTCTTTATCATTCTCTTTCTCTTTCTCTTTCTCTATATCTATGCATAGGGTATCGATAGGGTATCCATACCGTATACATTGGTCAAAATACACTTCTACAAAAGGTTGATACTTCACGGCTTCAAGCTCTTTTCGAATGCGAGAAAGTACCTTCGGACTATTAATAAAGTTGAACTTAACCCAGTTGAGTAAAATCACTTCTTTTGTTGCTTTGTTATAAGAAACTTTTCCGTATTCCTCGAAACGATCAATGTACTTTTCAACGGTTTCTCTCGTATAACCGGTTTCTGTTTCCATGATTCGATATGGTAACTCGTAAATTCCACATTGAGTAGTTTTACTATTAGTCATCAGGTAAAGATAGAAGTATTTCTCTTCTGGTGTAAGATCCAAAACAAAGCCATCTTGCCAAAAATCTATATGAACATTTCTGTACTTAGCCATATGAAGCTCCCCTTTAAAATTAATTGCGTATTCCGTGTATTTCCTGTACTACTAGCAAGCGTTTTGTGCTATACTAGTGGTACAGGATCATATGTCAGTGATTAACCAGCCTCTGTTACCGCAGTGGCTTTTTTTCTGTCCTCTAAAGCTTCAATGCCTCGACTTTTCATAATTTCATGGATAAAGAGTCGACCAGTTTGAGTCCAGTGTGTATTTGGTCTTGAGTTACCACCATCATCAATGTGTGTATGTGACTTCGTATAACCTTTGTTCATATGCTTGTTGTAAAGAACCCACTGCTTACCGACCTTCCGTTGTACACCTTCTTCTTTCAGAATCTTATTGAGAGCCACAGCACTAAGCCCGTAATCAGCCGCAATTTGCGTTACAAGCATGGTTCCGGTTGACTTAAGTATTTGGTCAACATAATCTGCTTTCTCTTCATATTTAGCCGCTCTAAGCTCTAATTGCTGCTTCTCTTCTTGTTCTTTGATCCATGCTCTAGCACGTTCTACCGGGTCGTTAATCATGTAGGACGGTTGCGTAACTGTTAAGAGCTTGTCCTTCATCTGATTAAAGGCATTAATGTACTCTTCTTTAAATCTCGCAGCATCCTTCCCAGTGAATCCCATAACCAGAAAAGCAAATCCATCTTGTGTGATCAAATACATTTCTTGATCCCTATTGAATTTGTCCTTATAAACAGTCGGCGCAAAATTGCGCTCACTGAATTGTGTTGAACATTCAAGGTTCCTTATCGCTTTTAGTACATCCTTATGTTTCTTATTAAAAACTTCAGCTATTGTTGTACTCTCTGTAACCAGTTGTTTGTTCTTAATAAAAACTAAATCTCCCATTCTATCTCTCCTTTTCTTTGAATATCTGAAAGCCACTTAACCGATCCATTCTGATTAAGTAGCTTTCAAGTCAAAAGCCGACGTGCAACCCGTGAACCTTCTTTACTCATTTTCAACAAGTAGCAGAACATCTTGGATTTCGCACTGTAGTGCATGGCATACACGAGACAACGTTTCAAAGCTTAATTGCTTTGACTCATCGAATAACATCGCCGATACAGTCTGTTTGCTTAATCCTGATTCCTGCAATAACTCGCTCGGCGTAATTGATCGTTCAGCCATGATATTTAGAAGGTTTATGCGGACTTCGCTCATTTGCTCACCTCCTGATTATCATTATAAACACAATTGAGTCACATGTAAATACAATTGTGTCATTTAAATAAATTAATTTGACACAGAGTGTATAATCGTGATATATATAACATATAAATATTCACAGTGAACACAATTGATAAGGAGCTGATATGCAGTGCAAGTAGTAAAGAACAACCTTCGTGTACTTATGGCCCAAAATAAAATGGACATTAAAGCCGTACATGAGGCAACTGGACTAAGCAGGACCACAATATCAAAGCTCTACCATGAAACATCCGCAAAAATCGGCATGGATACTATTGCAAAGCTATGCGATTTATTCAACTGCGGCATTGAAGAATTGTTGTATCTCGATAACGAAGAATAAGTACGGTTTCCAGTCACCCAAGTCAACGGAATACAACTGGAAGGAGGGGCGCGCACTAGAATGTGATCAGCTCCTTTTTATTTTGACTATGTATCGATTATGCGAACAAAAACAAAGTACGTATGTTCGGTTTTTGCGCGTAGTTAAAGGGAGAAATGCTCTCCCCCTTATACTGATTTACTTTCAACGCTTCCATTTCGCCGGAATTGTTTCTAAGTGAAGTAGAATATCTGCCATAACAAAAATCACACGATCCTTTTCAACCCCGAACTGCTTGTAATCCTCATCCTCTAAAATATGGTGCTCGGCTTCTACATCAACTATCTTTGCAATTCCTTGAGTTGTCATATAGTCAACGTCTTCTTTATCCTCAACAGGTATGATGTCACCAATTTGATGGTCATTATTATGATCTTGTAATATTTCTAACCAAACAGTCTCACTCATGAACAACGCCCTTCTTTCTAATTGGAACGATGCGGGCACAGTAATAGTGGCGACCGAGAATATCCTGCATCACTCTCACGGCATCCTCATATGTCTTGGCGTATTCCTTATGGATAGCCAACTTGTCATTAGGGTAATGCCACCAAGCGTATTCAACTTTGTAACCTAGAATCACAGCTCATTCCTCCTTATTGAAGTCCTAACTTTTTTTACGCCGGACACCTTGTGCAATTAATACTGTCTCCCGTCTATCAAGCGCCTAGTTGTAGCAGCAAGTTGAGGACTCCAACCTAGGCGATTAACACGTTGCATAAATGTGTTTTCATTGATGCCATTATTCGTTGCGATAGCTTTCCATCTGTTTAATTTCCCGCGTACTTGTACTGGGTGTGTTAAGGCCCTATGTCGATCCCAACCGTGTTACGTAAACGGACCTCTAATACATTTCTACTTATTCCAAAGTCAGCAGCAAGCTCGTACTCTTCTTCTGTAATGTAAATAGGCATGTCCTTCCTCCTTAGATGCTCCTATAGACGTTTTAATTCATCCTCCAAGGGTATTGGATAATCAAACCAAATTTTGGAGGTATTTTGATGTCTCGTTTTAACAGATGGACTTATGCACTTACAATGGCTCTCTTGTGTGGCGGTGTTTACTTTGCTATGGGTTATTTCATTAACGATGAAACGAAATGGTTAAATACACTTATCATAGCCAGCGGACTATTCATTGCATGGGTATTTCTTTTTCCAAGATTCTTTAAAACTAACGCAGCTAAAAACAGTAATAATTCATCCATGAATTAAGAGGTGTTAATATGAAACCGATAACTTATTTAAGCTTATTGTTTGCCGTTGCACTGATAGTTGCCTTGCTAACTACTTATGTTTTCTAATGGTGATACTCCCCACAGAGGGGAGCGTTAGAGTTTACCCCAACTTTGATAATCACCTTCACTCATTTCATTTGATGATCGTTTTTCCTCTTTCCTACCCAACTCTTGGACTTTTGGAAAACAATCATCACAACAACGCTTACCACCACTGTATTGGCTATATCCACCGTGTAGAGACCATAGAGCCTTGATCTCACCACAGTAATGACATTTGGCTGGATTATGGTTAATTGATCCATCTTCATTTCTTAATCGTTTCCGCTTAAACGCCATCCCTATTCCTCCAATACAGACTTTTCAACTTTAGCGAGATACATTTCTTCCGCCCCATAAGGTGACCAAGTGTTATAAAATTCCTCTGCTTCTTCTTTTGTATCGAATTTATCAACGTCTACTTCATAGGTACTCCAATAGCAAACAACAATCCACACGGATGATTCCTCCTATACAGTAGTAGCCTTATCCCCAATGCCCATTACGCTTTAAAATCTCAATAACCTCATCTGCATACGGTTCATCTAGGTTGATTACAAGGTAACTATTAAACGGTTCCTTGCCATCTTTTCTTCTGCCTCGTTCAACATCAAACAACACGTCATCTAAAGCTGAATTCATCTTTGAAATCCATGGTTCAGAACTGTATTTCTCAACGTCATTTTCATTTATTACAGTAAATTTCCGCTCTCTTCCTTCTAATACAGTCCCTTTGAATGCTGTTTCTTCCATTCCGTTTCCCCTCCTATATAGGCAGTATCAATCCTCTTCAATGCTCCAACCACCATCTAGATAGTTATATCTCCACTCTATGTGTTCTTTAGTTAGGAACTCCTCAATCTCTTCTTGTGTCATATCATCTGTTATTCCTAACTCTTTGAATGAAAAGGTTTCTTCATGGTTTGCTCCATAGTAACCAATGCTCAATGTGAATTTGACTTTCTTTGTCATGCTTATCCTCCTAGTGGCAGTAGCCTTTTTTATGTTACCCTTGTGCAAGAGGTGATTGGAAAATGTCAACAAAACTGAAAGCAATCATTACTTTTGCAGTAGGTTTGTCAATTGGCATCATAGGATATCTCTTATTTATGAACGTGCTCTTGCCGAACATGATGTAATTCGCTCGGCAGGAGCTATGATTAGCCTAATTGTTTAATAACTCCGGGCGTTCAAATTTATTTCCAATCACAATGCAAAATTCTTTCCATGCGCCCCATCGTGTATCAAACTGCTCATAATCCCATTCAACCAGTTCATTAAATTTACCGCCCCATTCTTTCTCGTCCCATGAAAGGATATCCCCCTCATAGATCTCCGTACCGTTCTTGTCTTTGAGTCCGGTGTATTGCATGATTTGCAAATCTGCTCCACCTACAAAGTGCCAACCTTCTCCGTCTTCATCTTCATAGAAACAAATTTCATCGTCATTTATGTCTTTATCAAACTTCAACTTTTCCCATGGAATGATTACACGGTTCTTGTTGTCCCACGCACGAAACTTTATCTCTCGCATAGTAAATCCTCCTTCTCTTGCTCAGATCTTCGATAAACAGGCTGCACCGAATACTCTGCTTGGTTTTCATGCGACCACTGTAATGCTTCGTGTAACGCTCTTTCGTAATCATCAAACACTAAAGCGACTTTTTTGCCGTTGTAGTTCGTTTCTTGTATATGCAAGGCGCCGTCTTCATCCGCTAAACAAACACCCCATAATTGTTTTTCTGCCATTGTTAACCTCTCCTTTGGCGGTAGCCTATTCTTTAGCCGAATCAATGAAATTATCTAAAGCTCTAAGTCGCCGTTTAAATGCCAATTCGCCACTTCTAATCCATCACCGTACAATTCATCAAAGTAGTCGCGGAAAGCTTTTAGTTTTTCGTTTTCTTCCTTAAGCCTTTTTACTTCATCAAACAAATCAACGTTTATTTGTTGCTGGCTCATTTTACCCATCTTTAAATCCTCCTTTGGCGGCAGGAGCCGCATTGTGTGGTCATACTGCGACACAACTAACCTCTAACTACTTTCAAATTCAAGCAATTTTCACATCTATAAAAAATGGCTTCTTCTTCCGTATTGTAATTAGTCGGTTCTTGAAAGTTGTCACAAGAGGCGACTGCATAATAGTCGTGATTACACACTAATTGTTTTAACCGCTGTCGTAATTTATCCTCAAACATTACATTCACTCCCTTTTCACTCCCCTACAGTTTATGGATGTGGTCTTATTGCCAAAACATAGCTCATTAAAGCATCGATGAATGAGCCATTCGATAGGCTCATTTGATGCATAATCCATTTAGTATCGTGATCGTTCTTTTCGAGTTCTATAAACCGGCGAAAATCAACATCCGATAATTCGATCTTAAATTTATTTGCCGTAGATTTTACCTTATTAAAGATCCAACGTGTCTCGCTATCTGTCACTAGATCATCTATTAGGTGTTCGTACTCTATCAAGTAGATCATCAGTTAACCTCCCCTACAGTTTATGGATACTAAGCGGCAGGAGCCGCAATTTTATAGTTGACAGTTACCTTACGTCACCTTCTATCCTTTGAAATAGGAGGTGTGAATAATGAAAAATCCGTTTTTTTTCGGTCAATTAAAAGAAGATGACCCTAGACGTGAAGCGTTGGAATCCGAAATAGAAAGTGTCTTTAATGAAGTTGAAAAAGTAATTGCTGATGTTAAAGTTACTGACGAAAGATAATCCGAAGGGTGGCAGGAGCCGCCCTGTATTCAAAATTTAAACGAAACCAAAATCCATATTTCTCGTAACTGATACCGAGGTGATTATTATGAGAAAGTTCTACTACCTGACTTCTGCAATTTTTTTAATCCTTGGAATTTTAAAGCTGCTATTTGAACCAAACCCGTTTTTTTACATTCCTTTTTTTGGACTATCAGTTTGCTACCTAGTATCAGGACGACTTGAAGCGAAGAAAACCAAAAGCACGAATTAGAATCGAGCGGTGCTATCGCCCTGTATCAATAGATCAAATTGACGCTCAAAATACTGTCCTGTAAGTCCTCTCCCGACTCGTCTAGCTCAAATACATATTCTCGTCCAATGATGCCGCCTTTTGGCATATCGTCCTCATATAGCGTTATTTCTGTGTCTGCTGATTCAAAGGTGTATGTAGCAATACCACGGTGATCCTCGTCAATCTCTATGAGTGTGTATGTTGGAGCCGTTGAAAGTGTTGGGATGCAGAGAGCAAGCAAAAATTTAATCATGATTGTTCCTCCAGTTAGGTTAGTTAGCAGTAGGCGGTATCTCCGCCCCTGCTCTATAGACAAATGATCGTTCATTCGAGCCAAAACATTGCGTTAGTTCGTTAGAGAGGCGGTAGCATGTGACCGTCACTTAGCTGGATAGCAGAGCGTTGTAGGCTATCTATTTTCTTCGTATCTACATGCTTCTTTTTGCTTTCTTCTGCCATCAAGTTAATTGCTGTATACAGTCGTTCAATTAAAGCCGCTTGATTAAACATTCTTTGGCGCATTCCGCTTATATAGTGAGCTTGGTCAACATTCTCTTGCATGGCGTGATCAGCAAGCTCTTGATTCGTCCAGTCGTCAGGCGAGAAAGGGCGAGGGTATTTCTCCCATCCCTTTTTAATCTGTTCCTGACGGACGCGTTCACGATCGCATGTGCTTCTTGGTAAAATGGGTGGTTTTGGTGGTCCTCAAGATTCATTAGTTGTTCCCTCCTTCATTAGCTCCAGCGCTGCTAACATGGCTGGATGCGCTTCTTCTGGCAAGTGGGACAAGAATACTTGTAGGGCTTCCTGTGATTCAGTCATGACATGAACACCAGTGTCATCAAAGTACAGAGCGCACCGAAAGAGAATGTTATTGCTAAGGCATCCTTTTGTGTAATGTATTGGTGCTTATCGTTTGTTGGCTTTTTCATACGTTCACCTCAATGCTGAACTTGTCTTCTCGCTCAAATACTTCTACACCGGGAATTTGTTCGCCGTTTTCGTCTATTAGTGCAGTACCAGCTATAGATCCTTTTTTCTTAATTGCAGTCCAGTCAGCCGACTCTTTTATTTTGATTAGATCATGCTGTTTGGCGTATTCGAGCAAAGCCACTTCATCACGCTTAAATTCTGGTTGCTGTTTAACCATCTTGATTGCGCCGTATGGCAGCTTTATGGACTTCTTCTTGCTTCCTGCTGCTATCTGATCCCGTAGGAAAAACTCAAGTCGGTGAGTGTAAAATTGTTCACTTTCAACAAATTCTTTCTTAGCCTCTTCGCTCCACTCTTTAAGGCGGTTAATTTTCTGTTGCAAAGCATCTACTTGGGAAGAAACAATAGAATCAATCTCCGCTTGCTTACCTCTGTAATGAGCTACACGTGATTGGGCTTCCACTGCATCATCTAGTGTTTGGATCTCAAAACCATCTGTTGTCATTTCAGGTTCCATAACCTCTTGTAATTGCGCTTGAAATTGATTCATATTAAATTCCTCCATTTATTTGATTTTGTATTGTGGTATACTCTGGCTAGGTGATTTATTTAGGGCGTCTGACATTGGGGTTGGCGCCCTATTTTTGTTGTCCTTGCAAGTGCTCGATTGCCTTACTCGCTTCTGATTTGGTAAAGTCATCTATACTCTTATAAACATTGATTTGTTGTTGCAGCTTCGTCCAAGCCTCACCAGTCGTCATATTTCCTTTCTTTTCTTCTGCAAGCTTTCTAATCATTGTTTTTTGTTTCTCGCTTGCCATATTGCTGTATTGCGCTACATTATTACGACTTTGCGTATTCTCGTTATTGTTATTACGTTCGTCAACGCTTCCATCTTGCTCTGGATCATCGTTAGTTGGAATCATAAAAGCTTTCATCAAAGCGTACTTTTTGTGCTCCAGTCATAGCCTTATAAACCGCTTTATCTCCCGCATCTTGCCCTTCACCAATACCTGTAAAGCTAATCGTTTCGCCTGAATCTCCATCATGAAAAGTAAACTCCATTACAACGGTTGCTATATACTCAATCTTTCCTTTGTTGTTTGTGTGCTCTCTGATACTGTGGCTCGTCATGTTCGGAATCATCATGACCGCTTCTCTAGCTAGTATTTCTCTAACGGCATCTGCCACATCTGATTCAGTAGCATACTTGTAATTATGAAATTTATTGAGACCCCTTTTTTCAATGTTTTTAACCTCTGTCATAACCTTTGTTAGCTTTTTAACCAACGTTTTTTCGCTCATGACTTGTTTCCTCCTTCGTAATAAAAACTAAAAGCATGTCGTTCATGTCTGTGCTGCTGTACCCGTGTTTTTTGAGGAATCTCTTCACACTGCCTTTATGCCCCACAAAGTCACGAAAGTAAGTACTGTCTATGACTGCTACGTTGCGCCCCTCTGCTTCTTCCTCTCGAACCATTTCCAAGCAACGGTGTACGATAGAAGATAAATTTTCACGCGGCGCTAGTAGCGGCTGTCCTGCTATGTCGTGTGTCATGTTATGCCTCCTTATGGCCTTAATACTTTTAGATTTCCGTACGTTTGGTACTCTTGCATTTCTTCCTCGCCCATTTGTTCATCCATCCACTTATCAAGGCGGTCTTTCTTGAACAACATCCGTCCTCCAAGTTGCAGTTTCAGTACAGGTAAGCCATTATCTCTCATCCAGCGGCGAACAGTGGAAGCCGAAACACCCAAGTAAACAGCCGCTTCATCAATATTCATTGTTGCTTTTTTCATGTTCTTCACCCTTTCTTACAAAATTGAGGTAAAATATAATAAAATGAAAAGCGCTGACTTCAGCAAGCATGTTTGATAAAAAAAATATCATCAAACTCAATATTGAAGAATTCAGCAATCTGCTTTGCTGTTTTTGGGCTTGGGCTTCTTGTTCCATTGAGAATCTGACTTACATAACCACGCGAAACTTTTAATTGTCTCGCTAGTCTGATTGATTCATTCCTGATTTTATCAATGTTTGTTTGAATGTATTAGCATCTTTCAAAAACACTTTCATAAATATCACCTCCGCTTACAAAAGTCATCTTACTCTTGTAATCAATATAACATCAAAAGATGACACTTGCAAGCACTTTTTGCTGACTTTTTTAAGCACATGTTAACAAATGTGATCTTAGGCATTATAATTATATCGAGGAGTGTGCGATTAATGGATCAGAAAGAATTTGGTGAATACCTTAAAGAAGTAAGGAAAAACAAAGGATTTACAATAAGACAATTGGAATTAAAATCTGGAGTCTCCAACTCGTATTTGTCACTTTTAGAAAACGGAAAAAGAGGGACTCCGGGCACTGATATTCTTAAGAAGTTATCTGCAATTTTGGATATTCCCTATACAGAAATGCTAAAGAAAGCAGGGCACCTTGACGAAAGTGTCGTTTCGGAGCCTCAAAACCATTATATGGATATGGAACAACATATTTCAGAGAAAGAACACACACATGTTACTATTCCTATCTTAAGTAAAATACCTTCAGATTCTGAAGTATTTGCAAAAGAAAATATCACGGATTACATGGAAATCCCTAAAGGGTTTTTCGGCGCTGAAAAAGGAGACTTTTTAATTAAAGTTTTAGATGATTCTATGAAAGAAGCCCACATCAAAAGTGGAGATATGGTGCTGGTTCGTAGTCAAAACGATGTGGATACTGGTGATATTGCAGTGGTAAACATCGCGGATAATGATGCGGATGTGAGGCATATTAGAAAATCGGGTAATGATCAAATGTGGCTTTTCCCTAAAAATGATGATTTTGATCCTACTTTAGTTGACAACAATGATGCGCGGATCCTAGGGAAAGTAATAAAGGTCTTCACCAATCCGTAAGGAGGAATATATATGGCCGGGTCCATTGTAGATCTAGGCAATGGCAAGTACAAGTTAATCGTCGAACTACCAACGACAGTTAAACCGGACGGTAGTAAGAAACGAAACAGAAAGACAAAGACCGTTACACCTTCTGGACAAAGAGAATTAGATAAAATGCTGACAAAGTTTGTATCAGAGGTTTTGTCCGAGGATTACTTTGAACCGGATAAGGTAACATTCGTTAGTTTTGTTAAAGACCAATGGCTTCCTAACTATGCGGAAAGCCATTTTTCGGATAAGACATTAGAGGTTTACGAGGATCATTTGAGGTTACGCATCATACCAGCGTTTCAACATTTTAGATTAAACCAAATCAAAACGTTGCACTTAGTTCAATTCTTTAAGAACTTGGGCGAACCTGGCATGAAAGCAGATGGTGGTAAGTTATCAGGAGAAACAATCGCTTTTCATCATCGAGTACTCCGAAGCATTTTTACAACGGCCGTTGAGTGGAAGCTTTTAAAAGATAATCCTATGGATGGTGTTAAAAAACCTAAAGTTGTAAATAAAGAGGTTGAGGTATACGAAGAGGAAGACATTGCGAAAATATTTGAGAAGCTGCAACACGAGTCGATAAAGTGGCAGTTACTTGTACAATGTACTTTCACAGGAGCGTTCAGACGCGGCGAAGTAATCGGTTTAGAAGATAAACACGTTGATGCTGACAAAGGCGTTATTCATGTACGACAAGCAATAACAAACACCAAGAAACGCGGATTACAGATAAAGGATCTTAAACACACGAAACACCGCAGGGATCTTCATATGCCTGAACAGTTAATTGCCGATCTAAAAAAGCTCGGTAAATACAAGAAGAAGGAAAGAATAGCAACAGAGGAAGCATGGAAACCCGGATCTTTCTTTTTATTCTCCGATGAGACAGGCAGACCATTAGCGCCTCACTCTGTAACAACATGGTGGCGTCGATTCACACAAAAGCATAATATCAGACATATTCCATTCCACGGAATACGTCACACTTCAGCAACTATGATGATTGCCAAGAACGTGCATACAAAAACAATATCAGCACGTCTAGGACACTCGGATGTAAAAGTGACATTAAACAGATATGGACATGCTTTGGAAGCTGCCGATAAAGCAGCTACAGAGGACACTTTTGGTGGCTTGTTTGAGCGAAAAAAAGGGTAAAAAAATTAATTCGCCACTCATTCGCCACCTTGCCACTTTTTTTAGACATAAAAAATACACCATCCATTCGTCGGAAGGTGCGCTACATTAGCGTTTCTCTTATAAGCTCCAAGCGGACTTGAACCGCTGACCCCCACCTTACCATGGTGGTGCTCTACCGGCTGAGCTATGGAAGCATAAAAAAATGGCTCCACAGGCAGGATTCGAACCTGCGACCGATCGGTTAACAGCCGATAGCTCTACCACTGAGCTACTGTGGAACAGTAAAAAATATAAAAAAAAGCCCGGCAAC
>BAXC01000010.1 GCA_001310375.1 Bacillus sp. JCM 19041 | reverse complement strand
AAGTAAGGCTCTTCTCTTATTAAAAACCGTTGATACCAAGCGTTTGAAGCATTAACCGAGGCACATCTGTGTTGTCAATCGTTCCAGCGAAGCGTTCTGCCCCTTCACCATAAGCAAAGAGAGGCACATCAATTCCAGTGTGATCATACGAACTCCATCCAAATCCTGTTTTCTTACTAATGGCTCCATTGATTGCGAGTTTTAATGATTCACCTGCTTTTATTTCATCTAGTTCCTCTTCCGTCCATTCAAATTCCGTGTTCGTTTCAAGCACCTCACGTAAATTACTTAAACGATGATCAACTTCTGCAGCCATTGTCGCACCAATTGAATTCATCCCATGCAGCATGCTCGGATGCGCTTCTTCACTTGCATGGACAGCCATGCCTCCTGTATCGTGATCGCCTACCATGACAACAAGGGTATCGTTATTTTCATCAGCAAAATTTACTGCTGCCTTTACTGATTCTTCAAATGCCTCCGTATCTGTCATCGCATATAAAGGATCATTATCATGTCCGGCCCAATCAATCTGACTTCCTTCGACCATTAAGAAAAATCCGTCGTCTTCTTCTGATAAGAATGAAATCGCAGCCTCCGTCATTTCGCCTAGGCTCGGTTCATCCGTTCGTTGATGAATCGCTGGCTCAAGCGCTTCTTCTGCAAATAACCCAAGCAGCCTTTCTTCATCTCCATCCCAGTTAGCGAGTTGTCGTTTCGTTTCAAGATAAGCGAAACCGCGATCTTCTGCCTCGGTAATTAAATCAATGCCATCCTCGCGAATGCCACCTTGCTCTTCTGGAAGAAATTCAGTACGACCGCCTCCTAACATCAAATCCAAATGATCGTTTTCCACCATTTGTTTGGCGATCTCCGTATAACTACCTCTTGACTCAACATTCGCTGCGAATGCTGCTGGAGTGGCATGTGTAATCGTTGATGTAGCTACAAGACCTGTACGTTTCCCTGCATTTTTTGCTGCATCAACCAATGTTGGTAACGACTCCCCTTCTGGTGACATACCAATCACACCATTGTTTGTTTTATGTCCTGTTGCAAATGCTGTTCCTGCTGCTGCTGAATCTGTAATGGCTTTATCGTTTGAATGAGTCATGACATGTCCAGTAAACATGTCCCTCTCATCCCAGATAGGTTCGGATTCTTCTTTAAACATCCGGTAACTATTAGCATAGCTTTGCGAGAAGCCATCAGGAATTAAAAAAATGACGTTTTTTGCTTGCCCATTCTGTCCATTGTCGTCATTGCTCCCATCATCTGAGGCGAGCGCCGGTGTGTATGTTGATCCTACTAATAGTAATGCTGCCATTCCCGCTATAACGGATGTTTTTGAATGTTTCACGTGAATCATCCTTTCAACCTAAATTATATACACTCTTACTTTAGATTAACTATGTAAAGCTGGTGCTTCATTTTAATAAATACTGTTTTAATGTTTTGTAAACATGGTTAGAAAACAAGGCATTAAAATAACCTCCACAAAATTGTGGAGGTTTCTTTATTATTTATCTTTATTTAACCCGAGCTTCGCTAATTGATCCGCTAATGCTGAATTTGAAAAGTCCTCTTCTTTCTTTTGTTGCTTCATATAGTTATTAACTTCTTTCTTCGAAACATTTTTGTTCTTATTTTGTTTCCGTCGTTGTTCAAATTGTGCTTTTTTCTCCCGGTGTCCACAAACACAAGCAAATACTTGGCCTTCACCTTGCCCACGAAGTTCCAGTTTCTTTTTGCATTTCGGGCAGCGAGCATTGGTTGTCATCGCAATGTTTTTACGGTAGCCACATTCACGATCTTGGCATACACGCATCTTTCCTTTTTTGCCATTCACTTCAAGCAAGAATTTTCCACACTCTGGACATTTCTCACCTGTTTTATTGTCATGGCGGAACGTTGTTGTATCAGCTTTTACTTGACCAACAACGGATTTTGCGTATTCTTTCATTTCTGCGATAAACGCAGACTTCTGTTCCTTACCTTGAACAATTTTCTCCAACCGCTGTTCCCACTCAGCCGTCAAAGCAGGCGACTTCAGTTCTTCTGGTACCAAGTCGAGTAATTGCTTTGCTTTTGATGTTACATGCAGGTCCTTGCCTTTTTTCTCTACTAGAAAGCTAGCAAACAACTTCTCAATAATATCTGCACGAGTAGCAACCGTGCCAATTCCTCCTGCTTCCGCAAGAGTTTTAGAAATCCTGGCATCTTTTTCAGTCATATGTTGAGCCGGTTTCTCCATTGCTGAAAGCAGCGTTCCTTCATTAAACCGAGGTGGTGGACTCGTCTTTCCTTGCACGAGACTAATGGACTTCACTGCAATTGCTTCGCCCTTTTGCATTGCTGGTAGAAGATCTGGAGCGTTACCGTCATCTTCCTGTAAATCTTCTCCGCGCCATCCAGCAGAAACAAGGCGTTCGCCTTTCGCACGAACTTCTCTCCGTTTGCTTCCGCTTCCACCGTCGTTTGTTCAGATTCACTTGCAGGGAAGAAATTCGCTAAAAAGCGACGTACAATTAGTTGATACAGCTTATATTCTTTATCACTCATCGCACTTGCACTCACCGCTTGTTCTGTTGGAATAAGTGCATGGTGGTCAGACACTTTTGCATCATTGACCATCTGTTTTTTCGCATTGGATAACCCTTGTTTTTTCGCTTGCGCCACGGATTTTCGGAATGGCTGCACGTCAACTGCTTGCAAACGCTCACCTAGTGTTTCTACTAGTCAGAAGACAGAAAACGGGAATCCGTCCGCGGGTAAGTGACTGCTTTATGCTGTTCATATAATCGTTGCAAGGAACCAAGTGTTTCTTTTGCAGAGTAACCATACCGTTTATTTGCTTCACGCTGTAGCTCTGTTAAGTCATATAAATGAGGTGCTGGTGTACGCTTTGATTTCGCATGAACCGTTGTAATTTTGAATGGTGAACCTTGAAGCTTGGTTTGCAATTCTTTGGCGCGATTCGCATCAAATAATCGTTCATCACCAGACTTACCATCATACCAACGCAAAGTCACTCCATCTTGAGTAAGTGCGCGAATCGTTTCATACGGTTTCGGCACAAATGTTTGAATCGCTTTTTCACGTGCTGCAAGGATTGCAAGTGTTGGCGTCTGTACACGCCCGCATGACAGTTGTGCATTATGCTTTGTTGTTAATGCCCGCGTACCATTAATTCCAACATACCAATCTGCCTCTGCTCGAGCTTCCGCTGCTGCGTACAGATTTTCATATTGCTTACCGTCTTTTAGTTTTTTAAAGCCTTCCTTGATCGCCTTATCCGTTACGGATGAGATCCATAACCGTTTCACAGGTTTCTTTACGTGTGCTTTAGCAAGAATCCAGCGCGCAACTAGTTCCCCTTCACGGCCTGCATCTGTTGCAATGACAATTTCACTAACATCTTGGCGGTTTAGAACTTTTTTGACGGCATGAAACTGCTTAGACGTTTGTTTAATTACAACTAGGTCTAGTCGTTTTGGCAGCATTGGTAGTTCCTCAAGCTTCCATGTCTTATATTGCTCTCCATAATGCTCTGGATCAGCATGTGTAACAAGGTGACCTAATGCCCAAGTGACAACATAATCTTTTCCTTCAAAATAACCGTTTCCTTTTTGATTCGCGCCAAGAACACGCGCTAAATCGCGGGCGACGGATGGTTTTTCAGCGAGAACTGCTTTTTTCTTCATCAAATCATCCTTTTTTCGTTACTTGTATCATTAACACTTTTAAATAGCTTCCTTTCGGATAAGCGGCAGTCGTGACAAAATCCTCTGGTACACCGTGCTCTTCAATGATTTTAAACCCACGGTTTTCAGCTTGGAATGCGTCATGTACAAATTTCTTAAATTGCTTTGGTGCTACGTTAGCCGCATTTGTTGATGCAATGATGTACCTCCATCTGGAACAACGGATATGGCCTCTTGCAGCAAACCTGTATAATCTTTTGCTGCACTAAACGTCCGTTTTTTCGAGCGAGCAAAGCTTGGTGGGTCAAGAACAACTAAATCAAATTGAATGCCTTTTTTCTGTGCATAAGCAAAGTAGCGGAATGCATCCATCACAATAATCTGTTGGTCTTCCACAAGAATGTCGTTTATTAAAAACTGTTCTTCCGTTTTTGGCTTACTTCGATTTGCCAGATCAACACTTGTTGTTTGAACTGCACCACCAAGAGCAGCGGCTACCGAGAAAGCACCCGTATAAGAAAATAAGTTTAGTACTCGTTTGCCAGAAGCATAGGAATCTCGAATTCGCTTGCGTACATTACGTTGATCTAAGAAAATCCCTGTCATCGGCCCATCGTTTAAATAAACAGCATAAAACATGCCATTCTCTTTGACGATTAATGGGAATTCTCCACGCTCACCACAGACAAAATCGTCATCATCTACGTATTTTCCATCTGTCGCAAATCTTTTTTTCTCATATACACCTTTATAAGCGATGCTCTCCGTTAACGCCCCGACAATTTCATCGTGGAATGCATAAATACCTGCGCTATACCAGGTAATGACAAAAAAGCCGTCATAGTAATCAATCGTTAAGCCACCAACTCCATCACCTTCCCCATTAAACACTCGAAATGCGGTTGTCTCCTCTGAAGCAAACAAAGCTTGACGCTTATTTAATGCTGCTGCAATTTTCTTTTTGAAGAAAGCTTGGTTAATGCCCTCCTGTTCATTTGTTGTAAGTACCCAGCCATTGCCTACATTTTGCTTTCCATAGTATCCTCTTGCGACAAAACGCCCACCCTGGTCTTTGATTTGGAGCAGGACTCCTTCTTCCGTATCTTTTATTACAACGTATTCTTTATCTAACAAAGGGTATCCACCCTTTAATTTCTTTGCTGTCCGTTCATCTACATGAATGACCATTTCATTGGTTTTCATTGTTTCACCTCATCGCAAGTATAGCATATTGACTTGAGGAATCGCTCTGTACAGCTATTAAACGAGACCTTCCACCTTTAAGAATTTACTCTGAGCTTTTGTTCCTTTCGATACATGGCTTTAAACCTCCCCGATCAATACAAAAAGCAGGTCGGGAACAAATCCCCACCTGCTTACATTCCATTATTTTTTCTCATTGTAGGCCAAGTACATCACATGTGTCGACAAGAAGTCACTAATGCCATTTTTGCCATCTGTTCCTCCTATTCCAGATTGTCTCATACCAGCATGATATCCTTGAATCGCCTCGCCAGTGCCTCTGTTTACATATGTTTCTCCGTATTGAAGGTCCCGAGAAGCTTGCATGATCTCATTATAATCATCTGAATAAAGCGCAGATGCTAGACCATAGATGGAATCATTTGCTAGTTCAATTGCCTCACCAAACTCCTTATAAGTCGTGATTGGAAGTACTGGTCCAAAGACTTCACTGGTCATAATGCCCATATTATGTTCGACATTTGTTAGCACGGTTGGCGCATAGTAATAGCCTTTACCGAAATCGAGACGTTTCCCGCCTGTCTCAACGCGCGCACCTTGTTTCTTCGCTTCTTCCACAAGTTCTTCGACTTTTTCAAGGTGATGAGCACTTGAAACAGGTCCCATCTCTACTCCTTCTTCTTCAAGGGAGTAGCCTACTTTAATGTCTTTCATTGCCTTAATCATTTTCGCAATAAACGCTTCCGCTACTTCTTCCTGTACATAGACGCGTTCGGCGGAAATACACGCTTGTCCAGCATTCTCAATTCGAGAAGCTTTAATGTTTTTCACTGCTAAATCCAAGTCTGCATGTTTTGAGACAATGATTGGAGCTTTACCGCCAAGCTCTAGGTTTACTTTCGTAATATGTTGAGCTGCTGCTTCCATTACTTTTGTTCCTGCTGGGACACTACCTGTCATGCTGACCATCGCAATTTTCGGGTGACTAGATAAGCGGTTTCCAACCGTATCTCCTTTACCAGTCACAAGGTTGTATACCCCTTTTGGTAAATCCATGCTATCAATCATTTCCGAGAACGCAATTGCCGTATTTGGTGTTTCTTCTGACGGCTTAATTACTACAGAACAGCCAGTAATGAGAGCCGTTGCCACTTTTCTTGCAAAGATAAAGACCGGATAATTCCACGGGATTATCCCAGCAACGACTCCAATCGGTTTACGTTGGATAAGGATTTGCTCTTTTGGATCATCACTTGGTACGATTTCACCACCAATTTTACGGTTCCACTCAGACATGTAATGGAAAAATCCAATTGCTTGATCTAATTCACCACGTGCCTCTTCTAATGGTTTTCCTTGTTCTTCACTTAACATTCTCGCAAATGTTTCTTTATCCGCTTGGATTGCATCACCGATTTGGCGAACAATTTGTCCTCGCTCAACTTGCGGCACTTTCTCCCATTCTTTTTGCCCTCTCCAAGCAGATTCAATTGCATGATTTGTTTCTTCTACTGTTGCGTCAACGACTTGCGAAATTACTTCTCCTGTTCCTGGATTAATCACGTCAATTGCCTCGGTTGATGTTGACGTAACAAACTCGCCATTTATATAAAGTTGTTTTGGTTTCATTTGCTTTGCCACTCCTTGAAAAATCATATTGCGGTTGATGTTCCCACATTTTATTTGTGTTAAACATCATGTCATTTGTGAAAAATGAGTGACAATTGCAGTTGGTGCTTTCTTTTCATACATAAGCATAGTCTGTCCTGATATACTAGTAGAAGAAAATCAAAAAGGTGGAACGCTTATGTTTAAATGGATTAGTTACACTGAAGGCGCATCATTGCTTCTATTGTTATTTATCGCTATGCCGTTAAAATACGTTGCTGATATGCCTGAAATGGTTTCGATTGTTGGCATGGCACATGGTGTGTTATTCATGGTTTACATGGCATTTGTTGCCACATTTTTCTTTAGCAAACAATGGACATTTAAAACATCCGTATTCGCGAGTGTTGCTTCGATTATTCCATTTGGTCCATTTGTCTTTGAAGGTCGCATTTTGAAACAGCAGCAACCTCCTGCAGTATAACTCCATTTACTAACTTATCTAAAAAGACCCATAATAAATGGGTCTTTTTTCCTTGTTTCAAGATGATTTGGACGGGTATTCAATAGAGCAGGAGGCGATTTTAATGAAACCTGCATACAAAGAATTTCTTAATGACGAAGAAGTAATTGCTGCTGTTAACGCATTAAAAGCAAGCAATATTTCTGAAGACGATATTTATGTAATTACCCATGATGATGATCGAACAGAACGTGTTGCAAGCAATGCGGATGCCAATAAAGTGACTGCGTCTGAAACGGGACTTGGTACAGCCATTAAAAACACATTCCGCAAAAAAGGCGACGAGCTCCGCGCGAAGTTTGAAGAGCTTGGCTTTGGCGAAAATGAAGCGCAACAACTAGAGGAACAGCTTGATCAAGGCAAAATTATTCTTGTTGTGACAAACCAGCCAGAACCGTTCACGTTTTAAGTCGAACAAAAAGCCGTTTCTCTTTCCTAGAGAAACGGCTTTTTTCATGTTTTAATAGAGAGAGAGGAGGGGAGCGCTTGAGTGACCAATTAAAAAAACAGTTTTTGCAATGGTTTGTTAACAAGCACCACTTAAAGCAACGAGATGCACGGGCGCTTCTTATCCATATTCAATCAACGCCCCACATACTTCACCAATTACGTATTACCGAAAAGATTCAACCACATTCTCGCACTCTAGTTATTGCGAGTACGCAATCAGATGAGCCTGGTTTTTATTATGTCCAAGGTAAGCGAAAAACGGAAAGTGTATCGAAAGCACGTGACGATATTTTAACAAATCCATCCAGCCCTATTTATTTGGTTGTTCATTTTTACGGTCGACACTTAAACCATTTATATCAACAATTGCTTGAGACACCGATTCATCGCAGTTATCGACATTACAAACAGTTTCAAGCATATGAACAAGAAACAGCCGATCTGCTTGACCATGTTTCGAACGAAAATCAAATAAACGTTCTTCGTGCCGCAATTGATAAAGCATTAGATGATCGAAACCACGAAGAATTTGCCCGTTTATCAAGACAGCTTCGCCACGTTCAAGACATGCATAAAGAAGCAAGCTCCTAAGAAGGGGCTTGCTCTGCATCGTTTTTCTGAGTAGGTCTAATCCATCTGGAAACAAGACCATGAGATGGCGAACCTATAAAGCTAATTAAAAACACCACACCTGTCATGATTGCCATTGCTCCAGATACTGAGCTATCAAGCCAAAGAGCAAAATAATAACCGCCAATTGCTGAAATAGCTCCAAAGAAGGCACTTAAACCAATCATAATCAAAAGGCGTTCTGTCCATAGATAAGCAGCTGCCGCAGGAGTGATTAACATCGCCACAACCATAATAGCTCCTACTGCATCAAATGATGCAACTGTCGTAATCGAAACGAGCGTCATAAATAAATAATGTAAGAATGCGACAGGCAGTCCAAGACTTAAGGCCAAAGCAGGATCAAATGCAGTAATTTTCCATTCTTTATAAAAAGCAATAATAAAGAAGAGAACTATGACGAGCACGATGAACAACATTAGCGTTGCTACAGGGATTTCAAACCCTAATACACTCACTGTATTCCAAGGTATATATAAGATTTCGCCCATTAATGCGTGTTTAACATCCAAATGAACATTTCCGACTTGTGTGGAAATCAAAATAACTCCTAGCGCAAATAAAGATGTAAACACAACTCCGATGGATGCATCATGTTGAACTCCTTTTGAATGAAACCACTGCACCAGAAACGTAGTGAGGACTCCTGCAATCGTAGCGCCAATTAACATATGAATTCCTTCGAGGCTGTTTGTAATCATGAACGCGACTACGATCCCTAGTAAGACCGTATGACTTATTGCATCAGCCATCATTGCCATACGTCTCAAAACGAGGAATGCACCAATAATCCCACATGTAATTCCGACAAGCGCCCCTGTTATTAGAATCCAACCTTCATAAGAAACCATTAGTGGTCACCTTCTTTCAACACACCTGGTAGTTCATTTTGTGCAATTGCCTTTCTCTGTTGATTCTTGAACTCAACCTGCTCCACTAATAACCCTTTCTCTTTTCCAAAAACAAGGGAAATGATGAAAAAAATAGATGCTGCTATCACAATAAACGGACCTGTTGGCCAACCTGTTCCTTGAGCACTAACAAATGTACCTAACGCACCAGACAAACCACCAAAAATAGCCGCTAATATCATCATCATTTTAAATGAGTGTGTCCAGTATCGTGCACTAACGGCTGGAATGATTAATAACGCCGCCATTAGAATAACTCCTACCGCTTGAATTCCAATAACGATCGTTGTAACAAGTCCAAAGACATAGAGCACGTTCATCGTAGAGGATGATAACCCTAGTCCCTTCGCAAAATCAGGATCAAACAAATAAAGTTTCCATTCCTTAAAGGCGATGACAATTAGGAGAATAATAGCAACTGCAAGCCCAGCCATCGTATACACATCACTTCTCACCATGCTGGCCGCTTGCCCAAAGATAAACGTATCGAGACCACTTTGATTCCCTCCGCCCGTTCGGTTGACGATTGATAACAATACGATGCCAGCCCCAAAAAAGACTGAAAGAATTATACCATCGCTGCATCTTCTTTAATGCGGGTCGATGATTTAATTGCATGAATAAACCAGGCTCCGAGCAATGCGCTGATTCCCGCCCCTAAGATTAATAAAAATAGGTTCTTCTCGTTCATAATCATAAAAGCAATCACAACACCAGGAAGTGCAGCATGAGAGAGGGCGTCACTCATTAAGCTTTGTTTTTTCCAGTAAGCAAGTGTGCCAAACATACCCGAAGCAACACCAAGCATAATCGTACTTACAAGAACCCACTGAAAATTAACGGATGCTAGAATTGACACTATACGCCTCCTCCTTCATAAAGCGAACGGCGCCTCCGTATGCTTTTGCGATATTTTCTGGCGTAAATGTAGAAGAAGTTGAACCATGGGCAACCACCGTTTTATTTAAAAACAGAACTTGATCAAAGTAATCTTCTACTGTTTGCAAGTCATGGTGAACAACAAGCACGGTTTTCCCTTGCTCTCGCAACTCTTTTAAAATGGCCATGATTGCTCTTTCTGTAGCTGCATCTACGCCAGCAAGTGGCTCATCCATAAAATACAGGTCCGCTTCTTGAATAAGCGCTCTAGCAAGAAATACTCGTTGTTGTTGTCCACCCGACAGTTGGCTAATCTGCCGTTTAGCATAATCAGCCATACCTACTTTTTCAAGTGCTGCCAGGGCCTTTTCTCGGTGACGTTTCGTTGGGCGTTTTAACCATCCGATTTTCCCGTAAAGTCCCATCATCACAACATCCAGTGCATCTGTTGGAAAATCCCAATCAACTGAACCACGCTGAGGTACATAACCAACCCTTGTTTTTTCTTTTTTAATCGATGAACCAAAGAATTCTACTTTTCCAGTTAAATGGGGGTGCAGCTGTAATAATGTTTTAATCAATGTGGATTTACCGGCACCGTTAGGTCCAACAATTCCTGTGAGCGTACCTTGCTCCACTTCGAATGTCACATTGTTTAAGACCGTATTTTTTCGATATGCCGCACTTAGCCCTTCTACTTTAAGTACACTCATGTTCATTCATCTCCTGTTGGTCGCTTAACGTTATTGTTCATCTTCTTCTGAAGCTGTTAATGCATCGTAAATCGTATCAACGTTATAGCGATACATGCCGATATAAGTCCCTTCTTCTGTTCCTGCATCACCCATGGCATCTGAATATAGTGTTCCGCCTAATTCCACTTCTAAACCTGATTCAGCGGCACCTTCAATAACTGCTTGAATGGACGAATCATTTACACTGCTCTCCACAAATACAGCTGGAACTTCCTTATCAACGATTGTCTCAATTGTCGACTGAATGTCTGAAATACCAACTTCAGCTTCCGTACTTAATCCTTGAAGCCCAATCACTTCAATTTCATTCATCTGACCAAAATATTGGAAAGCATCGTGAGCAGTAACAAGAATGCGTTGTTCACTAGGAATCTTAGCAAACGTTTCTGTTGAATACGTATATAGCTCCTCAAGTTCTTCAAAATAAGCTTGCTTGTTTTCTTCTAATAGGTCGGCTTCTTTAGGTGCCATTTCCTTGAGTTGTTCGACTGCTGTATCTAGCGCTTGTTGCCATAGCTGGACATCAAACCAAATATGTGGATCATCCATACCCTCTTCTTCTTCATCTTCAAGTAGGTCACCAGTTGAAATCGACTCTCCTACGGCGATTGCATTTACATCAATATTATTAAACACATCAGACATTTGGGCTTCTAAATGCAATCCATTATAAAAGATCACATCCGCATTTTGAAGCAACTGAATATCACTTTGCGACGGTTCATACACATGTGGGTCAACACCAGGACCCATCACCGTCTCTACTTCAACTAATTCGCCTCCTATTTCCGCAAGAGGTTCACCAATCTGAGCAATTGTAGCAACAACTTGAATAGGGTTTTCTTCTGAAACAACCGTTTCCTCACCACTATTTCCACATGCCGCTAAAGCAGTGATTGCTCCAACACTTATTAAACCAGTCCCCATTTTCTTAAAAATCATTTTGTATCCCCCTTCTTTAACAATCACTTTTCTTAATGTATGCACATATCTTTAATAATTTCCTGTCCACAATAAAGTTTCTTTAATGCAACTTTAATTCCCTTGCTCAACTTTGTCAAGAATGAATGTCTCACTAGGGTTCCCTAAACAACAAAAAAAGACAGAGGAATCAACCTCTGTCTTTATCAATACTTCCCGGTAATATCACCCAGCGTTGAATCGCTGCAGCAACCCCATCATTTATATTTGTTGCTGTAATCCAATCAGCTTTTCGTTTGACTGCGTCCTGAGCGTTGCCCATCGCCACGCCTAAGCCAGCTTCCTCAATCATTGCAATATCATTTAAACTATCACCAACAGCCATCACTTCATTTAGTGAGATTCCCAATTGATCACAAACGATCTTTAATGCATTTGCTTTATTAATGCCTATTGCATTTATTTCAACGTTTGTTGGGCTTGAGTTTGTTAATTCCGTTATGCCTCTTTCTCGTAAATCATTCACAATGCTTTCTCGAATCAGATCATCTTCTGTATCGAAGCCGAACTTTAGCCATTCATGATCATGTCGATCAGGCGGTAGTTCACCTCGATATAAGTTATCAGCGGAAGCACCCCACACATGAATGCCATGTTTTTTTGTTAACTCATAAATATGATCAACCGCTTCTTCTGCCAAATGACTTGCAGAAAATAGCTCACCTTCATGATTGTAAATTTCTCCACCATTCGCTGTTACCACATAATTCTTTAGATCAAGCGACTGGGCGTACTTTCCACATGTAGCTAACGTTCTACCAGTTGCAATGACTACATGAACATTCATTTCTTGAGCTTCGGCAATCGCTTCACGATTCGCTGCAGATATTTCATGATTATCATCAAGCAACGTTCCGTCCATATCAAGTGCGATTAACTTTATCTCTGGTTTTCTCTGCGGTTCCATGCAATTGACTCCTTCCACGATACAATCATATCTCCCTTAGTTTACTACATTCTAAGGGCGATTGTATTCATCTTGGACCTATTATTTGCAGTATGTTTAAATTTGATTACGATTAAACGCCTTATAAACCTTTTTTTAAAATTAAAAAAGATGAGCATTACGCCCATCCATCTCTTTTATTCACTTTTTCCATACTCATCCCAAAACGCAATAATCGTTTCTAAACCTTTATCAAAGTTTTCAAGGTGGAAATGTTCATTCGGTGCGTGGAAATTCTCACTTGGTAAACCAAAGCCCATTAATACAATCGGTATCTTTAGTTGAGAATCAAATGTTTCAACAACTGGAATCGAACCACCCATTCTCGTATAAGCCACATCCGTCTTATAAACACGTTCATAAGCACGCGCTGCTGCAGCAAACGCGGCATCCGTTACTGGTGCAGCAAACGGCTTTCCAGTATCGTGACGCTCCGTTGTAATCGTCACACCAGCAGGCGTGTTTTCGCGTATATGCGCTTCAATTTTTTCTAGAATATCAATTGGATCTTGTCCAGGTACAAGACGGCACGTAATTTTTGCAGTAGCCTCCGCTGGAATAACTGTTTTAACGCCTTCACCTTGAAAGCCGCCAAATAGCCCATTTAATTCAAGTGTTGGCTAATCCACGTACGCTCTCTTGACGTATATCCAGGTTCTCCAAACAACTCATTTACTCCAAGTTCTTCTTTCATCGTTACATCGCCATCACCAAGTGCAGATATGCTTTCCATTTCTTCAGCAGGCACATCTTCAATACCATCATAAAACCCATCAACAGTAATAGTACCTTGATCATCTCTCATAGTTGCAATTAGTTGCACCAGTGCATGGAGAGAGTTCTGCACAGCCCCTCCATACAAGCCAGAATGGAGATCTCCTTTTGTTCCTTTGACTCGAACTTCAATAGCAGCTAAGCCTCGCAAACCTGTACAAATCGCAGGCTTACCAGCTTCAAGCATTGGCGTGTCGGAAATAAGCAGTACATCGGCAGCTAAGCGTTCTTTTTCATTTTCAACAAAAGCATCCAAGTTAGGCGATCCAATTTCTTCCTCGCCTTCGATTAAAAACTTTACATTAAACGGTAGCGTACCTTCAGTCTTTAACATTGCTTCAACTGCTTTCATGTGCATAAACGTCTGACCCTTATCGTCCGTTGCACCTCGGCATAAAGCTTACCTTCTCGAACCGTTGGCTCAAAAGGCTCTGTTTCCCATAAATGCAATGGGTCAACAGGCTGTACATCATAATGACCATACACTAGAATCGTTTTCGCGTCCTTGCCTGCACCAAGCCAATCAGCATAAACGACAGGGTGTTTAGCCGTTTCAATTACTTCAACGTTTTCAATTCCAGCACGAATAAACGCTTTTTCTAGCCAATTCGCTGTCTCTCTTATATCTTCTTTATGTTCAGAAATAGAACTAATGCTTTGTAATCTTAAAAAATCATTTAATTCCTGCAAATGCGCTTCACGATTTTTTTGCAAATACGTTGTTACCGATGTGTCCATTCTCTTCACCTCATTTAATATCGACTGTTTTGTCGTATTGTACCATAATTCCAAGCAACATACCGTTCGAATCATGCTACACTAGACCCATTCAAGCAAGTCACAGAGGAGGAGAATGAAATGACCATTCAACTTTTGACAGATGCAGAGTTTGAGCAAGCGCTTCAATTAAGTTGTTATGCTTTTCAAGTCAATGCTTCAGAGGAAAGACGTGCTGCTAGTCGTGTCTCTTGGAACAAAGCGATTCATTATGGCGAAGTAGTTAACGGCAATGTCCATGCAAAACTAGATATCCTGCCGTTTCAAGTAACCGTGTACGGCAAACGAATGGCAATGGGAGGTATCGCAGGGGTAGCCTCATACCCTGAATATCGGAGGAAAGGACTCGTCAAGAAACTACTTATTCAAGCTCTTGATTCCATGCGTACACAAGGGCAATTGCTTTCCTACCTTAATCCTTTTTCTGTTCCTTTTTATCGGGCGTTTGGCTGGGAGATTCTCTGTGATGAAATAACCTACACGCTAAAAAAACATCAATTACCAAAAGCAACTCCGTTAACGAAAGGGACCCTATCGCGCGTTCCTTTTTCCGATTCTCTAGTCAGAGATGTCTATGAACGCAAACAAACTCACGGAATGTTAGATCGTGAGTCATGGTGGTGGGAAGAACTTAAAAGGAAATACAAAAGCCACTCAACAGCTGTCTACCAAGATGAGGGCGGTAATCCGACGGCGTATATCGTTTATCAAATCCAGGAGAACCACCTTGAAGTTGAGGAAATGATCTATAACGACTTAAACGGCCTAAACGCGCTGCTTTCCTTTATTGGTCAGCATGATTCAATGATTGAGACCGCTGAACTACCAGCAGCTAGCGCAGATGCTTTGCACTATTTCTTGCCAGACCCTAAAACAAAAGCCGAAGCAAGTCCATATTTTATGGCGAGAATAGTAGATGTGAAAGCATTTCTCACACAATTTCCTTTTTTAGTTGGGGACGGCGGTCATTACACAATAAAAGTAAACGATCCTTATGCAACATGGAATCAAGCAACATTTGTTTTATCACTAGAGGAAAATATTAGTTGTGAACCAACAACAACTGCGCCTCAATTAGAGATGAGCATACAAACTCTTACGGGGTTGTTACTCGGTTACCAACGTCCTACTTTTCACCTCAAACATGGATTGATTAATGGTGAAGCAGCAACGATTCGTGCTTTTTTCGGTCATTTACCAAACGAGGCACCAGTCTATTTGATTCTTTTTAACAAAAAAATTAGCTTACCTGGTATTGCTGAGTTACAGCTTTACGGCAAATTTTTTATGATGGATGAAGATAAATACGTTTCCCTCTTTCCCCTCGCTCCCGGCAAGCGTCTGCAGAGAGTTTTAAATAACCCAGCAGATCTGCTGGGTTATTTTGTTGATTCCTCATTTAAATAGCTTATTAATTCATCTTTTTTCTTCGCATCAATTGAGAAATCCCTGACATAGGACGAGATTTCTGTTGACTCTATTGGTTCGAGGCGAAGTGTTAGAAGTGGTTCATTTTCGTCTTTAGTTACAACTTTATCGGAATCAAACTGTGCTGCTATTGTTTCAAAAAGCTCATTGTTTACTTCATCATCGAATGCTTCACTCCTCCATAATTCAACTGGCGTTTCTTGACCTCATCTTTCATCACTAACACTAGCTTGTTCATCGCGCCTACACCTCTTTTTTCGTAGTGTACGTCCATTCCTTTTTCTCTTTATGACTAAACATAAAAAACAGCGCAAGCAAATGCATACGCTGATCCTAAAAAAAAGAAACCGTCAATGAGACGATGCTTTGGCGTCGCTTCCGGCATACACTTCGCTTTCCGCGGGCGACGGATGAGCCACACAGCATAGCTGCATGTCTCATCTTCGTCTTATCTCCCGTAGGAGTCTACGTGCATGCCGTCCGCTAGTTCCTGATCCATTTAATATAAGTATGCAGCTGACGATGGTTTGAAGAAAAAAATTGGCTTCAAAAGAGCATCTTGTTCGGAAAGGCATTGCGGTAAAAAGTATGGTTCCAGAACGTAAGTAAAGTTCCATTAAAAAATCTTCCTCAAAGGAAAGGTGGAGATTCGAGAGAAAATGGCAACTCATTGCTCAAGTTTGTTCGTTTTTATAACTCGTCGTTCACCTCTTTTTTATAAATCGTTTTCTCTTAAGGTTAAAGTCCGTTATTAAATCTTTCGATAGCCTCAAACAGCACAAGCTTTTGCTTGCGCTGCCCCTTTTACCATTTAAATCGTTGTATCATTCTTTCTAGCTCTTCTGCTAACTCAGATAAGTTAGCTGTTGAGCTTAAGATTTCTTCCATTGATGCGAGCTGTTCTTCTGTAGCCGCGGAAACATTTTGCACACTCGCAGAAGTTGTTTCCGTCGCGCCAGCTATTTGCTCATACGAATGAAGAAACTGTTCCGTTTGTGTAGACATTTGTTTCGCTTCCTTCGTAACTTGAATCATTTTCGCGCGTACGTCTTCCATATGTGTTTGGATCAATTCAAACGACATCCCCGCACTCTGAATGACTTCCACACCTTTTTCCACTACACCTTTACCATCATTCATCTCTTGTCCTGCTTGCTTTGCCCCTAATTGAATTTCAAGAACTTGTTCTTGCACTTGTTTCGCAGCATCATTGGATTGTTCTGCTAACTTTCTTACCTCTTCCGCCACGACAGCAAATCCTCGTCCATTCTCACCTGCACGAGCACTTCAATTGAAGCATTAAGCGCTAGAAGATTCGTTTGTTCGGATATGTCGGAGATGACTCTGTTTACTTGGTCGATTGTCGCTGCTTGCCCTTCTAATGCTTGAATCGATGTAGCAATTGCCGTTACCTTTGCATGAATGGCATCCATTTGTTTGACGCTCTGCTCAATCCCTGATCTACCTACATTTACAGCAGATGCTGCCTGATCAACTGCTTTATTAACGTGAGTTGCGGATGAAGCAATACCCGTAATGCCTTGTGAAACTGTTTTTGCAGCTCCTTTGCCACTTTCCATACTGGCAGACTGATCCTCAACACTTCCAGAAACTTCTTGGATCGCCAGCGTAATTTGTTCTGTTGCTTGCATATTTTGCTCTGTACTTGCTTGTAACTCTTCTGAGGAGGCTGCCAAATACGTTGATTTATCTTGGATATCTTGCAAAGTGTCGATCAACGACGTCCGCATCTCTTCAAAAGAACCTGCCAATGTCCCAATCTCATCTTTTCCTAGCTTCCCACTATCAAATGTGGAGCCTAGCTCTCCCTTACTAATAACCGTCGCCGCTTTAGCTAACCCAGAAATCGGGGAAATAATTGAACGGACAAGTAAATGATTGACAGCGCCACCAATAATTAATGTGATAACAATAATAATGATTGTTGCTTGCAATATTGGCTGAACCATAAGAAATACTTCATTTGGTAGCATGGTTCCAATTAATACCCAATTTGTTGGCGAGACAACGTTATACGTCATTTCTCGAGCTTCGTCATCTGTTTCATAGTGAAATTGTCCACTATCTTCAGTTAAAAGATTTGTAAGTGTGGCTGGCAAAAACTCACCCGTTGCCATGCTTGGATGAGAAACAATTCGCCCAGCTTGATCCATTAAAAATAAATACCCCGTCTCGCCAATACTTGCCTCGGACACGTAGTTAATCACATCATCTAAGCTAACCCGCACCGCAAGTACATGCTGATTATCTGTCGTTAACGTTCCAAATATGATTTCCACATCTTGATCTTCGCCTTCACCAGTAATAATTGGTTCACTTACAGAAACAGTTACTTGACGGGCGATTGCTTGCCTATACCAACTTGTCTCATTCAGGCCACTTTCTTCACCAAATCCACTTGAGCTGTTATACACCATTGCTTGCCCATTTGAATTAACTAAATAAACCTGTTTTATGTTTTCATTTATATTAGTCAGATCAGTCAGGCTTTGTTGTAACTCTGCGGCAGACATTTCATTTTCATTAATCGTGCTACCTGCATATTGAACGGTGTCAGTTTGCAATTCCATAAATTGCTGCAATGAAGTATGTACATTGGATGTAATTTGCTCTGCTTGATCCAACATTGTTTCTTCCACATTATCTCTTGTTATAAAATAGGACGAAAGACCGACGAGTAAACTTGGCACAAGTAATATAAGACCAAAAGCAATATACAGTTTCGCCTTTAGACTGATTTTTCGTTTTCCTTTCATTCTTTCCCCACCTCTGCATGATCTGTTCTTATCTTCGGCACAAATACGACAAACGTAAAGTATTTTCTTAATTTAGCGACGAAATAATAACCTAATATGCAAATCTAATTACCTAGTTCGATACGATTAGTCCGAGGTCCTGAATGATCTAAACGAGCTTTATTTACTGTTTATTCGTATAATAGAGATAGTCTAGTTGATAAGGAGAGGATGCACATGCACATTGATCCATTTTTATTTCTGCCTGCGGCAAGTCAACCAAAGTACCATCCTCATATGGCAAATCGTTTATTATACATAAGCAACGTCACTGGTCTTCCCCAAGCATATGAGTATAATGGCAACAATGGACACTCCCACCGCAAAACGTACACAAATGAACGAATTATGTTTGCATCTTACGTACCAGGTCCCAACAATACCGCCATTATTGGGATGGATCAAGGGGTTAATGAGCGTCAGCAGCTCTATTTGTTGAGCGAAGCAGGTGAACTGACGCCATTAACGAACTCTTCAGATCACATCCATGTATACGGAGGGTACTCTTCAGACGGTAAATGGATCACATGGAGCAGCAATCGTCGTGATCCAAAGTATTTTGATGTATATATTCAAAACCTTGAAAGCCTAGAATTCACTTGCGTTTACGAAGGCAGAGGCCGCTCCGACCCCTTGTTATGGCATCCCGATGGCGAACAACTCTTGATTAAAAGAACAAATACAAATTTAGATAATGACCTCGGACTAGTAAACATTCATACGAAAAAAGTAAATTGGCTTACGTCGCATAAAGGGGAAGCATCCTTTCATAACCCACACTTCAGCAAAGACCATAAAAAGCTGTACGCACTCTCAAATTACGAGCGCGAATATGCGTCCCTTTTGATGATAAACTTGGAAACAAACGAATGGACGTGGCTACTCGAATACAGCTGGGATATGGAAGAACTCACAATCAACCCTACTAAAACAAACCTTGCATACACGATAAATGAAGGTGGTATTTCGAAAGCATTCCTATACTCGTTACTAGACGGAACAGAAGTTCAAATACCAACTGAACAAGGGGTTATTTCAGGTTTTTCTTTTTCAACTAATGGCGCAGACCTTGCTTTTGATTTGAATGGAGCGACACACCCTACTGACCTTTGGACATACTGCATTCACACAAACGAAACAAATCGACTCACTTATACCTCTTATTCTCCAGTAGTCGAGGATGTATTAGTTGAACCAGAACAACGATCGTTTGAGTCATTTGATGGCATTCAAATCCCGTTCTTTTATTACAAACCAAAACAAAAAGGCCCTCACCCAGTGATCGTGTTTGTTCATGGAGGACCAGAAAGTCAAATTCGTTCAGTCTACAATCCGTTTTTGCAATATTTTGTTCATCAAGGTTTTGCCGTTTGCACACCAAATGTACGTGGCAGCACGGGTTTCGGAAAAACATTCAGCCATCTTGACGACAAACGCAAGCGAATGGATGCTGTGCGAGATTTAGATGAGCTAGCTCGTTGGTTAAAAGGGAATCATGATGTTCACCCGGACAAAATTGCGATTATGGGAAGAAGCTATGGTGGGTTTATGGTGCTTGCCGCAATCACTCATTTTCCAGAGCAGTGGGCAGCTGCAATTGATATTGTTGGCATTTCAAGTTTCAAATCATTTCTGGAAAATACAAGCATCTGGCGCCGACAAATGCGCGAAGCTGAATATGGTTCACTTGAAGAAGACATTGATTTCTTTAATGAAATTGATCCTATCCACCGGACGGCTGACATTACCGCACCACTACTTGTCTTGCATGGGAGAAATGATCCCCGTGTCCCTGTTACCGAAGCAGAACAACTAGTAACTGACTTAGAGATGCGAAAACACCCTGTTTCCTATCTATGTTTTGAAGATGAAGGACACTTTTTTGTACGAACTGAAAACAACCGCACAGCTTATACAGAAACAGCATCCTTTTTAGCAAAATGGCTCCAATAAAAAACAGCCTTAATGACAGCATGTGGGTTCACGACTTTTTTTTTAAACTGATCAAAGAAAGATGACTGTCACCGATATCCGCAGGTCTTAAAACTTACAAGTTTATAAAATAACCAGCAACTAGGGGACGGCATATACGTAGACTCTTGCAATGAGCCCGTGGAAAGCGAAGTATAGACTACTCATTCGTACAATCACTTATTATTAAAAAAGCTGATCGACGGTCTTGTTTTCTTATGTGACTATACCGAAAACAGCCTTAGAAGCTCGGCTTCTAAGGCTGTTTTTCTTATTGCTCACGCTTATCATGTATAAGCTTTTCCTTCATCGCACGAAGGTCGTCTGAAAGAGAGACAGGATACACTTCCGGTACTTCAAGACGTAAATACTCTTCCCAAAAAGAGTGCTTTTGTTTTTGGTGGTATTCCCTGACTTCTTGTAAACTTGGAACGTCATAAACAAGCTTTCCATTTAAAAAGATCGGTTGATGCAACTCCACTGCCTGGAAATCACGGATTTTCTTTGCTTTCAGCGGATTGTTTGGATGCTTTAAGACGATTTCTGATTGCCCTTCGAGGGTTTCACCATCAAGACAAATATAATCACCTTTCGCCATTCCATCTTGACCAAATAAACGATAGACTTTCTTGCGCCCGGGATTTAAGATTTTCTCAATGCTCTCTGATATTTTAATTAATGCAATCCAGTCGTCCATCGTATGGGTACCTGCTTCTAGTTCAACCGCAAGCGGACGGCGAGCGACAATCTTATGGACACCACCGAGTGCTGGATTATCAAATGCAGTAATGAACTTTGTTCCAACACCCCAAATATCGATTTTGGCCCCTTGCTGTTTTAGTGAAGCAATTGTATATTCGTCCAAATCGTTAGTCGCTGCAATTTTGACATGTTCAAGCCCTTCCGCATCTAAACGCTTGCGTACTTCTTTAGAAAGAAAGCTAAATCGCCACTATCGAGACGAACAGCCGTCATTTGATAGCCTTTTTCTTGTAACTTTCGAGCCGTTTCAATTGCATGTGGTAGACCGCTTCCCAGCGTATCAGTTGTATCAAGCAATGGAATTGTTTTTTGCGGAAACACATCGGCATACGCAAGGAACGCCTCTAGTTCCGATGGATGGAACATGATGTATACATGCGCTTGTGTTCCGGTAATCGGCATTGAAAACGATTTGCCAGCTTTCACATTACTCGTTGCATCAAAGCCCGCAATATAAGACATCTTCGCTCCGTTTACGCTTGCGTCACGACCTTGCGCTCGACGTTTTCCCATTTCCAACAAACCATCATTTCCCGCGATCGTTTTAATACGTGAGCCTTTTGTTAATACAAGGGACTCTGCATTAACGATATTAAGCAACATCGCTTCAATCCATATGCATTCCCAAACGGGCGCTTCAATTCGAATAAACGGAGTGTTCGGAAACACCAAGTTTCCTTCTTCAATCGCATACAAATCACCACTGAAACGAAGCTTACGCAAATCATCTAGGAATTCTTCATCAAAACCTTCAGCCTGCTGGCGTAAATAAGCAATATCTCCTTCATTAAAGTAAAGGTTTTCAATCGTTTCGATTAAATGACCTAAACCACCAAATGCTACGTACCCACCAAGTTCACTGCTGAAATCACCTACACCACGTACAAATGGTGCTTTCCGATAGAAATCATCAAAAACAACATCTGTTTGATGTAAGCCTTCTTTCCAAAGTGCGTACATCATCGTAATAGCATAGTAGTCAACATCAAGAGCATAATCTTCTGCAGGATTGTAATAAGGCGTCACGTGAAAGGCTGTGTTTTCGCAACGGATGCACGGTTCCCCCATCGTGTCATCATTGGAGAACGACGGCTGCTCACATGATTTACATATATGGACATAGCGATACTTCGTTGGTTTAATAAAATCAAAGATCGTTTTATTGATACCTTGCATCTTCTGTTTGCTCCTTTAAGCCAGTTTATCTCTAGCATCTCTAGTTATTGCAAGTATACCGCTGTCATTGATCCATTTCAAATAATCATCCCTAATCAAAAAAAGCCAACTAGTACCTAGTTGGCTTCAGACTAAAGAAAAACGCTCGCATACGTCTTCGCTAGCCTCAGTCATATGCTCATGAACCGGCGTTCTATTCACATCCTCCCTCGTCTTCGCTCCTAGTCTGACAAGCGTTTTCTTTTCAGTCTGGGTCGTTATCGACTTTGTCGACAACCTCTATCCAACTAGTACCTAGTTGGCTTTTTAGTTATGACATAACTGCTTTGATATGCGTTAGCGCACCATCTATCTCTTCTTTCGTAATAATAAGTGGTGGCGCAAATCGAATCACATTCTCATGGGTTTCTTTGCAAAGAAGTCCTTTTTCTTTTAATTCCTCACAGAAAGGCCGTGCTGGTTCAGTTAATTCGATTCCTATAAACAATCCTACTCCTCTAACTTCAGAAATGCTTGGGTGTGTTAGCTTCTTTAACTCTGAAATAAAGTAGTTTCCGAGCTGTTCCGCATTCTCTACTAAGCTCTCGTCCTCTAACACCTGAAGAGCCTCAATCGCTACAGCACAAGCTAGAGGATTCCCGCCAAACGTTGAACCATGAGAACCTGGTTCAAAAACGCCTAATACATCACTCCCTGCGGCTACAGCTGAAATTGGTAATACCCCACCACCTAACGCTTTCCCTAAAATAAACATATCTGGTTCGACTTGTTCGTAGTCACAGGCAAACACCTTTCCCGTTCTCCCTAATCCTGATTGGATTTCATCAGCGATAAACAAGACATTTTCCGCAGTGCACAATTCTCGCACTTCTTGCAAGTAGCCTGCAGGTGGAATAATAATGCCTGCCTCCCCTTGAATTGGCTCAACTAAAAAGGCCGCCGTGTTCTCATTGATTGCCTCTTTTAACGCATTTATATCACCGTAAGGTATGACCTTTATTCCAGGCAATAGCGGTCCAAAACCTCGCTTGTATTCTTCACTTGATGAAAGAGAGACGGCGCCAAGCGTACGTCCGTGAAAGTTGTTTTCACATACAATGATTTCTGCTTTGTCTACCGCTACCTTCTTCTTATCATACGCCCACCGTCTTGCTGCTTTAAGTGCAGTCTCAACCGCTTCCGCACCTGTATTCATAGGCAAAACCATGTCTTTATTCGTTAAAGCAGCCACTTTTTCATAAAATGGTGCTAACTGATCATTATGAAAGGCACGCGACGTTAATGTGACGCGGTCAGCTTGATCTTTTAACGTTTGAATTAAACGAGGATGGCAATGACCTTGATTTAACGCCGAATATGCACTAAGCATATCAAGATACCTCTTACCATCAGCATCCCAAACCCAAACCCCTTGCGCTTTTGAAATGACAATCGGTAGCGGATGGTAATTATTCGCACCGTATTGCTCTGTTTTTTTAATAATCTCTGTTGTCTTTGTCATCGAACTCCCCCTTAGATGATCAATCCTCTTACATTCACATTTTTCGTATACCGCTTTCATTTACCAGTTCGCTACCGTCATTAAAAATCCTGCAAAAGATGCTTGCAGCAGATGCGCACATGTGAGTAAAAGGTGATAAGATGAGAAAGGATTGGAGGCAAAAACCGTGAGCACACATATTAAACGCAGTCATCACATTCTTTTTCTCGCATCGGTTTTCTGTTTTTGGCTTTCTACTTACAGCTATGTGCCGATCTTTAGTTTATACTTAGAACAAATTCCATTTAGTTACGCCGTCACAGGCATAATTCTTGGCAGTTACGGCATTACTCAAGTTTTGCTCCGCTTTCCCCTAGGGCTTCTTCTTGATAAACTTGTGCATTTGCGCAAGCATTTTTATATAGCTGGATTTGTTGTTGCCATTATTAGTGGCCTTATTTTAGTTTTTTCTTCTTCCTTTGCCTGGATCTTAATAGGAAGATTGCTTGCAGGTGTAACCGCAGCGATGTGGGTCATGGCAACCATTATGTATGCTGATTATTTTGCTCCAGGAAAATCAGGTCGGGCGATGGGCACACTTCAATTTTTGACCGTCATGCCTCAATTTCTTAGCATGTTGACAGCTGGCTTGCTCGTCGAACTTTTTCATTTTGCAATCCCTTTTTGGGTTGGTGTAGCGACTGCATGTATCGGTCTCTTGCTTGCCCTGTGCGTAAAAGTTGTCCCGCCTCGTGATCAAGAAAAGACCGACGATCACATCTTAAGCAATATTCGGGCAACATTTGCGGTAAAAGGGTTGTTGCCACTTACCTTTGTTTCTTTATTTACACATGCTGTTTTGTTTATCTCAATCTTTGGCTTTTCTCCCGTATATGCAAATGCCCAGGCATTGGTGAAGGGCAAATGATTGCAATTATGGCAGCCTTTTTTATCCCTCATGCTGCTGCATCGTTATGTGTCGCTCTCTTTAACGTGTCACGTAAAAATGAGCTACGTCTTGTCGCGATCAGTCTTCTTGTGACATGCATTATCTTCTTATTTATGCCGACAGCAACGAGTCTATTTTCGATCAGTATGATGCATGCTGTCATTGGATTAACAATCGGTCTTGTCCTTCCTTTGCTCTTATCACAAGTGGCGAGTTTGCCTGATCCACGATTAAAAACATCAGTGATGGGTTTCTATCAATCCGTTTATGCAATTGGGATCTTTATCGGGCCTTATTTGGCGGGTTTTGCTGCCGAACACTTTGGCATCAGCCACGTCTTTACATTAGCTGCTGGTATAAGCTTGTTGGCGCTCACAATCACTGGCTGGTCAATCTATAAAGACAACCAACAGCGTTTTTCAAAAGAGTACACCGCACAAAAAACCAGTTGACTCGTCAACTGGTTTATCTGCTTGTATTAATAAGGATCTGAAGGATCACCTTTCTGTCCTGCTTCCCGCACTGCATCGGCCTGCTTTTCTTTCATACTCTCCTGCTCGCGCTTAATGCCTTCTTTTAAACGATTGCCATAATCAGCATCCGCTTCTGTAACATTTTTAATCATTTGTTCGCGAACCGCATCATGAACGTCTGCCAATGCGCCAGATAAATTAGAAATCAACTCGTCTTTCTCCCAATCAGCTAGACGACGATACGTTTCTCCAGCTTGGCCGAAATTATTCGGGCGGTCAATCGCTTCCCCTTTCACTTCTCCGGATACATGTGGAGTGTGATCTTTCCCTGTTTTTCCAGCCTCTTTCAATCCACCAATTACCGATGGCTCATAATTAATATGATGGTTATTGCTTGGTGGGCTATCTACTTGATAAGTCATTTGACCGTCACGCTGATTTGTTGCGACGCGCTTTTTAGGTGCATTTATTGGCAACTGCAAGTAATTCGCGCCGACTCGGTGACGTTGTGTATCGGAATAAGAAAACGTTCGCCCTTGCAGCAATTTATCATCTGAGAAATCAAGACCATCTACAAGTACGCCTGTTCCGAAAGCTGCTTGTTCCACTTCAGCAAAGTAATTTTCAGGGTTCTTGTTTAAAACCATTTTTCCGACTTTATGCCATGGGAATTTGTCTTTATACCATAGCTTCGTTGGATCGAGTGGATCAAAATCGAGTTCAGGGTGTTCGCTATCTTCCATGATTTGTACGTACAATTCCCATTCCGGATAGTCACCTTTTTCAATCGCATCATATAAATCTTGGGTCGCGTGGTTAAAGTTCTGACCTTGGATTTGATCTGCTTCCTCTTGCGTCAAGTTTTTTATACCTTGCACTGGCTCCCAATGGTATTTCACAAGAACCGCTTTGCCTTCCTCGTTTACCCATCTATATGCATGCACACCTGACCCTTGCATATGGCGGTAATTTGCCGGAATTCCCCATGGAGAGAATAAGAATGTAATCATATGCGTTGCCTCAGGACTTTGTGAGACAAAATCAAAGAATCGTTCCATGCTTTGTCGATTTGTAACAGGATCTGGCTTAAATGCGTGAACCATATCAGGGAACTTTAATGGATCACGAATAAAGAAAATCTTTAAGTTGTTTCCAACTAAGTCCCAATTCCCATCCTCTGTATAAAATTTAATTGCAAATCCGCGAGGGTCACGTAGTGTTTCTGGTGAATGTGTTCCATGTATGACCGTTGAAAAGCGGACAAATACTGGCGTTTTTACATTTGTATTTGTAAACACCTTTGCTCTTGTATATTTCGAAATATCTTCATCGCCCACTTTTCCGTACGATTCAAAGTAGCCATGTGCGCCTGCCCCACGTCCGTGTACAACCCGTTCCGGTATGCGCTCGCGGTCAAAATGACTGACTTTTTCAAGGAAATCATAGTTTTCAAGTGTTGTTGGACCACGATTACCTACGGTACGAACATTTTGGTTATCTTTGACTGGATGCCCTTGACGATTTGTTAGCGTATCTTCCTGCTCATTTGCTGCTTTGCGACCATCGAGTGCATCACCAGCACCGTCAACATTTGTTCCATAAGAAGGAGATTTTTTTTGCTCATCCATTTGCTACACACAACTCCTTTAAGTTTCGTTCCAATTTAGCCTTGCCAAATGAAGGAAAGTTATGCATAAAAAAGCAGATAGCTTGTTTGCTATCTGCTTAGACTGAAGTCAAACGTTCGCATACGTCGTCGCTAGATTCGGTCATATGCTCATAAACATCTTGTTTTATTCGCATCTCCCTTGTCTTTGCTCCTCGTCAAACAAGCGTTTTCTTTTCAGTCTGAATTATTGTTGGTTGATTTGAATACTATTTAATGTCGCAAAAACGCCATTCTTCGCTATGAGCTCTTCGTACGTGCCTTGTTCAGCAATCCCGTCTTTTGTGACCACAACAATATGTCTGCATGACGGATTGTCGCAAGACGGTGCGCAATAACCAAGGTCGTTCGATCCACTGCAAGCTCTTGCAGCGACTCTTGTATCATCGCTTCAGTCTCTGTATCAAGCGCAGATGTTGCCTCATCTAAGATCAGAATCGGTGGATTCTTGAGGAAGGTACGTGCGATTGCAATCCGCTGCTTTTGCCCTCCTGATAACTTTAAACCACGTTGACCAATCTGAGTATCGTATCCGTGTGGGAGTGATTCGATTAAGCTTTCTAAGTTCGCAAGACGTGCTGCATGATAAATGTCTTCATCATCCGCATTCAAATTTCCATAGCGAATATTCTCTTTCAATGTTCCACTAAAGAGAAAAACATCCTGTTGTACAATTCCGATTTGCGAACGCAACGATGTTTTTGTCATTTCACGGACATCAATGCCGTTAATCGTAATGCTACCTGTATTCACATCATAAAACCTAGGAATCAATGAACTAATCGTTGTTTTCCCAGCGCCAGACGGTCCAACAAATGCAACCGTCTTGCCAGCGGGAATATGAAGGTCAACATTTTCTAATACAGGTCGATTCTCTTCGTATCCAAAAGTCACTTGTTGAAAATCGATTGCCCCATTAAGGACCGGCGCTTGCTTTGCATTTACTTGATCGGTTACGTCTATCTCTGTATCCATCATTTCCGTAAACCTTTTAAAACCAGCCATTCCTTTTGGGTACAATTCAAGGATCGCACTGATCTTTTCAATCGGTTTAAAGAGGATATTGATATACAAAATAAAGAGAACAAATTCACCAACATCAATCGTTCCATTGTAGAGCAACCATGCTCCGTAGATTAAAACAGAAAGAATCATTAAACGAGTTGCCAAGAAAATACCTGATGATGTGTAACCCATTACTTTATAACCGCCGATTTTCGCTTTCCTGTAGCGGCGATTATTACTGCGGAATGTTTCTACTTCGTGCACTTCATTTGTAAAAGACTGGACAACACGCATTCCCGATACGCTGTCCTCAACTCGTGCGTTTACTTCCCCAATCTCAGCGTACATCTTCGTCCACGCTTTGTTCATCTTAATATTTGTATATGTAATAAGCACAATCAGGATTGGAACAAAAATTAATGCAATAAGTGCTAAGCTTGGATTTACATAAAACATAATGCTAAACGCTCCAACAAATGTCATAAGCGCAATGAATAAATCCTCTGGCCCATGATGAGCAAGTTCACCAATATCAAATAAGTCGTTTGTAATTCGACTAATAATATGGCCTGTTTTTGTATTATCAAAGTAACGGAATGATTGCCGCTGAATACTTTCAAATAAGTCTTGTCTCATGTCTGTTTCAATGTTGATTCCTAGCTTATGTCCTAGGAAGTTAACATTGTATTGCAAATACGCACTCACTAAATATGTCGCAAACAATCCGCCTGACACCCAGACGACTGTTCCCCACTCTTGTTCGGGCAAAAGCGTATTAATAAACCATTGCACGACAACCGGAAAAGCCAAATCAAGTGCTGCAACAACAATTGCACTAAAGAAATCAATATAGAACAATTTTTTATGAGGAATATAATAACGAAAAAAACGTGTAATCATCTTCAGTTTTTACCTCTCTCTGCCTAAAGGCAGACCCCCTTTATAAAATTAAACATTCAATCAAATCAGATAAAACCAGAGAAAAGAATCCGTTCTAGTCTCTATTCATTTTTTTGCGTTGAACCTGCTAACTTAGTCGTTAGCAGGTTCAACGTCTTCGCCAATTGTAATAACTTCCGTTTCTAATTCTACATCAAACTTCTCTTTAACCGCCTTTTTTACATAGTCGACAAGACTCATGTAATCAGTCGCCGTTGCTCGATTCACATTAACAATAAAGCCAGCATGCTTTTTCGAAACTTCCGCTCCACCTATTCTCGTTCCTTGTAACCCGCTGTCTTGAATCAACTTTCCAGCAAACATGCCTGGAGGCCGTTTAAATACACTTCCACAAGACGGATACTCAAGCGGCTGCTTTGTTTCCCGGGCAATCGTCAGCTCATCCATCTTCATTTTGATCTGAGCTACGTCACCTGCCTCCAGTTTCATTGTTCCTTCAAGGGCAATATAGCGTTTTTTCGAAAAACACTCGTTCGATAACAAAAATCAAAGTCTTCTTTTTCTAGCGTCAAAAATTCGCCCTCTTCGGTCAACACTAAGACACGTTCAAGCACATCAGAAATTTGACCACCATAAGCTCCTGCGTTCATAAAAAACGCGCCTCCAACCGTTCCTGGAATACCACATGCAAATTCTAATCCTGTTAATTTTGCATCTAAAGCTTCCCTTGAAGCATCAATAATGGTTGCACCCGTTTGTGCCGTCATTATCTCGCCATCAATATGAATATTAGTTAATTTCTTTAAACTTAACGTAATCCCTCGGATGCCACCGTCTTTTACAATGACATTCGAGCCATTCCCAAGCAATGTAACCGGTACATTATTTTTATGGGCAAATTGTAACACTGTTTGTGTTTCTTTATACGAAGCCGGAGTAATAAATAAATCGGCTAAGCCACCCATCTGTGTATACGTGTGCTTATTAATCGGTTCATGCTCATGGACAGACCCTTCTGTCAACATTTTCACCAACGGTTGGCATGTCTCATTATATGTTTTCATTATCATCTTCCTCTAGCTAAATCATTTCAAATGACCACATACTACAACACCTATATGCGCATGCGTCCATTATCGTGCTTTTAAGTTGTGTTGACTTTCACTCGAAATACGCTACTTACATGCATTCTGCTTGCCAATCACATTCCTTCATTATGACGGATTTCCAACTAAAAAAACAGACCAAACATCCTTTTGGTCTGTTTTTCACTATTTTTTAGAATGAGCCTTTTAATCTGGACGCCTTATTGAGTAACGTTCACCGAGATGAGCATAGTTAGGACCGGCTAAACGGGCGACCGGCTTTAGTCTATCTAAATCGATGTATTTCTTTTCTTCATTAAATACGGCCTCATCTATATGCATGCATTTCACGCGGGCAATAAGTAAATCAAACGAAACAGCACCTTCATCATTTTTAGTAGGCAGATGGTTTTCCAATACGCATTCAAACCGGACTCGCGCTTCCTTAATTCCTGGTGTAGAAATAATCTTACTTTCGACTAGATTAAGAGATGTCCGTGCAAGCTCACTTTCATCTGCTTTTAATGTAGCTGCCGTTTCATTCATGTTTTCAACCATATCTTCACTGACGACATGAATGACTAACTCATTATGCGCGATTGCATTACGGGCTGTGTCTTTCATTGTCCCATTTCGTCTACCTACAGCAATTGAGACGAGAGGTGGATCTCCAGCAAGCATATTAAAAAAACTAAATGGCGCCGCATTAATGACTTCTCCCTCAGTAGATTTCGTTGTGACAAAAGCAATTGGCCTTGGGACAATTGTGCCACTCATCACTTTATAACGGTCTTTCGGTGACATCTGGTCCGTTTGTAATACATACATACCATCGTACCTCCATTTCCTCTTTGACCTTATTATAGCTTTATCTTGTATTCATCCGCTATAATTCCCGCTTGATCACCGTTTAATGGTGTTTCATTTCGCTCATACTAATCTGGAGGTGATTTTGCATGGAGGAAATGCTTTCAGTCCTTTTTCGTACTGTAGTCATGTTTTTAGCCGTACTCCTATTTTTTCGATTAACAGGAAAAAAGGACCTGGGGGAAGTGAGCGTTCTTGACGTCATTGTTACGTTAATAATTGCAGAACTTGCCGTAATATTAATTGATGATCCTGAAATGCCCTTATATCGTGGATTAGCGCCTATTGGTCTGCTCATTCTCTTGCAGCGCATATTCGCTTACATTCAGGTGAAAAACCAGAAATTCCGTGATTTAGTTGATGGAGAGCCTGTTTTTTTGATTCGAGATGGTGAGCTATTGCAAGAGAATATCCGAAAACAAAATTACAACATTGATGATATTATGCTTCAACTTCGTGATAAAAACATAGCTGACATTCAAGAAGTTGACTGGGCCTTGCTCGAAGCTTCAGGAACATTATCGATTTTCACGAAAAGGGACAATAAACCCTTATCGTTACCACTCATAATGGACGGCATCATTCAACATGACCATTTACACATTCTTGGCTACACATCGGAATGGCTTGAAACAGAGTTGCAAAAACATGGGATTGCCGATTCATCGAGGGTTTTTTATTGCAGTTATGTGAACGGAGAGTTCATGACTCAGAAAAAAACGCTTCCCAATGACGGATTCCCGGTTATAACGGGTATAGCCATTGTATAGAAAGGCGGTGTGTATATGCCACGCTACCAAAAAGCGATTTTACTTTATAATCAGCGAGCAGGCCAAGAAGATGCACAAGAACTGTTGCAAAAAACGCTCGCCAAATTAGCTCCAGAAATTGTTGAATTTACGATTATCCAAACGCTCAAGCAAGGTGACGCAGAGAAAATATGCCTTGAGCAATCCGTCGATATCGATTTACTTTTAATTATGGGCGGGGACGGAACTGTTCATGAATGCGTGAACGGTATCATGAAACAAGAAGGTCGCCCAACAATTGCTATCCTGCCAGCAGGAACATGTAATGATCTGTCTAGAGGATTACAAAATGAAACATTGGATGAAGCACTAGAAGCGATTTTAGAAGGAAATACACAGGCAATTGATATCGGTCAACAAAACGAACAATACTTCAGTAACTTCTCTGGCGTTGGATTGATAACAGAAGCATCTAAGGAAATAGAAGAAGAAACCAAGGACAAGTTTGGTAAACTAGGTTATGTCATTAGTGCTGTCCGTTCACTCAAAGAACCACAATCCTTTTCCTATCAACTAGAAACGGAAGAAGGAGAGACATCAACTGGCGAAGCCGTTATGATCTTAGCGATGAATGGAAAATACATCGGTACAGTTGGTTTATTTGAAGATAACATTTCGCTTTCAGACGGTTTTTTGCATTTATTCATTATTAAGGAAGCGGGCATGACCTTAATTAAGAATATGTATGATCAAGTAAGAATGGACAATGGTTGGCTTAATGACCCAGAAGGACTAGAGATTCTTCGTTCAACTAGCTTCAAATTAAAAACAACACCTTCGCTCGATATTGATAGCGATGGCGAACAAAATGAGCAAACTCCTGTAATGTACAAGTTACATAAAGGGGAGCTAACGTTTATTTGTGGTATGGAAGAAGCAAATAAACCGTTAAATTAAACGAAGCGTATCTTTATAGCCGCCAAGCATGAAGACATCTTGTTATCCCGTCTTTAAATAGCTACTTTTCATTGAAATCAATCTCTGTATTAAAAACGCCTTTCTAAGATAAGAGAATGAACCTTGGATAAATGATGATTTCAAAAAATTAAAGATCTAAGAATGCAGATGGCGATCAAGCCAATAATGCCTTTGAGATAAGTCTCATAGGCATTTTGTCTTGAACCTAGAGAGGCTGGGAGATAACTAACTTAATCTTGTTTATAGCCGAATAAAGATATGTATATTAACTTATCTTAAAACATAAAGCCGAACTATAACTGCATGCCTTTAGGGCATTTCAGACAATAGTTCGGCTTTTTCATCGACTAAGAACCTTTTGTCCCAGCCTCTTTTCCTTTTAATTAGCAGCTTTCATCCGTGCACGCATCACCTTGCCCAACAACTTGAATTCCACCGTCTTCTTCTTTTACTTTTTCTAGCACTTGCAAAAAAGCTTCTTTTGGTTGTGCGCCCGAAACAGCATATTTGCGGTTAAATACAAAAAACGGAACACCTTGGACACCAATCTGTGAACCTTCTTGCTGATCGCGCTCAACTTGATCTTTATAAGCATCATTCTCTAACAGTGCCGCGACTGCTTCTTCATCTAACTTCGCTGATGCCGCAATTTCTTTTAGCGTTTCTGGTTTACCTACATGCTTCCCCTCAGTGAAATGTGCTTTCAGCAACAATTCCATCACTTCGCCCATTTTTCCTTGTTCTTTTGCATAGTGGCTTAGGCGATGTGCATCCATTGTATTCACAACAGAAATGTTTTCAAGTTGGTAAGTCAAGCCTACTTCTGCTGCTTGAGCTGTAACTTGTGTATTCATTTCTTTCGCTTTCTCAATTGGCATATTGTACTTTTTGGCAAGTACCTCAACCATAGATTCACTAGAATTTTTAGGTGCACTTGGATCAAGTTGAAAACTTTTATAAGTGACTTCCACTTTCTCTGGAAACTCTTCTAAAGCCTGTTCAAACTTGCGCTTCCCAATATAACAAAACGGACAAGCAATGTCCGACCAAATTTCTACTTGCATGAAAATCGCTCCTTCCATCTCTCTTTACAATATACACCGTACGGTATACACGCAAGCCATTTGCACTACCACTTCCATCCATCACTTCATTTTATTCCATAAATTAGAGATGAACCCTTATCTAAATCTACTTTTATAGGAGGTGTGCCCATTGTTTACTGATATCCTTATCCAAACGTTTGAGTCTGTATCTAGCATCATTGGCACCCTTGGTTAATCAAGCTAGAACGAGCAACTCATCCCCGTTGCTCGTCTTTTCTTTAACATAATCGGTTAATTAAGACCCTTCCACCTTTACGCCTGACGCTCGCTTTAATCTTGCGACCCCTTCGATAATCTCACTCTCATCCAATCCTCCATACCCTAGTACAAGTTCATTTTGATGCAGCCCTTTTTTGATAGCAAAATCTTCAACAAAAGCAGCTCTAACGCCATGCTCTTCAAGCCTTTCTTGATCCATTTTCCCATGAAAACGAACGACTAGATGCATCCCCGCAGAATGTCCGATAATGCAATTTTCTCCAAAAGCTTCCTCGATTGCGGATACCAATACGTTACGCCTCTTGGCATAGACTTTTTTCATGCGCCGTATATGTTTTTCAAATAAGCCTTTTTCAATGAACTTCGCTAGCGTTAATTGCTCAAGCGTAGAAGAATGGCGATCGGTAAACCATTTGGCTTTTTCACTTGCTTCAACTAAATGAAACGGCAACACCATGTAGCCAATACGTATGCTAGGTACCAATATTTTGCTGAACGTCCCTACATAAATAACTCGATCAGGGTCAAGCGCTTGCATTGCTTGAACAGGCGTGCCTTCATAAATAAACTCACTATCATAGTCATCTTCAACAATGTATGTACCGAGTTTCCTTGCATACTCGACAAGTTGAATACGCCTTTTTACTGGCATAATGACGCCTAACGGAAATTGATGGGAGGGGATTGTAAACACAAACCGTGGTTTGTCGATTTGTGGTAATAGCTCCGGTCTCATGCCATGTTGATCTGCATGAACTGGGTAGATGTTTGCGTCAGCATAGGAAAAGATTTGCCTCATTTCGTCTGTGACAGGGTCTTCAACGCAAACCACATCTCCGTTTTTTGCAAGAAGTCTAGTAAGCAGTGAGAGTGCTTGAGTGGCACCAGCAGTAATCACAATTTGGCGTGGATCAGCTCTGACACCGCGCATCCGCCCCAGATAGTTAGCAATTTCCTTTCGTAAGGTAAAGGCCCCTTTGGCGCTTTGGTAACCAAATAGGTGATCCTCTGATTCCATACAAACTTGCTTAAATAAATTCCCCCAAGAGTGCCTTGGAAAATGTTCAGTGGACGGATGGCTAGCTTTAAAATCGATCACATTCTGTTGCTGTTGTGACTCTTCCTTATATTCTTGATGATTCGGTACACTCCCCATGCCTTTACGAAACGCCAGACCCTGAGATACATACGTTCCTGATCGTGGAACTTGATAAATATATCCCTCTAAAAGCAATTGTTCATATGCTTCGTTTACCGTGTTTCGTGATACTCCTAAAGATGAGCTAACTCTCTTGATGACGGCAGTTTTTGGTGTTCTTTTTAAGTTACCAGAGAATATTTTCTGTCTCAATTCTTCTTCTATTTGTTGTACAAGCGTCTTAGTTGACTGACGTGATAGGGAAAACCAAAGCATGTCACCACTCCTCTGGTACCTTAATATCCGTTCTAATGTGGATCTTTATTGGACCAGTATAGCATGTTACTGTTTAAAAAAAGACCGATGGAGGGCTTGCTTTGAAAACGATTGGATTAATTGGCGGATTAAGTTGGGAATCTTCAGTGTCTTACTACCAATATATAAACGAATATGCGAAACGCCATTTAGGTGGACTGCACTCAGCTAAATGTTTGTTATATTCGTTTGACTTTGAAGAAATCGTGTCTCTTCAAAAAGCAGGAAACTGGAATGAAGCAACCGTACGGATGATTGAAGCAGGTGAAAAACTGAAGGCAGGTGGAGCGGAACTCTTAGTCATTTGCACAAACACGATGCACATAATGGCTGACGAGGTTGAAAGAGCAACAGGGCTCCCACTTATTCATATCGTAGATGCTTGGCCGACTCAATTAAAGCAAGAGGTCTGACTACGATTGGTCTCCTTGGCACACAATTCACAATGGAGAAACCCTTCTATAAGGAACGAATGAAGCAACACCATGGCATTGACTTGCTTATACCAACAGAAATGGACCGAGAACGCGTTCATAACATTATTTTTGATGAACTATGTGTTGGTACCATCTGTCCCAAATCAAAACAATATTATCAATCTGTCATCGATCAACTCGAAGAGCAAGGGGCAGAGGGCGTTATTTTAGGTTGCACAGAAATCCCATTACTCATTACTCAAGCAGACTCACGCTTACCCTTGTTTGATTCAACAAAACTTCATGCCGAAATGGCCATATCACGCGCCCTATCGGATAAAATCATTATCTAATCAAGAAGAAGCCACGCTGAATAGAATACAGCGTGGTCTCTTTTATTCGTTCTCAATCTCATTATGTGGATAGTAAACTTTTTAAATATCTTCTTTACTTTTTCGCTTGATGGACTTTCAAGAGCTTTCCTTTTACAGGCGTTTTCCGCATTTGCTCAAGCACTAGCCTACCTTTTCCATTTAGAATCTCAATAAAAGTAGATGTCTTTTCAACTGTAATAATTCCGATATCATCAGCGCTGATATTCTGCAAACTAGTAATTGTTCCAACAAAGTCCCCAGCCCGTAATTTCTTTTGCTTGCCGCCATTAAAATAAAGTTTCATGATCCCTTGATTAACAGCTTGTTTGCTATCGGACTGGGCATGAGCATTGCTCTTCATCTCGTGGAATGCTTTTCTTACAGCTGGACTTAACCTAGGTTCGCTTTGACGCTCAAGTGGATACCCAATTGCCTCTTCAATTTCTGGTAACCGATCTGCTTCTTCTTCGCTAACAAACAGCAATGACTTGCCTTTTGCTCCAGCTCGGCCTGTGCGTCCCGTACGATGAACATACTCTTCCGCTACTGGTGGCACATTCATTTGAATGACCATTTCCATTTGAGCAACATCAATTCCTCTAGCAGCTAAGTTTGTTGCGATTAAATAACGGGTCTTCCCACTTTTAAATGCATCCATTACCGCGAAACGTTCTTCTTGTCGCAAGGCTCCATGAAGCTTGCCGGACCGCGGTATTTCTTTTTGAACTGCCCGAAATATCCGATCGACTTCATCCTGTGTCTCACAAAAAATAAGCGCATTCTCTGGCTTTTCATGTGCGAGCACATCCACTAACAGTTGTTCTTTCTTACGTTTTGTGAACATAACGGTATGACTAGTCGCAGAAGGAAGCTCCACTGCGCTTTCCCCTTTTATTACCTTTGGTTCATGTAAATACTCATTGATCAACTCATTAATTTCAGGTGGAAACGTTGCAGAAAACAGCATCGTCTCGTATTTTGTAGGCAATAAATCAAGAATTGCCGTTACTTGATCAAGAAACCCCTTATTGAATAATTCATCCGCTTCATCAATAACAACATACCGCAGTTTTTCTACTGGAAGCGTTCCTTTTTGTAAATGATCAAGAACCCTACCAGGCGTACCGACTACAATATGATTTTTTTGTTTTAGCCCTAATTTCTGCCGCTCGTAGGACTGTTTTCCGTACAATGCTCTCACTTGCAGACGCTTAAAACGGCCAATTGCTGTCAAATCGCCACGCACTTGCTCGGCTAATTCCCTAGTGGGCGTTAGCACAAGCGCTTGTGGTTTATTTTCATCCCAATCTGCCATTTCGCAGAGAGGTATTCCATATGCGGCTGTCTTTCCACTTCCCGTTTGTGATTGGGCGATTAAGTCTTTCATTCCATTCTCAAGCAGGATAGGTAGCACTTGTTGCTGAATGTCTGTAGGGTTTGTATAGTGTAATAAAGATAGAGCCCGCTGAATAGAAGCATCCAGTGGGTACGAAGAAAACGTCTTTTTTGTCATCATGCACCTCGCTCTCTCAAGCATACCCTATTTTGAACATGAATAGAAAAGGATGTTTTTTAATGGAGTTTAAAACAGCGATCATTACTGGCGGCACAAGTGGAATTGGATATGAAGCAGCAAAAGGTCTGTTAATGCATGATTATCATGTTGTTTTGGCAGGTAGAAATAAAACCAAAGGCACTGATGCTGTTCAAGCATTGCAACAATACGGTTCAATTGTCTTTCTAGAAGTTGATTTCGCAGAGCTCGCATCCATTCAACACTTTGCCGACCAAGTAAAAGAAAGGTACACTTCACTTGATTGCTTAATTAACAATGCTGGTGTGATGATTCCACCACTTCGTTATACAAAAGATGGCTTTGAACTCCAATTTGGCACAAACCATCTCGCTCATTTTGCTTTAACCGGTTTATTATTACCGCTGCTCCTTCGAACACCACAATCCAGAGTTGTCACCATCTCAAGCATCGCAGCAATTAAAGGATTTATCGACTTCGATAACCTTGATGGAAGCAAAAGGTACAAACCAATGGTTTTTTACCGGCAAAGCAAACATGCCAACTGGCTATTTGCAAAAGAATTACAACTGCGTTTAACGAAAACCGGTGCTTCAACGATTAGTATTGCCGCTCATCCGGGCCTCGCTAACACAAATTTGCTTTCACGAGGTTCTGGTAAACAAACGAGTGTGTTTATTCGCCAGCTACTCCCATTAGTCACCCAATCAACCGCAGATGGCGCTAAACCAACCATTTATGCGGCAACCGATCCTAGCTTACACGGCGGTGAATGGGTCGGGCCAAATGGTTTTAAAGCGTGGCGTGGGAGCCAGTGGTCGATTCCATTGGAGACAAGCTGTTTGATAAAGATACAGCCGAAAAACTGTGGCGTGTGTCAGAGGAATTAACGAACGTACAATACCCTTTTAAGGATGTGGATAACGATGGATAGCAGATATATGCAATTAGCCTTGGAAAATGCGCGCATGATGCGCGGACAAACCGACCCAAATCCTGCCGTTGGCTGCGTGCTTGTGAAGGACGGGCGTGTTGTTGGAATCGGCTCTCACTTGAAAGCAGGTGTCCCCACGCCGAAGTGCATGCGCTCCGAATGGCTGGAGAAGAAGCTTCCGGTAGCACCGCTTATGTCACCTTAGAACCTTGTTCTCATACTGGCAAGACAGGCCCTTGTGCACTCGCCTTAATCGAAGCTGGCGTCAGCCATGTTGTAATTGCAGCGCTTGATCCAAACCCTCTTGTTGCTGGAAATGGAGTTCGCTTATTAGAAGAAGCAGGCATTTCTGTTGAGACGGGCATATGCGAACAGGAGTCTTTGCGCTTAAATGATGTTTTTAATTATTCGATTACCCATCAACTTCCCTTTGTCACGTTAAAGACGGCGATCTCTTTAGATGGAAAAATTGCTACGAAAACGGGCAGCAGCAAATGGGTCACTTCCGCCGAAGCGCGCAAAGAAGTTCACCAACTGCGTACAGAACATCAAGCAATCTTAGTTGGGGTCGAAACCGTATTAAAAGATGATCCCGCACTAACAGCGCGTATTCCAAACGGACGCAATCCGATTCGAGTGATTGTTGATTCCAATTTGCGCACGCCCCTTGATGCACAAGTCTCTGCGACAAAGAAGCACCAACTTGGATTTTCACAACAGCAAATCCAGCAAATGAAAGCAAACGTGCCTCTCTTGAACAACGTGGGGTCCGTGTTGTTGTCACGACTGGCCAGAAACAAGTCACCGTACGCGAAGTACTTGCCTACTTATACAAACAATCCATTTCTTCCGCCTTACTTGAAGCTGGTGGCACATTAAACGCAGCGTTTTTAGAAGAACAACTCGTCCAGAAGTTCTTTATTTATTTCGCTCCAAAACTTGTCGGTGGACGAGGTGCGCCAACCTTTCTTGAAGGAACAGGAATTGAGGATATGGGGGAAGCTGTTGATGTAGAGATTGATACAGTTAAGCAAGTTGGCCCCGATTGGAGAGTAACGGCTTACCCTTTATATAAATAGACACAGAAAAAAGAAGGAGCCTTAAAGGGCTTCTTCCAGACGATAGGACGAAGATGAGCCCGCGGAAAGCGAAGTGTATGCCGGGAGCGACACAATGCAGTAAAAATCACTTATCAATAAAAAAGCTTGTTGACGGTCTCTTTTTACGAGACTTTGTCGACAAGCTATAAGAAGCCTAAACAAATTATTCGTTTTTCTTTCTTTTAAACTTAGAAGTAGCTAAACCAATAAAACCAGCCAAAGAAAGACAGGTGAACAGCCCGAATAAGAAAGTCAATGTAACAGGGCCGCCTTCCATAGCAATTGTCGCCAACCACCCTGTCACACTAGCAATGACCGCCGTTCCAAAAATCAATAGACTTCGATACCGCATTGGTTGACCAGCGTTTGCAAAGCCTATCGAAAACTGGATAAATGACGCTACTAGTAGGAAAGGAGAAAGAATAAAAGCAACAAATACAAGTTTGCTTTCCTTTTGTTTTTGTTCATCATATAATTCAAACCCATATTGACTAGGAATATAAGCAAATACATACGGGTACTTAGATATGAGTGGATACAGCTCTGCTTTTAATCCTCCCGCATCTCGATCAAGTGAAAAAAGAACGATCTCACTCCACTCATCTTCAACTGCACCAAACGTATTTTCTGGAATAATTATCATTTGTGAAGCATAACTACCTTGAAATTCTGCAACTGCTTCCACTTCGAAGATTTGATCACTAAATGTGGTCTCCTCTTCTAATGGCGCAAGCTGGAATTGGCTTCCCAGTTCTAACTTTTGCGCTCCCCATTCTCCCTCTATTAAATCCTCCCCACTTATATTTGCAAGCAACATACCTCCAGAAGAGAGTTTGTTATTGTTCACTGCATTTGGACTGACCACTTCCCACAACGTATCCAAGTCTTCTTCACTTACTTCCATCACCGCCAACGAGTCCCAATACCGATATTGCTCATCCTCATTTGATTCACTAGATAAAGGTTGGACGTGATAATAGCCAGCATTATGTAATTCCAAAAACGATTCAGTTTTTCACGGAGTTCTCCCATAATGAGGTCCTCTTGGTCTTCACGCAAAAATTGGATATATACAAAATCCTCTTCTACCTCATGCGATCCATTTGCTTCCTTCAAATATCCGTTTGCGGAATCGATTACCTGGACAAGCAACAGGAAAACAGTAGATAAGACGACAACAACAGCTGGTTTAATATGCGATCGCTCTTTCCTCACTTTCTTTCTCGATGATAACGCCACCGTAAGAATAAACATAAAAACAACAAATAAAGAAAGTGCAACAAACATAAGCATCGTTGAGGGAAATAACAGATGAATGGTCCCAATCTCAAAATAATAAGACGATTGACGTAATGTATCGATCGACAATACCGCATCTACTCCCACGAAATGATAAAATAAGAAACCCACTCCTGTACTTAATCCGGTAATACCTACCGCAAGTATCGTTCCTAAAACAGTCATATCTCGCTTATATTTACGTGGCGATAGCCCTAATCGCAATAAAGTAAGGTAATCATTTTGTAAAGCCAGCTTGATTTGCCGGGCGAGTGCGTATGTACACGTAACAGTAAACAAGAAAAGTGCAACTATTAAGACATAAATCGTGCTTTTCAAAGTAGGATTCTGTTCATAATAAGGGAGCCAATCCGTTTCCATATGATTATAATTTACCTTTGGACGAAGACCTGTCTGTTCTGCTATGACATCCTGTGTTTGTTTCACATCCTCGCTAGAAGTTGCTACATAAAGATCACCTATGGACACTTCTCCTAATGCGAGCACCTCTGTCCCATCTCCGTACCCACTATATAAACCAGTCACAGTATAGGCTTTCTCCACTCCGTCATGTACGAAATGGATTTTATCACCAAAAAGTAGCTCTGGCATCGTTTCTAAAGCAAATTGAAAATCAAGCGCCATTTCATTTACTTTGCTTGGCCATTTGCTTTATGTAAATAAAAATCGCTTTCGAAAAAAAAAGGGGCATCCAATTGCCGCACCGTTATCGGCGTCCCATCTTTTTTCTCCCAGGTTTCTTGTTCGCCAACAAGCCATGCCATTGTTGTATCACGCCTCGATTGCACATATTCAACCGTTTCTTCATCGGCATTGCGCAACACAAAATCATACGCTCCAGAATCCTGTACTTTATTCCATCGGTCGTAATAGGCACTTGCCTGATACGCAACAAGCACAGCTAAAATAAAGATTGCGCCAGCAAAGACCGTACTAACAGACCAAAAAACGATTGATTTTTGCCTCTCCTTTAATCGCGTTATATATAAGCGTAACAACGTTCTCCCCTTCACATGAGTCCTCCCATCACTTCAACAACTTGTCCACCATCAAGAGCAACTAAGCCTGGGAAAAGTGTCACTAACTCTTTGTTTGACGTTGCTGCAATTAATGTTTGTCTTTTTGAGCGTGCATAACCAATTAATAAGCGTAGCAATTTTTCCTCCTGTGGTTCATCAACGAGTAACAACTCGGGTTCCGACAATACCATGCGCGCAAACAAAGTTGCTTCCCTCTCATAAGAGGAAAGCGTAGAAACCTCTTGTTCTAACAGCGTTTCGATACCAAATGTTTGCACAGCTTGTTTTTGCGCTTCAAACGCTTGTTTATTGCCGCTTAGTTGACGCATCATTTCTAGGTTATCTGCTACTGATAAGCCCCTTAATAGCGGGACATGTTCTTGTGAATAAATGCCAATAGTCGTCCGCCGAAGTTTAGCTATCTCCTCTTTGCTTGCGAACATCAATTCACATGTGCCGACTTGGATTTCACCATCATCAACTTCCTTTATACCAGCAAGCAATTCAAGTAATGTTGTTTTTCCTGATTCTCTTTCACCATAAATGACGAGACATTCGCCATGCCGCACAGTTAAGTTCACTTGCTTTAACACGCTTGTTTTCTTTTTTCCAAAACCGTAGCTTTTCTCTACTGCGGTCAACACAATCTGTTTCATTTCCTTCAACCTCCGCCACAGTTCTTGTACTTCCTCTATCATACCAAATTGCTCGAACTTAATGACATAATAATATGAACAATTACATTCCTTTTGATTGCTCTGCCATTTTCTCTTGCATGTTCCATGCTATACTGATGGGGCATCGAAAGGAGCTCTTTATGCAAAGCGAAGTACTAACAATCTATAACCGCGCCAAACAGCCAATCGGAACAGCGGACAGAGAAAAAGCCCATACCAACGGGTTATGGCATGAGACATTCCACTGCTGGATTCTTGATGATACGGCTGAAGAGCCGATGCTCTACTTACAACGCCGCAGCGATACAAAAAAAGAGTTCTCTTCTTTATTTGATATCACAGCTGCTGGACACTTGCTTTCTCATGAAAAGACAGAAGACGGCATACGCGAAATAAAAGAAGAACTAGGTATTTCTATTCTTTTATCTGACCTTCACTTTATTGGTCAATTCCGTTGTATCCCAAATCAAGTAAAAATCATTGATCGCGAGTTTGCATCAACCTATGTCTATACGGCATCCTTGCCGTTTGAAGCATTCTCTTTACAAGAAGAAGAAGTCGCAGGCATTGTACGCGTACCTTTTCGAGAATTTTTTGCTTTATGTTTCCGTAGTCAAACGTACATGTCCGCAGAAGGATTTATTGAAACAAATGGCTATAGAGAACACTATAAAAACACTTTATCACTCACGGATCTTGTTCCGCATTCGCTCACTTTTTTACAGCAAATTGCCTTGGCAATCAACGAATTGATTCAAGAAAGAAAGGAGTAAGACGATGCCTCCATTACGTATATCAGCTGAAACAGCTGTTACATTAGCAAAATCTCTTAACATGCCAATTGAACAAATTATGCACATGCCTCAGCATGTCCTCATGCAAAAATTAGCAGAGCTCGAGAACAAAAAAGAAGACAAGTAAGACTAAAAAGCGAGCCGTGGCTCGCTTTTTTAGTCTGAACATACATCCTCTCTTAATAGGCCCATCACAATTTGATCATAGTAACTTCCATTTACAAACTCGGCATTACGTAAGGTACCTTCCACTTGAAAACCGCATTTTTTATACAAATGTAGAGCCCGGTCATTTCCACTCCATGTATCGAGCCGAATTCGAAGCAAGTTCAACTCCATAAATAAAAAGCGGATTAAAAGCGTAAGTGCCTCTGTCCCGAAACCTTTGTCCCTGGCATTAGGGTCACCAATGATCATACCAACCTCTGCACTTCTCGCTACAAGATTTACTGAGCGGTAATCACAATTCCCTATGTGTTCGTTGGTTTCTGCAATATAGATTGCAAATAAACAACCTGTCTTTCGATCAGGTAGCACGTTCTTATCAAAAATAGTCTCTGCTTCCTCGATCGTCACATTGCTATAAAACGGGGACTCAGTTCCCGCAGCTAATCTAGCTGAGTCTGGATTATTTCTCCACTCTGCTTGCCTTCGCCAATCAGCTTTAGAGGCTGGCCTTAATTCGATTCTTTTGCCTTTGATCAATAAAATCTCTCCTTTTTCGATTCACTTCGTCCATTTGTAGAGTATCCACCTTATTTAACATAAACATCACCCTTCCTTAAATTATCTATACTAATTATAACAAATTTTCACTCTTTTCACTAGTTACTTGGTAGCATTACTCTTTCAAAATTAGCTATAAAAGCCTGTTCGTCAAGTCCGATAGCGATCTTATGCTTTCCTTTCTTGCTCGAAGGTCGAAAGTCAGCAATCGTCAGTCCTTTTGCGACTCCATCTGTGACAACAGTAATGTCTCGCTCCACAGATTGGACCAACTGTGGTTGATGGATAAGCATGAGAGGAACGACATCATGAATAGGAGCGCCTAAAATACCAGGGTTTATCTTTTTATAGTAGTCTCCGTAAAAATCTAACATCTCTTTTATTAAAAAACCAAATTGCCGGTGTTTCGCTAATTTATTGATCAATGAAATAGGGAGGATCGCTTGATTTGTTGTGTTTAAAGGAGTAATACAAACATGGTTACTATGTGTGAATACAAAATCAGCTGCTACTGGATCCTCATAGATGTTTGCTTCCGCCACCGTTGTTCGATTACCGGGCACCATAAAAGCTCCACCCATTATGTAATAACCGCCTACTTGTGCCATCTCTTCTCTGTATAAATTTAATGCAAAAGCAAGGGCTGTCATTCTTCCTAACTCGACAATTAAAAGCTCTTCCTGATAATAATGAACGATTTGTCTAATTGTATCGAATTGATGAATATTTCCTGGGGAATGAGGAGGACGCTTAAATGACCCTAACCCATCGCTCCCATGAATATCAGAAAAAGGCTGCTGAAATGGGGTTGATAACGAGGTGTTTGCCGCCGGAATAATAGGGATATGCGCCATCTTGGACAAATGGAGCACATAGGCTGCATTTTCCGTTGCTTGCGTTTTCGTGACATTGCCATAGCTCGTTACAATTCCGACCAATTCCAATTGCGGATGCATCAGTGTATACATGATTGCAATAACATCGTCAATGCCTGGGTCACAAAACAACAATACGTACTTTTTATGAGCCATTTTTATCCCCCTTAAAACAATATCCTCTCTTAACCTATGTTTGGAAAAACAATCCAATGATTAAAGTGATTGTTCAAAATACAAATGAGCATGGAACGAACAGTTTGGATTAAATGGATGCTCACATGATGGACAATGTGCAGTGCACATGTAATTAGAAATGGTTAACAGCGAACGACAATTCCCACACAAAATAGCCTGCTCCTCAAACTGCTCCTTTGGCCATTGCTTTCGTTCATGGCTGCATGCTTCATCATGACATTTATAGCAGGGATAGAAGTCATTACAACAAGCAAATTTAATCGCAATGATGTCTATTTCTGTGTGATAGTGAACACATCTTGTTTGATTATCAACGGTTTGTCCTTTTACATTTATCATAAAACGAATCCTTTCTTTTAAAAAAACGAGCGGGACTTAAGTAGCCCGCTCGTTTTATTTACTGTTTTATTTCCCTCGCATAAACGAGACAAGAAGACCAATCACAAAACCGACAGCTGCTGGGACTACCCAAGCAAACCCGATATCAGCGAATGGAAGTGGTAGCCAGAATAGATAATTCCAATTTTCATTTGCTGCCATCAATCCCTCGTTCACACTAACAATACCGGTAAAGAGAACAGTAACTTGGTAGACGCTTTTCTTCCCTCCAAACAACTTATCAAGGAAAGCCAAGAAGATGAGCACAATAACGATTGGGTAAATAAAGCTTAATACTGGAATTGAGAATTCTATGATTCGTGAAAGTCCGAAGTTTGAGATGACTGCACTAAACAACGTGAATCCTAATACCAACTGTTTGTATGAAGCACGCGGAAATTGCTTGTTAAAATAAATTGCACATGATGAAATTAATCCAGTCGCTGTTGGAATACATGCAAACAAGATTGTTAAACCAAGTAACATATTCCCCATGAGACCAAAGTATTCACCAGAGACAACAGCTAAAATTTGCGCGCCTTCTGTTGCTGTAATTGCCGATGCACTTACAGCACCAAGATAACCCAATCCTGTATAAACAGTACCTAAACAAATCGCAGCAACTAGTCCTGCTTTCCATGCGGTTTTTTGAATTAATTTCTGATCCGTCACACCTAAATCTTTAATCGCTTTTACAACGATGATTCCAAACACAACAGCAGCGATTGTATCCATTGTTAGATAACCTTCCGTAATTCCACGGAAAAGGGCAAAATCAGCGTAATCGCCTGTTGGAGCTGTGTACGTTCCCAGAGGTCCAGCAACAACGCGAATTAAAAGGATAGCAATGACAAGTAACAACAGTGGTGTAATCATTTTACCAATTCGATCAACAAACTTACCGGGATTTAACGCTAAGAAATAAACGATCGCAAAATATACAATGGTGAAAAGCGCGAGGGCTAACTGACTACGTTCTTCTAGAAATGGTATGTATTCTAAAAACGGCACAATTGCGATTTCATATGACACTGTACCTGTTCTCGGGACGGCAAAAAACGGTCCAATCGTCAAATAAGTTAATGCTGTTAAACCAACTGCGAAGTAGGGGTGAACTCGTTTGCTCAATCCTTCTGCATCGTCGCTACCTACATATGTAATTGCCATAACACCTAGTATCGGCAAACTACCCCAGAGATTAAAAAACCAATAATCGCCGGCCATGCATTCTCACCAGCAGCTTGTCCAAGTTCTGGTGGAAAAATCAGATTTCCAGCACCGAAGAATAGTGAAAATAGCATTAAACCAATAAAAAAAATGTTCTTGTTCGAAATTGATACCTGTGAATTCATTTTGTTAAGACCTTCTTTAAGTAATAGAATTATCTGACTAATGGGGTGATACTTTTTTCGATGTTGAGTAGTGTACCATACTCTTTCTTTTATTGTCCACTTCCTTTTGATTTTTGAATCAATGACGATTCAAACTCTGTTCTTTTCTTATGACACATCTCCTCATATGCTAGTTATAGACCAACATATGAGAGGAGATTCTATATGTCGATTAATTTTCATGATTCGAATCATGCAAGGTATGCCACACGAGAAGCTGATGGTGAGTGGACCACTTTTATTAAACAGCTTATTGACTATCAATCCATTGATTTAGCCGTAGACATCGCTTGTGGTGGAGGCATTTACACAAAAGCTTTAATCAATGCCGGAGCGAAAAAGGCAATCGGCATTGATTTTTCAGATGCGATGTTGAAATCAGCCAATCAAAATAATGGTGATCAGCAGCAAGTTCAATTTCTAAAAGGAGAAGCCGCTCAAGTTCCATTACCTACTCATTCTGTCGACCTTATTCTTGAACGCGCACTTATTCATCACCTAAGTGATTACTCACCTGCTTTTCAAGAAGCTCATCGTCTTATCCGAAATGGCGGGACGTTCCTTATACAAGATCGCATAGCAGACGATTGCTTCCTCCCGGGCAGTAGTACACATGTACGCGGATACTTTTTTGAACGCTTTCCCCATTTGGTTGATATTGAAAAAAATAGACGTCCTCATCATGATACTGTCGTCCAAGCGCTTAAGAATGTTGGTTTTACACAAATAACTTCCCATACAATTTGGGAAAACCGAAAAGAATACCCCTCAAAAGCAGACTTACTCATAGATATTCAAAACCGCATCGGTAGATCGCTCCTGCATGAATTGTCAGACGCAGAACTATCAGACTCGTTGACTTTATAGATAAAAGCATAGAGTTAGACGGTGAAATTGTCGAGAAAGACCGCTGGACCATTTGGCATGCAAAAAAACAGCGGATCGTTAACGATCCGCTGTTTAAAATTTTATTCACATTTATCTACTTAGAACATTTGATTTTCAACTTATTAGATCGATTTAATTGTTTCAATTTCTAAAATTTTCGAATTCTAATCTTTTCCTATCGGCAAATAAACTTTTCTATGTTAAAGTGAATCCTATCGTATAATTGGAAAGTAGGTGAATGCTTTAACTAGCATCTATTATGAGTGATCAATGGTCTTCAAAACTTGGATTTATTCTTGCTTCCGCTGGAGCAGCAATTGGACTGGGTGCTCTTTGGCGCTTCCCCTACTTAACTGGTGATAATGGCGGCGGAGCATTCTTTTTACTGTTTATTTTATTTACCCTTTTAATTGGCTTACCTTTATTAATCTCCGAATTTATTATTGGTCGTGGTTCAAAGCGTGAAGCGGTTTCCGCTTATGCACGATTATCAAAAACGGGTGTTTGGAGATGGATTGGTCGTTTTGGCGTTGTAGGTTGCTTCTTACTCCTTACGTTTTACGCTGTGATTGGTGGCTGGATACTCACCTATGTTGTTTTATCATTTACAGGTTCCATCCTTGAGCCTAATGGAGATTATGAAGCTTTATTTGGTTCCGTCATTGGCAACCCAATGATAAGCATTTTAGGACTAGCATTTTTTGTTCTCTTGAATGTGATTGTGCTTTCATTTGGTATAAAAAATGGTATTGAGCGTGCCAATAAATACCTCATGCCTCTTTTATTTCTTTTCCTTATCATCATCATCATTCGAGGTGTGACAATTGAAGGCGCGATGGAAGGTGTGCGCTTCTTCCTTTTACCAGATTTCTCTAAAATAACGGCAGCAGGGACACTTGAAGCGCTTGGTCATTCTTTCTTCTCCCTCGCAGTTGGTTTTTCATGTATGGTCACGTACAGTTCGTATCTTGGCAATAATCAAAGTCTGCCTAGTTCGGCTGGATTTATTTCCGGTATGAACATCCTTGTTTCTTTCTTAGCAGGACTAGCTGTTTTCCCAGCAGTCTTTGCATTTGGGCTCGAACCGGGTTCTGGACCTGGATTGCTCTTTATTGTCCTACCGACCGTATTTGAGCAAATGCCTCTAGGCTCGTTCTTTTTGATTCTCTTTTTGTTGCTATTCTTCTTTGCGACAATTACATCGTCATTCAGCTTACTCGAGATTATCATCTCTGCGTTTACACAAAACAAAGATTACCGTCGGGTCAATGTTGCTGCCATTACTGGCATCATCGTCATTATTGCAGGCATTCCAGCAGCTTTATCCGAAAACCTATTAAATGACGCTCTCATTTTTGGTAAGACGATCTTTGATTTGACAGACTTCATCGTCTCGAACTTAATGCTTCCACTCGGTTGTTTAATGATTGCTCTCTTCGTTGGCTATAAGATGAATAAGAAAACGATCTTTGAACAGTATGAACTCGCTAGTGGTTCACTTGGCAAGAGCGCTCACCTTTGGTTTGGCTTAGTTCGAACGCTCGTACCTATTGTGATCGTGTTTGTGTTTGCGATGCAATTTATTATGTAAAAACAAGCCGTCCGGGCTAAAAAGCTCGGACGGCTTATTTATGTTTCTATTTGGTTGCTTCAAACGTTAAGGTTTGCTTCTCATGAGAGGGTGCTTGCTTGTATACATAGTCAGTTGAACAAATCACATGACTTTCCTGTCTTTACTATCCATTATAATTGTTTATCTATTTAGATTTGTTTTTTCTATTAGCCGATTTTCTGCTCTTCGGTTACGATAAATACAACAGCACAGAAAGGAAGAGCGTCTATGAATGTGATCATTCTTGTTTTTATGCAAGTCGTCCTACCTATTCTACTACTAATGACAGTTGGGGCCTTCCTGCAACGAAAATTCGATTTTCAATTGCGTCCACTTGCTCAATTGCTTACCTATTGTTTTATGCCGGCAGCGATTTTTTTAAATATTTATAACGCTGACTTGGATTATTCTTTGCTCCTTCAACTTGTTCTCTACCTTTTCTTATTTAGTTTAAGCCTTATTTTGCTAAGTAGCGTCATAGCAAAGCTACTCAAATTACCTAGAGATGAACGCGCAGCCTTAAAAAACAGCATTTCGCTCATGAATTCTGGAAACTACGGGTTGCCAGTCAGCCAGTTGATTTTTAGCGCAAACCCATTGGGTGTCTCTGTGCAAATCATTATGCTTGTTTTCCAAAACCTGCTTACATATACATATGGCATGTTTAACTTAATGAATGCTTCGAAATCAATGGCACAAATTTTCAAGTCGCTTCTGCGATTACCTCTAATTCATGCATTGTTACTTGGCATTGTTTTTCAGTTGTTCGATTTGCCCATTCCAACTTTTGCACTTGTACCTCTCGAACAATTAGCGAATGGATTTGTTGCATTAGCTTTACTATTGCTTGGAGCCCAACTTGCGACAATTTCTTTAAAAACATTTCATGCTGTCATTGGTTGGAGCTTACTTGGTCGCTTAGTCGTTGGTCCTGCTTTTGCATTGGTCTTTATTTATTTACTACAAATCGATGGAGTCATAGCCCAGTCCTTGTTCATTGCTAGCTCTTTTCCAACTTCCCGCAATACAGCGACACTTGCCTTGGAATACGAAAGAGCGCCTGAACTCACCGCCCAAATCGTCCTTTATTCAACAGTGCTAAGCAGTATTACCGTCACTTTTGTCATTTACTTAGCTTTACACTTATTTTAAGGTTTCCAGCAACCAAAAAGCAGGTATACAATAAAGAAGGATAAATCAAAAAGGAGGGACATCCATTGAGTCAAATTAAAAAAGAGGCAAAAGAAATGGCAGGCTGGGAATTAGAAGACGAAACACTTGTAAGGGAATTTACATTTGATAACTTTTTAAAAGGCATTGATTTTGTCCAAAATGTTGCCGCGTACGCTGAAGGAGCACAACATCATCCCTATCTTATAATTGACCATACAACGATTACAATTAAATGGACAACCGTAGACGAAGGTAAATTAACCAAAAAAGATATTGAAGCTGCACAAGCTTGCGATACATTTTACGCATAATAAATATCAAACTAGCGGACGGGAGATATGACGAAGATGAGACACACAGCAGAGCTGTGAGGCTCATCCGTCGCCCGCGGAAAGCGAAGTATATGCCGGAAGCGGGGCAAAGCATCATCCATTTACTTATCATTAAAAAAGCCGCCGAGGTAACGGCGGCTTTTATCATGCTTTCTTTGATTCTTGTAAAAAAGCAAGAATAACAAACACAAGGAAACTAATGACAACTGTTACACCGCCACCAATGTAGAACCCAAGTGTTACGCCAAACGGCAACTCAAAAGGTTCATTGTTATGGAGCCACATACCCGATGTTAGCAGCAGTGCTCCAATGACACCCGTCCATGCTTGAATCCCAGCAAGAAGTTTTTGTTTTGGTTCATATAATTTATGGAAAATACTCCACGCAAACAATGTTAACCAACCGAGCACAAGTACGTGTGCGTGGATTGCTGATAGAGCATAAGAACCGCCTCCGGCCATATGGGCGCCCATTAGCACACCCCATAGACCAAATAGAGATGAAACGATTAATAAGAGCTTTGCATTAATCATACATTTACGCCTCCTTTACGACTATCATACCAATTCATTATGAATGGAAGATGAACAGATTAATCTCGATCATCATAAAAGGCTTTGCGCTTTTCTTCACTAACAGTCCCGACTATTATTTCTTGAGTTGGCATCACATGCATATCTCGTGCAGTCACATGGGCTTGCAGCAAATAAATCCCGTCTTCAGAAACCTCAACTGGGGCACGGTATAATCCGTCCTTCTCATGAATCGCTTCATGGAACTCCGCATTGTCTCGATCACCATCTTTCCACAGTTCAAACAATACCTCATGAGCATCTTCCACTTTATCGTCACCTTGTGTCACCCACGTTTGTAAGTCAAACGATTCCCCTAACCGCTGCTCAACTTCCACATCGATATCAACTTCAATTACTTCTAGTGAGAGTTCATTCCCACCATCTTCTTCCGAACAGCCTACGAGCAAAACAAATGCAAGTATGGCCGGTAGTAACCATTTCATTCATACGCCCCCCTCAATTCCTCAAAGTTAAATTCATCAAGTTGAACGATCGCTTTCGTTCCATTCTCATCATTAGACTCCAGCAGAAAGATACCATTATGACGGGCAATAATTTCTTGTACGATCGCCAAGCCTAGTCCTGTCCCACCATTTTCACGGCTACGAGCACGCTTTACTCTAAAAAAACGATCGGTTACATAAGGTAGATCCGTTTTTGGTATGCCAAAACCTTGATCTTGTATCGTCATTGTTGCTCTTCCTTCTGTTGCTGTGAGTGAAATCTTAATTGTTTTTTTCGGATCTGAATAAGCAATCGCATTGGTAAGTAGATTCATAATAACTTGTTTCATTCGATCACGATCAGCTTGAATTATACTGTCTTCATCAAGTTCAAACGTCAGTTGCATTTCTTTTCTTTTTGCTTCGAGTGCAACCGTCTCACTCGCTTCACGAATAAGTTCTGCAAATACAACTGCATCTAGTTTGAGTGGATAAGCCTCCCCCTCTAACTGGGCAAGATCCAGTAAGTCATTGACGAGTCGATTCAATCTCGTTGTTTCTTTTGATAGAATCGCCATACCCTGTTCCCGCTCCATTACCCCTTCCCGCATGCCTTCAATATAGCCAACCATATAGCTAAGAGGCGTTCGTAATTCATGGGCGAGATCTGCAAGAAACAAGCGCCGATTTTCCTCGACTTGCTGCAACGAGTGGGCTAAATGGTTTAAAGAACGTGCCAACTCATCCATCTCATCTTCTTGTTTGCCTATCGTCATACGTTGACTAAAATCACCTTGAGCCATTTTCTTCGCTACTGCCTTCATCTCCAGCAATGGATCGAGCAATCTCCGCGTAATGCGATTGCCTAGAAAAGCAATGCTCGCTACAGCGAGAACAAGTGCACTATAGAGCAGCCACTGAATATCTGCAAACGCATCATACACATCTGCCAGCGGCATCGAAATAAATACCGCACCTCCAAGTCGCTCTCCATCCATGAGCGGAATTGCGATGCCAAGCATGTCTTGGTGAAAACGCGGGTGTTCTCGCCGAATCAAAACCGTATCTCCTTGAAGAAGAACCTGCCGTTCCTCATATGTAATCAGTTCATCACCTGCAGCGCTTTCAAATGGCACACCTCCCGCAAGCTCCATTGGGTCCTCTGTAAAGAGATAGAGCGCATCTGACGTTTCATCGAGCCATTTAATCCGGTCAAATAAACCTTCCGACGCCCCGTATTCCTCATATGCTTGCGCCAATGCTTGTCCTTCTTCAGTGAACCGCGCTATTTGTTCATCAACATAGAGCCGCTCATATAAATAAAACACGAGCATGCTTGATAGACCAATGACAGCTGCAGCAGTGGCGGCTATCCCGAGCCAAACTTTTTTACGGATTGAGAAACCTCTCATCCTGTCCTCCCGAATTTATAACCAACGCCCCAAACCGTTTGAATCATCCGACCAGCAGGACCTAACTTTAGACGTAGCGTCTTTATATGCGTATCAACAGTCCGTAACGAACTCACACTCACATCGGTCCAAACGTGAGAAAAAAGCTGTTCCCTTGAAAACGCTCTGTTCTCATTTTCCGATAAAAATAACAGCAATTCGTATTCTCTTCTCGTCAATACAAGCTCTTTGCCCGATATGTGCACACTTCGGGCACCACGGTTAATCCGAAGTTCAGCAAACACCAGCAAATCAGATGTAGGCTTCATTTCATATGATCGCCTCAGTGCTGCCTCAACACGCGCCATCAGTTCCTTTGGGCTAAACGGTTTAACCATGTAATCGTCCGCTCCAAGCTTTAAAGCGCGGATCTTGTCTTCTTCATGGCTTCGCGCAGTCAACATAATGACTGGAAGCGCGTACGTTTTCCGGATTGTCTCACATACAGAAAAACCATCTACCCCTTCCATCATGACGTCTAAAATAACGAGATCGATTTGTTTGTTTTCAATGAGGCGAAGAGCATCTACCCCGTTGTTTGCTGTGAGGGGGATGTATGATTCTTTTTTTAAATATGTGACAACAAGCTGCAGTAATTCCGGCTCATCATCAACTACAAGAACCGTCCTTTTCTCCATTACTTTATCTCTCCTGTCGCGATGGCGTGTGGACCAGAGCCAACAGCTACTTCTCCTGCCACCGTAAATGGATCTTTGTTCACAATTGTAACTGTATCACTATCAAAATTACTTACAAGTAACTGGTCATGATGTGCATAAACATAATTCGGGTTTTGCCCAACCTCTACAGTTCCAACAACCTCTGCTTCTTTGATTTTATATAGTTGATGGTCTCCATGGCATAAAACAAAAAATGAATCATCTTGACCACCGGTCATTGCAATTGGCATCAACCCTACATCAATCGTTTGTTCCAGCAAACCCGTTTCCCCATCATATCCATAAATCATATGGTTCAGTTCACCCGACTTTCCATGACCGCCAATCCAAAGCAATTCGCCATCATAAAACATTCCTGCTGGTCGACCAGAAACGGAAAAGGAATTTTCTACTACGCCTTTATCAACATTCAAATGATAAACACGTTCCTCTTCTGTGCTTAATACAAACAATCTTCCCTCATCTGCAACAATCATTTCTGAAAGCTGACCTGCAAAAGGAATGGATGTTAGAACCTGACCACTTTGTTCATCAATTAATTGCACTTCATTCTTATCTTCAAGCGCAACCGCAAATGCTTGTTGTTCAGATACGTACACAATTGCTTTTGCATGTGAGTCCAAACGAGCAATTGTGTTTATCTCACCGTTCGTTAAATTGAGGTTCACAACCTCTTTCCCATCATCTGAAAGTGCAGCAATCTGGTTATCTCCATATGCTATTTGGGCGCTCCACGCAGACTCAAGTGGTTCCATTTTTTCTATTTGATCGTTCGTTAAATCCAAGACCGCGAGTGAGGGCTCCTTTAAATGGGAAACAAACGCATATGAACCGTTTTCATCTGGCAAAGAAAAAGATTCATCTCCACACGCACTAAGCAATAGTGCCACCATAATAAATCCGATAAGTGATCGCTTCATGTCGGTCCCCCTTTACCCGAACAGTATAGCACTTAAATGTGAAATAAATACGAATTCATAAGGGATTCAATGAAAGGTGTTTAATGCTTAAAAGCCAATCCAGCTCTGTGCTGGATTGACCATTTCGTAATGATATGTATAACGCTATAAGGTATTCGTTCATGACGGTCAACTCTTCCTAAAATCCCATCTCAAGATACCACTTATTTTCGAGATTCTCTTGCTTTATCTGCACGGCGTATATGCTCTTTCAAGTAGTCAGGAGCTTTCACGTCACTTAAAATGTATTCAGACGCAAGCCATTTCACCTCGTCAACTTCTTCTTTGCTTTTGGCAATCGCTTGTCCAGATGCGTGCTCACATAAAAAGACGATATCCACTACTTGCACGCCATCATTTGCCGTAAAAAACGAGCTATACACATAATCAATTTGATCCTGCAAACGAATGCCAACTTCTTCCCACACTTCACGAATAACTGTTTTCTCAAGCACATCGATGGCGTATCCGCTAGTTGCATCAACTTTTCCACCAACTAATGAAAGCTCACCTGGGGCATGTTCTTCTTTCTCACTTCGTTTAATGACAAGCCATTTGTTTCCTTCGTTATAAATAGCCGCTTCTACATTAACAATAAACATCTCTGTCCCCCTTTATTATTATTCCTTCCACGTTTTACTAGCCTTCTTTTACACGTTCATCTAGCTTACTTTTTCCAAGTGCCAATTGGACAAGGATCATACAAACAACAAGTCCACCCATGAATAGTAGTGCAGGCGTAAAGCTATTAAAATAATCGTACATCCCCCTACTAAAAGGGGACCTAAAGCCGCTAGTACATATCCGCCCCCTTGGTTTAACGCGGATAAGGAGCTTGCTTCATCGGCTGTTCTCGTCTCGACAATTGGTAGCATAATGGCTAGTGGGAACAAACCTCCTGCACCCATACCAATAAACACCATACCTGCAAGAGGGTGACCTCCAAACAAGAGAATGAGCAAGCCCGTTAGCTCAAACAAGCTACAAATGACGAGTGAAGCCGTTAAGTAACCATACTTTGCGACAAAGCTAGGTAAAGTGAGTGAAACGGGAATTTGAATTAATTGGAAAACGGTAACCATCGTCCCAGCAACAGCCGTTGAGTATCCCATACTAATCACAATCGGGCCTGCCCAAGCAGTTGTTGTATAAAATACAGTTGCCATCAATCCAAAAAACAACGTCATAAGAAGGGCTCTTTTATTCCGAATTGGTAGGGCTGCCTTCGCTTCCTTCACATACGTGTGTTTGTTAAAAGCCAACTTCACCCACACAAAAACAGCGGCTGCACCAAGCAGGCCCCATACGGCTAAAGAGGTTCTCCAATTAAAGCTAGCAGCCTCGTAAATCGGAACAGATACACCAGCCGCAATACCAGCTCCAACAACAAGCGCAGCCGAATAAATGCTCACAAGTCCTGGTCGACCTGGGAAGTACTGTTTAATAAAACCTGATAGTAGCGGACCAGCAATACCAATTCCCACTCCCGCTAAAAAAGCGGTAGCAATTAATAGAATCGCCGAACTAATCGTACCTCTCATAAATGTCGCAACCGTAATTAAAACAAGCGATAAGAAGATCGCTCTCTCTAAACCAAACCGTTTGCTGATAGTCGCCGCAAACGGAGCAAAAACACCCATACATAGAACAGGCAACGTCGTCAACAAGCTAGCGGTCATCCCGCTCATTCCAAGAGAAGCTTGAATGGATTCGAGCAACGGCGACACTGATGTAATTGCCGGGCGCAAATTGAGTGCTGCCAGAAACAAAGCTAGCAGCAAGTAAAATGTCCTCATCGTCTTCTCTCCCTAGATAGATCATCCATCATAAGATCTTTCTGTCTATTCAAACAGAATAAGCAAGGGCTTATCATCCGTCAAGCATCATTTGGGTTCATTTACCATCAAAAACAACATACCCCTCTCTGTTTCACCTCTGACCTACTTTAGTCCAACCTTTCTAAAAGGAATTACAATACCATTTGTCGAATAATGGTTACTTAGGGAAAACAAGTATAGGAGTGTTGATTTTAAAAGCCGGGCAATTAGAAGCAGTACCACCACTCCTCACCGTACGCGTTCCGAGAAACGGACGGTTAATTTTTGTTTTGAAAAAACGATACAGCCGTTACATAAATGGAGGAGGAACACCAATGATTTATGCATTTGGCGAAGTGATGATGCGGTTAGAAGCACCCCATTTTCAAAAACTACAACAGGCATCAGAACTTCTCGTGTCTTACTCTGGGACTGGAGTGAATATATTAAGCGGATTAAGCCACTTTGGACATCGCACTGCACTAGTGACTAAACTCCCAACGAACTCAATCGGTATTGCGGCGCTCGCACATCTTCAATCACTTGGTATTGAAACAAGTCACATTGTCCGCGGCGGTGATACACTTGGGCTTTATTTTCTTGAACGGGGCTTTGGCGGGAGAGCTTCTGCAGTAACATATACGGACCGCAGCAATAGTTCATTTTGTACATCAGAGTGTGAGGAATACGATTTTGCGAACCTTCAAAAATCGAGCGTCATTCACTTTTGTGGTATTAGCCTAGCTGTCTCCTCTCATACGAGGCAACTAACGCTTGCAGTTGCTAAAAAAGCAAAGGCACAAGGGCTAACCATTTCGTTTGATTGCAACTACCGTCCTAAATTATGGGGGGATGACTCAACCCATGCAAAGTCTAGTTACGAAGAGATGCTTCATCTTGCGGACATTTGTTTTATGACAGAAAAAGATGCACGATTTATACTTGAGCTACCGACCACCCAAACAGAGAAAGAAAAACAAATTGAAGACCTACTTCCCCAGGTAGCCGATGCGTATAAGATACAAACGATTGCTGGGACAATTCGAGACACTACTTCTATTTCAGCACAAACGCTTAAAGGCTTTATTGTACGAGAAGGTACCGTCACTTATTCACATGTGCATAACCTTCATGTGCTTGACCGGATTGGCGGAGGCGACGGCTTTGTAAGTGGCATTCTCCACGGGTTACATACAAAAGTGGAACCGAATAACTTAATTGATTTTGCTACAGCAGCCGGAGTGCTTGCCCATACTACCGTAGGGGATTCACCTGTATCTAGTCTTGCTGACATCAAGCGGTTTACGGAACAGACGATTGACATAGAAAGGTAATAAACATGACATTATCTCGAAAAAACGGTCCACTTTACATACAAATAAAATCGATATTAAAAGCGCGTATTGTCAACCAAGAGTATCCAGTTCAATCATTAATGCCTCCAGAACCTGAGCTTGAGCGGGAGTTGGAGTCAGCAAAATTACCGTACGTAAAGCAATGGAACAACTAACAAGTGAAGGCTATGTGGAAAAGCGAAGTGGGATTGGCACAATTGTGCTTGATAATGCAGCCGTTATAACGATGTCTACGGGGCAAAGTTTTACAAATCATCTCATGAAGGAGGGGAAGACGCTCGTTAAAAACGTTCTCTCCCTCTCTACAAATCAAGTACCACCTGCTTTTATGCAAATAGACTCGACCAATCCTTCTTTTACTCGAATTGAGCGAATCTATTATTTAGACAAGCAACCCTATATTCATATGACACATTATATTCCGAGTCATATTGTTGTTCCGACAGATCCAGTACTCTATGAAACATCACTTTATGATGTACTTAATCAAATGGGAATACAATTTGACCGTTTTAGCGATGAGTTCCAAGTAGCGACACCACCTGTAAATGTCAGTACCGAGTTGCAAATCGAACAAGTGCCGCTGCTTTTACGCTCAAGGTATGCGTATGACACAGATGGCTCTTTAATTGAATACTCAATTGCTTACTACGAAACAAACATGCACAGCTATGTGATCAATTTCAATGTGTAATGAGAAAAGACATAAAGCTTCTTTTTTACCGCTCTCATTACGTCTTTACCTCCTTTCATTCCAACTGTTGACAGACGATGAGTTCGGGAGTATGATTCACATTGAAAAAGACTTCAAGGACATTGTTCATCGTTAATAGTCCAAATAGCGATGCAAGTTCGTTTCAATTTAACAAAAGAAGGGATTCGCATGAAACGTATTCCAAAACTTATAAAGTTTCCAACCGATTTAGTTCAACGAATTGAAATGTATCGGAAAAACCAAAATATCAGCACATTTTCGGGTGCAGTCTATGCTTTATTGCGCAAAGGTTTGCAAGGAACCGATAAAGATAATGCGCGCTGATTCCTAAACCATTTTCATCATTTACGATTAACAAGAGCTTTTATTTTACTGTACAATTCGGCGACATCGGCGACTTTTGTCCGCTTAGTCGACTGATCGATTATCGCAGAATAAACATGGGGAATCGTTTTTTCTACACCAGCGTCGAGGGCAATCTCGACAATTTCTTCAACATTATTTAAGTCAATTCCCCCTGTTGGTTCAAGCCAGAATGACTGACTCGCGCACGCTTCTGCTACTGCGATGTACTCATCCCGCGTTTTGAGCCCACCCATCGGGAAAAATTTAACCGAGTTTGCGCCCATATCTTTCATCATTGCAATGGCCGTATCAATTGGCACAATTGCTTTTTTCTCTTGTGAACTTAACGGACCTGTTGAGATCGTCACAAAACCAGGCTTTCCTGTCGGGGACACAAGGCAGTTAATGATCGTTTCATTATTATTAACTGCTGCCCGTGTATAACCAACTCCTGTAAAGACTTGATTAATATGTTTTGGTGTGTACGTTCGAACAATGTCTCCAACCATCTTCGACTGATTCGGATCACCCGCTCCTAACCCCACTGAAACACAATGATCAATTTCTTCTCCATACGCAGCCATCCCTTTTACAGCCTCTTCAACTGTCCCAAAATCTTTTGATAAAACGCCAATGAAGGCATTCCCTTCAGCTGCTTCATAACATTCTTTCGCATTTTCAATTGAGCTTGCAAGGATATTTAAACTCACTCGGTCTTTATAAAAATGGCTCATTTATTTCCCTCCCACAATTCATTAAATCGCTGCACAATTAACTCTGCATCTCCCTTTAATAACGGTCTCGGATCTAAATCAAAATGACCTTCATTCGCATGGTAATCACGAGTGTAGATAGGGGTATTTCCTTTTTTGAATGCATCTACAAGTTGAACTGCACTCATCTTTGCTTGACCACCGTCGATGTGAACCCGTGCCCTCACAATTTCTCGACCCGCTGGATCATATGTATGTTCTACTTTCACTCCGTCCAAACGGTTGAGTGGATCAAAGTGTTTTAGCACATCCTTTTGTTTCGCCAAACTGATTGTCTTGTTGCCGTATTCATCAAGAGCTGCAAGCAAACCAAAAACGGTTTCTTTGCCTACTTTCATCGCCCGTCCAATATATGCGCGGTGCGCTACTGCATAACTAATTAAGTTCTGCTTTCCCGCTAGAATGCCAGATGATGGTCCTTCAATCGCTTTTGATCCACTGAAAATAACAAGGTCGCTCTTGTCTGTAAAACCGATCAACCCTTCTTCTGCCGCTGCATCAACAACTAGAGGAATGTTTTTCTCCCGGCAGACGCGATAAACGGTTTCAAGTGTTGGCATATTCTTTTGCACACAGTGATGTGACTGCACGTATAAAACGCCCACAGTCTCATTTGAAATCGCATGTAGAATTTGGTCTACTTTGCATCCATTCGCATAACCAACTTCTTTTACCACACCGCCTCCGAGGCGAACCATTGTCTCAATCGGCGCACCGTAATCGACATTATGTCCTTTCATTAAGATGATCTCATTCGCGCGTTTTGGTGCTTCTTTATGCAGATGTTCGACTGCATAAGAATCATCTTTTGTAATAAGTCCAGCCACAGCTAGTGTGACGGCCGCAGAAGCAGAGTTTGTTATCATTGCGCTTTCCGTTTCGCAATGGTTCGCTACAATTTCTCCGGACCTTTTGTACAGATCATCCATTTCAAAATAATGACTTCCTCCAAACGAGATTCCTTCTAAAACCGCTTCAGAAAGAGTCGATACACCAAGAATCGTCATCCGTCCACTCGCATTAATCGTTTTCTTTAGCCCGTATTTAAAGCTCATGATAAGCCCCTCCTAAATAAACACCGATTGGTTTAATCCGCTGTTTGCTATAGCGCTTGTTTCCATGAGAATCGACTAGCTCTTGCTCTTTCTCCTCAAGTTCAAAAATGGTAAACTCTGCCTTCGCCCCAGTCCGTATAACACCGAGTCTTTACGACCAATTGCTGCTGCTGCCTTTTCAGTAACCGATTGAATGCACGTTTCAAGCGTCGCGCCTAAAGCCAGAAATTTCGTTAACGTTGTTGCCATATCATAAACAGGCCCATTTCTTTTATTTCCTTCATATAAATCTGTACTAACCGTGTCAAAAGCAACGCCCGCCTTCTTTGCACATTCAGCTGCTGCAAACGAGAAACTCGCTGTACCATGACCAATATCAAGCAAGACACCACGACTACGTGCATCAAGCAAAGCAGACAACGGCTTTCCTTTCTGATCAAAAAGATTGTTGCTTTTGCCATTAAAGCAATGGGTCACAATATCCCCCTGATCTAGATGGCGAAGAATGTCACTTACTTGTGGTGGAGCACTTCCGATATGAACCATTAAAGGTTTATTGACATTTCTTTGCAGCCTTTTAGCGAGCAGTAGTGGTTTTAAGCCGTTTTCTCCAATCACACTAGCGCTCATTCTTGCCTTAAGACCAACAATGAATGTTGGATGCCGCCTGACTGCATCACATGCTGCGTCTAGAGAAACGTCGTCTAAATGACTAAGTCATCAAGCTTGGATAACCCCACTCTCGAAATATTCAAAAAGAAAGCACGCGCGACTTCCTTTTTTGCGCATACGCATGAAATTCCCCTATATCATTTGCACCCACTGTTCCTGCATCAACAACAGTCGTTACGCCTGTATTCCATCCAATCTCATCTGCTTCTGCCCCGTATGGTCGATATTTCGGGAAGGCATGGGTATGCAAGTCGATCCATCCAGCTGATACATAGGCATTTTCCGGAATCGTAATTGTCTGCCCTTCACCCTGGTATTCAGTTGAAACTTCCACAATCTCGCCTTGCTCAACAACAATGTCCCGCCTCTGACCGCTAACAAACTTGGCATTGCGAATTACTTGCCGCACCAGACCCTCCTCTCCAGCACAAACATTATAATGTTTCATTCTTTTTTATTATACTGAATTGATTCATTTGTGTATATAATCGTTTGACTTTTCCCGTAAGCTACGCAAAAATGTAAGTAAGCGCTTACGTTGTTTTAGTTTTTAGTAGACGGGTACACAAACCATGTAAGCAATGATGAACAACTTACTCAATAGATAGTATTAAAAGGAGCGATCTTCGTGCGTAATCAAACAAAGCATTTTATTAATGGAGAATGGGTCGAACCCGCTGGATCAGAAACAATTGAAGTGATAAACCCTGCAACCGAAGAAGTGATTGGCAAGATTAGCGCAGGTACAAAGGAAGATCTCGATAAGGCTGTGGCTGCAGCGAAAGCGGCGTATCCAACTTTTTCTAAATCTACAAGAGTAGAACGAATTGAATGGTTAGAGAACATTGTTGAAGGTTATAAAAAACGAAGCAGTGAATTGATTGATGTGATGACGGATGAATTAGGTGCACCGCTGTCTATTTCTGAACATGTTCATTTTAAAATGGGACTTGCCCACTTTAAAAAAGCAGCTGAAGCTCTTAAAACATTCTCATTTTCAGAGGACCGTGATGGTCACACGCTCGTAAAAGAAAGCATTGGAGTTAGTGGTTTAATTACGCCATGGAACTTCCCAACAAACCAAACATCGACTAAAATTGCTGGAGCTATTGCCGCCGGTAGTCCGGTTGTATTAAAACCAGCTGAAAAAACACCTTATGCAGCAATGATTTTAGCCGATATCATCCATGAAGCAGGTGTTCCAAAAGGTGCATTTAACCTTGTGAACGGAACAGGTGATGTGATCGGTGACGGCATTAGCTCACATCCAGACATTGACTTTGTCTCCTTCACTGGTTCTGGTGGTGTCGGTGAAAAAATCATGCAAAACGCTTCAAAAACAATTAAAAAAAGTCGCGCTTGAACTTGGCGGTAAATCACCGCTTGTTGTGTTAGAAGATGCGGATATGGAGAAAGCAGCAAAAACGGCTGTATCCAATATGTTTATGAATACAGGGCAAGTGTGTACGGCAGCAACTCGTATTATTGTGCCTAAAACGAAGAAAGACGAGTTCGAGGACGCGGTTCAAAAAGTCCTACCTTCATTCTCAATGGGTAACCCACGTGAAGATGGCCACAATGCAGGTCCGCTTGTTTCTGAAGGTCAGTGGGATACAGTTCAATCCTACATTCAAAAAGGAATCGACGAAGGAGCCACTGTACTTGTGGGTGGAACTGGTAAACCAGAAGGTCTAGACAAAGGATACTTTGCGAAACCTACTGTCTTTACAAACGTTTCAAACGACATGGTGATTGCTCAAGAAGAAATCTTTGGCCCAGTTATCTCGATCATTACTTATGATGATATCGAGCATGCGCTAGAAATTGCCAACGATACGATTTATGGTCTTGCAGGATACGTCGTTGGTAATGATCCTGAACAGTTACGCTATGTCGCTTCAAACATCCGTGCCGGTCAAATTACCGTCAATAATGCACGGACAGACTTTATGGCGCCATTCGGCGGTTTCAAACAGTCTGGTATAGGTCGTGAGTGGGGAGACTTCGGTATTGAAGAATACCTTGAAGTAAAAGCTGTACTCGGTATGCCATCTTAAACACGGAACCCTCGTGCGGGGGTTAAACCGAAGAAAAATACCTCCTGAGATTTTATCTCAGGAGGTATTTTGGGTCAATTGGAGTTAGAGAAGCACCCTCTAACCAATTGACTACCTTTTTTAA
>BAXC01000009.1 GCA_001310375.1 Bacillus sp. JCM 19041 | reverse complement strand
TAACGCCATGTTTTTCTTTCTTATCTATTCTTCTTTTTGCACATAAGCTACTAGAGATTCGAGTGCCTCTTCTTCATCATGTCCTTCAGTAACAAGCGTAATTACAGTGCCACGACCGAGCGCTAAACTCATAAGCCCCATAATGCTTTTTGCGTTTACTCTTGAATGTTCTTTTACTATAAATACATCTGAAGCGAACCGGTTTGCTTCCTGAACAAACATTGCGGCTGGACGCGCTTGCAAACCTGTTTTTAATTGGATAGTCACTTCTTTTTCTGCCATTGGAAATCCCCCTATTTTAACTGTTTTTGATCATATGTTCCATTGCGGAGCTTGTCCGCAAATTCATCAATTTTTCTTAGGCGATGGTTAATACCAGATTTGCTCACCTTTCCGCCTTCCATCATTTCTCCTAACTCTTTCAATGTCACATCTTGGTGTTTGACGCGGAGCTCTGCCACTTCTCTAAGCTTTGGCGGTAGATTTTCAAGACCAATCTCTTTTTCGACATATCGAATATTTTCTACTTGTCGCAACGCAGCTCCAACGGTCTTATTTAAGTTTGCAGTTTCACAGTTCACTAACCGGTTTACGGAGTTTCGCATATCTTTTAGAATCCGCACATCTTCAAAGTAAAGCAATGCTTGGTGCGCACCAATGATATTAAGAAATTCCGTTATTTTTTCACTTTCTTTTAAATACGTGATAAACCCTTTTTTACGTTCAAGAGTTTTCGCTGATAAAGAAAACTCGTTCATCAAATCACAAACCGCTTGATTATGCTCTTCATAAAGAGAAAAGACTTCCAAGTGGTAAGATGAAGTTTCTGGGTGGTTAATTGAACCACCGGCCAAAAATGCCCCACGCAAATACGCACGCTTGCAGCATGAATCCTTTACCATTTCCGAAGAAATAGAGCGAATAAATTGAAAAGAACTACCAAGAATTGATAAATCCTCCAGAAGCTTTCGTGCCTCTTTTGAGATTCGAACGAGATACACATTATTCTTTTTTAAGCGCATCTTTTTTCGGACTAACAATTCAATATGAATGCCGGGATAGACATATTTTATTAATGTATAAATTCTTCTCGCAATGGCTGCATTTTCAGTAGATACATCTAAGCCCACTTTTTGATTCCCAAGCGACAATGACCCATTCATTCGTATCAAAGCTGCCAGTTCTGCTTGGGCACAACAAGAGACGATCTCAAGTTGAGTTAATTCCTTTTTGGCGTTTGCTGCAAAAGACACGCCCCTCACCCTTTCTTAAGGGCGGCAATTTCTCCGCCCTAACAGCTGCTTCTTTCATTTGTTTGCTGCGGTTGTTCTTTTAACAAATCAAGTAATGCTTCAGACACTTTCATTGCATCGTGACGTAGCTTCTGGTTTGATTCTAACACAAAACGGTCTTTAATGATGGACACGCCTAAATCTTCAAGTTCTTTGTCATCAACGATTACTTGCTGTGCTCGTTCTAATTGATAACGTCCTAGAACAGCTTTAGAAATCGGTTCGCCATTAACCAATACATACTGCACAAGCCCTTCACCACAGTGATCTATTAACCCTTGCAAATGGTCTGACGCAGAATACCCATCGGTTTCTCCCGCTTGCGTCATGGCATTACAAATATACGCCTTCTTGGCTTTCGAATCTCGGATCGCTTCAACGATTCCCGGCACAAGCAAATTAGGTAAAATGCTCGTATATAAGGAGCCTGGTCCAAGTACAATCAAATCAGCCCGTGCAAGCTCTTGAATTGTCTCTGGTAACGGTGTGACATAGGAAGGCGATAAATATACACGTTTGATCCCTTTTGATACAAGTGGGATTTGTGATTCTCCTGATACAATTGAACCATCATTCATTTCGGCATGCAAAATAATGCTTTCATTTGCTGCTGGCAATACTCGCCCACGCACATTTAATACGCGGCTTATTGTCGAGATCCCTTTTTGGAAATCACCTGTGATTGATGTCATCCCAGCTAATAACAAATTACCAAGTGAATGACCATTTAAGCCATCACCGCTTGCAAAGCGATGTTGAAATAGTTCTTCGACCAATGGCTCGACTTCTGCAAGTGCGACCAATACGTTGCGGACATCGCCAGGTGGTGGGATATCCAACTCTTTCCGTAAAATACCCGAACTGCTCCATCATCTGCAACGGTAACAATCGCTGTAATATCTACTTCAAACGTTTTTAAACCTCGTAAAATAACGGATAACCCTGTTCCCCCACCGATGACAACCACTTTTTTCTTCATAAATGGTGTGCCTTTGCCTTTCGTTTATCAATATCACGGTGGCCTGCACGAGCATCATAGCTCGCTTCATAATGGGAACAAAAATATTCTGCAAGTGTTACTGATCGATGTTGTCCCCCAGTACAACCAATGCCAATAACGACTTGGCTCTTTCCTTCACGTTTGTATTGTGGCAACACAAAGTCAAACAAATCGGTTAGCTTTTCGAGAAATTGTTTCGTTTCTTTCCACTTCAAGACATAAGAAGAAACTTCTGATTGCAAACCTGTTTTAGGTTTTAAATCTTCTAGATAGTGGGGATTAGCAAAAAGCGGACATCAAAAACTAAATCGGCATCAATCGGAATCCCATATTTAAAACCAAACGACACAAAATGAACCGTAAACGATTGGCGTTCACTCGAGGCAAAGCGCTGCATGATCTTCTCTCTGAGTTGAACAGGTTTTAAATCAGTTGTATCAACAATTTGTTGGGCTCGCCCTTTCATCTCTTCAAGTAATTGACGCTCACGTTGTATCCCTTCAAGGGGGAGGCCACCTTTTGCAAGAGGATGGGTCCTTCTTGTTTCTTTATAACGTTGGACTAACTTGGCATCCTTCGCATCTAGATAAAGAATCTGCACACGCAACCGATTTACTGGTGTCTCATTTAATTCATCAATTGCTTTAAATAGTTCATCAAAGAACGACTGACCTCGTAAATCCATGACAAGTGCCACTTTTGTTACTTGATCAACGCCACCTTCAATTAACTCAATAAATTTAGGTAGCAGGGCAGGAGGCAAGTTATCGACGCAGTAATACCCCAAGTCTTCAAAACTTTGAACAGCAACAGTCTTTCCCGCGCCAGACATCCCAGTAATAATAACGATTTCAACATCCGCTTGTTTCATTGCACAGCCTCCTCCCGGCTAGCCGGTAGTGGGTCAAGTCGATATTTCACTAACTTATAGTCTTCTGTATAATAAAAAGTACCGTAAAGTATACCTTCATTTGTTAAAACATGGTCAAAAACAAAATGATCTCCTGGAGCCATCGGTAAATTTGAATGAGCTTTAAGGTCCTGCCAAACTAATTTCCCTTCCGGTGATTCTTTCAACATTGTTCCGCTGTAATTGGACGAAGAAAATGTAAACATCATCCACTCATCCATTACTTGTTGTTTTTCATCCACAATAACGATTGTTGTTACTGCGCGCAAAACAGCCGCTTCAATTTGCAAGCCCGTTTCTTCACGAAACTCCCGAATCGCGGCCTCCTTTATCGTCTCTGTTTGCTCCATTTTACCGCCAGGTGCTACCCACCATCCACGGCTTGGTTTTTGTAACATTAAGCACTGATCTTCTGTAGTTAATATACAATTTGCTATACGTTGCACGTCCAATTCACCTCACGTTCCTAATTCTATAGTATACAAGTAAATAGGTTAGGCTACAACGTTTGCAGCTTTTTGTTCATTTCGTTTATTTAAATTCACACAAAAAAAGGGCGCAGAATTCTGCGCCCAAAAGAAAAACTATATTAAAAAAGGGGGTCAATTACTGTTCCCTATTATAAAGCTAAGGTGTTTCAAAAGGGTTACAGCATCGTTAAAAACTGATGACGGTTAGTTAATTACCTTTTTTGCGTCGTCCAATTTCTCTAAATAGTGCTGGACATTTTGGGCAGCAATCGAACCATCACCAGTTGCCGTGACGATTTGGCGAAGTGATTTTTCGCGAACATCGCCCGCAGCAAATACACCAGCTACTTTTGTTTCCATTTCTTCGTTTGTCACAATATATCCTTCTTCATTAGTAATGCTAAGATTATTAACACTTTCGTTTAGAGGTAACATGCCAATATAGACAAAGACTCCATCAGCACCCATCGTAGAAACGTCACCAGTTTGCGTATCCTCTAAAGTCACACCGCCAACTTTTCCATCTTTTTCATTTATCTCTGTTACAACTTTATTCCAGACAAATTCAATTTTCTCATTTGCAAACGCACGGTCTTGCAATATTTTTTGCGCACGTAGCTGTTCTCGACGGTGAACAATCGTTACTTTTGAAGCAAATCGTGTTAAATAAACGGCTTCTTCTACAGCAGAATCTCCGCCGCCAACAACAATCAATTCTTTTTCTTTAAAAAACGCACCATCACAAACGGCGCAATAGGAAACACCTCGCCCACCTAATTCTTGCTCACCAGGTATACCCAATTTCTTGTATTCTGCACCAGTTGAAACAATAACTGCACGTGTCCGGTATTCCTTGGAGCCCGCAATAACACGCTTTGTTTCACCTTCATCAATTATTTCTTTAATATCTCCATATGCATAAACCGCACCAAATTTCTTTGCGTGTTCAAACATTTTTATTTGAAAGATCAGGTCCAAGAATATGATCAAAACCTGGGTAATTTTCAACTTCTTCCGTATTTGCCATTTGGCCGCCAGGCATCCCACGCTCAAGCATAAGCGTGTTTAAATTTGCTCGCGACGTATAGACAGCCGCTGTCATCCCTGCTGGCCCAGCACCTGCTATAATAACATCATATATTATTTCTTCTGCCATCCTCTACACTCCTTACTCTACCTGACTTCATCTTGGTGGTTCCCCTTTTGTACAGGTTTTTATAAAAAGTAAATCATTGCATTCTCTATTTTATCGTAGCGGATTATCTCGTGTACTGTCTACTGTTCTGCTCAGACCTGTTTTGCTACCAAATAAAGTGAAGTATACATTACCAGCGTTCCCTTGATGAATATCCAATATAAGCTGCTCTGCTTTCACATCACCAATGGATACAGCTTGATTTAAGTAATGAATTGCTTTTAGCTCATCACCCATATGATAAAAAGCTACGCCAAAACAGCGCAATAGGTCTTGATCATTAGTCCCAGTGGCAATTAATTTACGAGCAACAACCTGTTCATAGACACCTAAAGCACACAATACTTCGGTTATACGAATAAGGTGATCTATATCAATTGGCATCACTTGTTTAAGCATGTTTCGGTAATGGTTAATTTGATTAGCATGCCTAATTCTAAATAAAATAATGCGAGATTGCAGACAGCAAGGAGATTACCCTCGTCCTGTTCAAGCACAGCATAACAATGGGCAAATGCGGCTTCTTCTTTGCCTAATCGAAACAGAGCCTCTGCCAAATGAGTTTGTGCAGCCCAACTCCCTGGGTGCTTTTCCACGATCGCCTCAAGCAATAAAACAGCTTCCTCAATGCTTCCATTTCGGAGCATTAGCCACGCTCGTTCATGTTCATCCAGAAACTGTTCAGAATCGGCCTCATTTTCACCATCGATAAACGGTTCATCCTCAAAAAGCTCAAGCAATTCCTGGGCTTCCTCCGCAAATTGACCTTGTGGTTCAAGCTCTAAATAAATTCGAACATGCTTCTCTGCTTGATAAAAATGACCTAAATACACCTCGTTATTTGCGATAAAGAAATAACAAACAGACTGTTTTGATTCATGCTGTTTTAGCACACTATGAAGCAACTCATTAGAACGTGTATACTCCCCAAGCTCCGTTAAAACAGCTGCCAACTGTATTTTAAAAACTGGCTCTGAAGCCGTCAATTTAACAGCACGTTCAAATAGTTTTGCAGCACGATTCAGATGTTTATTGTGAAATGCGTGCAATCCTCTATGAAAAAATAATCACCGCTCTGATAAAATGGGATGATTGTTTTTGAGCTTTCTTTCTTATCTTGCTCTTCTTTCATAAACGCTTGTCCCTCCAAGCAATATTATCTATGCTCAAGTATACACTAAACATACTACGCTGTGAGGGGGCAGAAAAATTTTCACCAAAAAGAATAAATGATCTGTTCCAATACATCATTGGACTGTCATAAATTCGTCACGAACCAACACAAAAAGCCCCCAAATGTTTTAAATACTGGAGGCCAAACTGATTAATTTGAGTGTCGCTCTAGCATCGTTTGAAGCACGCTGTCTAAAGGAAGGTCCTGCTCTCTCATAAGCACGAATGTATGATAATAAAGATCAGCTAGCTCCATCCGTAATTCCTCGTGATCTCGATTTTTAGCTGCAATAATAACCTCACTTGCTTCTTCACCGACTTTTTTTAGGATTTTATCTACACCTTCGGTAAACAAATAGGTTGTATACGCCCCGCTAGGCATTTCCGCTTGCCTTTTAGCTATGATCGCTTCTAACTCATTTAATATATCAAATCGATTTGATTCAGTCCTTGTCGATTTATTTGTTAATAACGATTCAGAAAAACAGCTATAGTTGCCTGTATGACACGCTGGACCGTTAGGTTTCACAGAGACAAGTACTGCATCTTGATCACAATCATAGCGAAGGTTGATGACTTCTTGTGTATTTCCAGAAGTCGCTCCTTTATGCCACAACTCTTGCCTCGAACGGCTAAAAAACCACGTTTCTTTTGTTTCTATCGTTTTATCAAGGGACTGCTGATTCATATAAGCAAGCGTCAGCACTTCCTTACTAGTTGCATCTTGTACAATGGCAGGCACAAGCCCGTCTGCATCAAAGCGTACTTGTTTCATCGAATAAGCTCCCCTTTTTCTCTCACGTATGCTTTTACTTCTTGAATCGACGTTTCTTTGTAATGGAAGATGGATGCAGCTAGCGCTGCATCAGCACATCCTGCCTGGAAAACTTCAGCGAAGTGATGCGCGTTCCCAGCGCCACCCGAGGCAATAATCGGTATCGTAACAACTTCATTAATTTGTCGTAGTAGAGGCAAATGAAACCCACTTTTTTGCTCCATCTTGATCCATGCTTGTTACTAACAATTCTCCAGCACCCAATTCTTCCACTCGCTTTGCCCAGTCCATCGCTTGCCATTCTGTTATATTTCTACCTCCATGTGTAAACACACGCCAGGAATCAGATGCTTCGTCAAACTTAGCATCAATTGCAACAACAATACACTGGGAGCCAAAGTAGCGAGCAGCCTCTGCGATAAATTCTGGGCGAAGCAACGCAGCAGTATTAATAGACACTTTGTCTGCTCCAGCTCTCAAGATTTTTCGAATGTCGTCAATCGTATTAATTCCCCCTCCAACTGTAAAAGGGATTGCTATCGTTCCAGCAACTTCGCGAACAACATCAACCATTGTTTGTCTACCTTCATAAGAAGCGGAAATATCAAGAAAAACAAGTTCATCTGCTCCCTCTTCGTCGTAAAATGTTGCTAGTTCCACTGGATTTCCGGCATCTCGTAAGGATAAAAATTGAGTCCCTTTGACGACACGACCATCTTTCACATCGAGACAAGGTATAATCCGCTTTGTTAACACTTTATTCGCCCCCAATAGCCAAAGCTTGTTCAAGCGTAAAACGATTTGTATATAGTGCTTTTCCAATAATTGCTCCGCTTAGCTCTGCCTGTTCCAAAGCTTCTATATCACTCAATGTCCCTACTCCACCTGAAGCAATCACGTTTGCATTAGCGGCTTTTGCAATTCGCATGCAAGCTTCAGTATTTGGACCAGTTAGCATCCCATCACGAGAAATATCTGTAAAAATAAACGTCCTCGCACCATATTTAGCCATTTCCTCTGCTAAGTCTTCCGCCAATACTTGCGACGTCTCTAACCAACCTTCTGTTGCGACAAAACCATGGCGAGCATCAATCCCAATCGCAATTTTTTCTCCATATTGCTTAAGCATCCGTTTCGCAAACTCTGGATTTTGGATAGCTACACTGCCAAGAACAATACGAGTAATCCCGTTATTTAAGTAATGGTTAACATCTTCCTCAGTTCGTATGCCGCCACCAACTTGAACGGGAATATCAAGACTTTGCGCAGTACGAATAATCTCCTCATGATTTACTGGCTGTTTCGCTTTAGCCCCATCAAGATCAACTAAATGAACCACTGTGCACCTGATTTTTCAAAGGAGTGTGCCATTGCTAGTGGCGATTCCCCATAAATCGTTTCTGTGCTGTAATCGCCTTGTTGGAGCCGCACGCATTTTCCACCTAAAATATCAATAGCCGGATAAATTGTTAAGGCATATGAATTCCCCTCCACTAATTGACCAAATCGTTGTAATAAGCTCATACCAACCGCACCGCTTTTTTCAGGATGAAACTGCATTCCGTATACAGAACCTTTTTGAACAATCGCTGGTACTTTTTGATGATAATTACTGCTTGCGACGATCACTTCATCTATTGTATTTACTAAAAATGAGTGAACAAAGTACACATGACCTACTGGAATATCCTCTACTATCGAGGCAGGTTTTTCAATGCAAAGTTCGTTCCAGCCCATATGAGGGACCTTGTATGTTAAACCACTTGAATCAATGCCTTCAAATCGCTTCACTTTACCAGGTAAATAACCTAACCCTAAAGTATCTCCGTATTCCGTACTCGACTGAAACAACAACTGCATTCCTAAACAAATACCTAAGAGCGGTTTTTTCCGTAAACAAATTCATCTAAAAACGAACGCATTCCTGTCTGCTCTAACGTTGCCATTGCATCTGGAAACGCACCCACGCCAGGCAAAATATAGCCATTCGCTTGGTTTAATTCTTGTGGTTGATCGCTAACAAGATACGGAATTCCCAGACGTTCAAGTGCTTTTGATACAGAATGGAGATTGCCCATTCCATAATCAATAATGCCGATCATTACAGCATCCCCTTTGTTGATAAGATTCCTTCTATGTTTGGATCAATGGAAGTGGCCTCCTGCAATGCCCGTGCACATGCTTTGAAGATCGCTTCGATAATGTGATGCGTATTTTTGCCGTAATGCACAATTACATGCAAGTTCATTCTTGCCTCTAATGCAAACTTCCAAAAAAACTCATGCACAAGCTCAGTGTCAAATGTGCCTACTTTTTGGCTAGGAAGGTCCGCCCGAAATTCTAGATGGGGACGATTACTTAAATCCACAACAACTTGCACTAACGTTTCATCCATTGGTACAAACGCATTTCCATAACGCTTAATGCCTTCTTTATTCCCTAAAGCTCCTTTTAAAGCCTCGCCTAAACAGATGCCGATATCCTCTGTTGTATGATGATCATCCACTTCGGTATCGCCAACTGCATTCACTTGTAAGTCAAAACGACCATGTTTTGCAAAGAGATCAAGCATATGCTCCATAAAAGGAATACCCGTTTCAAGACTTGATTGCCCTTTTCCATCAATGGAAAATGTTAAAGCAATATCGGTCTCCCCAGTTTTTCTCTTCACTTCATACGATCTATTCATAACCATTCCTCCATTCGCTTATCGACTGCCCGGGCGTGAGCCTCTAAGCCTTCTAAGCGGGCTAAAGCTGTGATTAACGCGGCATTTTGTTTTAACGCATCTCGACTATATGAAATAACGCTTGATTTTTTCATAAAATCATCGACTGATAAAGGGCTTGAAAACCTTGCTGTACCATTTGTCGGCAACACATGATTTGGACCTGCAAAGTAATCACCAACTGGCTCTGTGCTATATGGCCCTAAAAAGATCGCCCCTGCATGTTTGATTTTCCCCAGTAATAAGATAGGTTCCTCAGTCATAATTTCCAAATGCTCTGGCGCAAGTTGGTTTACAACATCAATTGCTTTATCAAGCGTTGGAACAAGATAAATGGTCCCAAACGTTCCAATCGCTTTCGCTGCAATCTCCTTTTTAGGTAACGATTGGAGTTGACTGCCGACTTCCTTCTTTACAGTGATGGCCAATTCCTTTGAATCTGTTACAAGAATTGAAGTGGCAAGTTCATCGTGCTCTGCTTGTGAAAGCAAGTCCGCAGCAATGTATGATGGATTTGCTTGAGAATCAGCTAATACACAAATTTCACTAGGACCTGCAATCATATCAATGTCTACATCACCAAAAACAGACCGTTTGGCAAGCGTGACATATTGATTACCAGGTCCAGTAATTTTATCAACTGGTTTAATCGTTTCTGTCCCATATGCCAGTGCTGCTATTGCTTGCGCTCCACCAACTTTATAAATTGTATCGACGCCTAACTCATTTGCCGTTACAAGCACTCCCGGTGGAAGCGTCCCATTGGGATCTGGAGGAGAAACCATTGTAATTGATTCAACTCCTGCCACCTGGGCTGGAATGGCATTCATCATAATGGTAGAAGGGTATGCCGCTTTTCCACCAGGTACATATATGCCAGCAGAATCGAGCGGAGTTAGTTGCTGTCCTAAAATTGTTCCGTCTTTAGTGGTCTGAAACCACGACTTTCCTTTCTGCTGTTGGTGGAAAGATTTAATATTGCTGATCGCCTGCTTTATTGCTTCTAGTACTTGAGAATCAATCACGCTATAAGCAGCTTCAATTTCAGTTGAAGATACACGTAGATCATTTAAGTTAGCCCCATCAAACTGTTTCGTAAATTGAAAAAGTGCTTGATCGCCACCTTCCTTAACAGCACCAATAATATCTTCTACCGACTTAACGTCTTCTTTGCTGCCGTGTAGACCACTTCGTTTTAAAGATATCCGGTTTGTCTCTCCTAGTTCTACTATTCTCATTAGACTGTCCCCTTTACCACTTTTCCTAGCCGCTCAACCATATTGCTATAACATCCGCTTTAAGACGGTAACTAGCCGAATTAACAATTAATCTCGACGTAATTTGTTCAATTTGTTCCAATTCAACTAGTCCATTCTCCCTTAGCGTTTGCCCCGTCGAGACAATATCAACAATTCGTTCAGCTAATCCCATAATCGGCGCAAGTTCAATTGAACCATTTAGTTTAATAATTTCTACTTGCTCTCCTTGTTCTTTAAAATAGCGTGTTGCTAAGTTTGGATATTTAGAAGCAACTTTAGGGTTCAGCTCACCTTTTTCATATCCTGGTAATGCAGCCACAGCCATATGACATGCACTAATTTTCAAGTCAAGAACTTCATGTACTTCACGCTTTTCTTCAAGCATCACATCTTTTCCAACGACACCAATATCTGCAACACCATGTTCGACATACGTTGGAACATCCATCGGTTTTGCTAAGATAAATCGCAACCTTTCTTCAGGTACTTCAATAATTAATTTTCTTGATTCCTCAAAAGTACCGGGCAACGAATAACCAGCTAAACGCAACATTTCGACTGCCTCTTCAAAGATCCTTCCTTTCGGCATCGCGATTGTCAGCTCGTTCATTAGTTCATCCCTCCACTCGTCTTACTTACAACGTAATGCATGTCATAAATCGAAGAAATACGATCCACACTTTCAATTCCATCCACATCTTGTATAACAACTTTTTTACCCGCATTTCTTAAAGCATCCGCCAATTGGTAAGCTTCCTTACGTCGTTCTTTGCTATACAAGACACAAGATTTTTTTTTCAGAAGCTTCCCGTTTTCCAATTGCTTCTGTAAGTAAATCTAAACGCAAGCCAAAACCTGTTGCAGGTCCAGGACGGCCAAATTTCTCAAGCAAAGCATCATAACGGCCTCCTCCTCCAAGAGGTTGAGCCAATCGATTATGATAAGTTTCAAATACACATCCTGTGTAATAATTCATATGCAACACAAGGCTTAAATCAAATTTGACATAAGAAGACAATTGATCATCCTGTAATAATTGTGCCAAATCACGAAGTTCGTTAATTGCTTGCTTTCCTGCAGTAGAATGAACAAGTTTCTCTGCTTCTTCCAACACCTCTTTACCGCCCCGCAACGTACTAAGCTTTAGTAGTTTTTTCTCTTCACTAGATGAAAGGTTAAATAAGGAAACTTGTTCACGAAAACCAACGTCATTTTTTTCAAATAACTGTTGACGCAACGCCACTGCTCTCTTTTCTGTACCAAGCACTTCAATAAAAAGCGCATTTAAAAAACCAATATGACCAATGGCTATTTGAAAATTGTTTAAACCGGCTTTAAAAAGCACTTGCTTAAACAAAATAAGCATCTCGCCATCCGCGCTAGCTGTACCATCACCAATTAATTCCACACCAATTTGCTCAAATTCTGCTGGTCTGCCACCTTCTACCTGCTGCGCTCGGTATAAGCTTGAATGATAAGACAACCTTAATGGGTACGGTACTTGTTTCATGCTTGATGATGCAAGGCGTGCAATTGGAGCAGTCATATCTGGACGCAACACAAGTGTATTTCCATGCAAATCAATCAATTTAAAAAGTTGTTTATCCGAAATAGCCGAGGACTTACCGACTGTGTCATAATATTCTAAAGTGGGAGTCTGTACTTGTTCATAGCCCCAAGCTTCTAATTCCGTATGGATCCGTTCGGCGATTCGTTTTTGCATTCGAAAAGGCGCCGGTAAAACATCTCGCATACCTAACGGTTTTTCAAACATAAATGGTTCAGACAAAATAATCGCTCCTTGTTAATTCACTTTAGTTTGTTAAATCACTAATGAGATAAAGTTTTTTAACAGTTTACAATTCAGCATACGAAATGTCAACCGTAGGCGACAAAGAAACCGTTCTGCTACTCAAAACGGTTTCGACAAGTCTCGTAAAAGCGAGACCGTCGCCAAGCTTTTTACTGATGAGTGAAGATACGATGCTTTTCCCGCTTTGTACTCGCCCGACATACACTTTGCTTTCCGTGGTCTCATCTTCGTCTTCTTTTATTCAGCCAAACACGAGTTGGAGGATGAAAAAAACTCCAACTTCAATTGACCAAAAACCTCTGAGAAAATCTCAGAGGTTTTTGTCTACGGTCTAAAACCGATCTTCCACTCTGAACGGCTTCTTCATTCAATTATTGTTTTTAATTACTTGCATCGGATTGCCAGCAACAAAAGCCCCTGCCGCTACATCCTTATGGACAACTGTACCAGCACCTACAATGCATTATCGCCAATTTTCACACCTGGAAGAATCGTACAGTTAGCACCAATCATAACATTATCTCCAATGACCACATCACCAAGACGATATTCGTTTATTAAATACTCGTGGGCAAGAATCGTCGTATTATATCCAATAATCGTATTTGTTCCAACCTTTATTCGCTCTGGAAACATCGCATCAACCATCACCATTAATGCAAATGCGGTGTGATCTCCAATCTTCATTTTTAAAAAAGTGCGGTAAAGCCAGTTTTTTAATTTTAATGATGGAGTGATTCTTGCCGACTGGCTAACAAAAAAGATTTTAGCTACTTTCCAAAATGACACGGTCTGATACAACTGCCAGAGCGAGTTCGTGTTCTCTACTGGGTAGCGCTCTGTCCTACGGCTCACGATGTTTCCACGATAGACAGCAAATCATCCATCGAGCGTAGCACATAGTCCGGATGTAGAGAGCGAATATACGATTCTCCCTTAAAAGCCCAGCCAACCGCAGCTGTTTTTGTACCGGCATTTCTTCCTGCTTCTATATCATGAGAATTGTCTCCAACCATAATTGCTTGTTCAGGGACAGAGCCTAACTGTTTGAGCGCTTTAAAGAGTGGCTCTGGATGAGGTTTTTCATGTGTAACATGGTCAAACCCAACTACAACGTCAAAATAACGATCAAGACCAGTCAACGTTAAACCCATCTTTGCTGTTTCACTTAATTTCGTTGTAACGATTGCTAGTTTTATACCACGATCATGTAGTTGCTTCACACCTTCTTTTACTCCCTGATATTCTGCGACAAGCATATCGTGGTTCAAATGATTAAAATCCCTATAGGTTTTAATGTATTCATCTGTTTTAGACGCATTAATCGAACTAAATGTCTCGTAAAGAGAAGGACCAATAAAGGGTAACACTGTTTCTCGTTTATAAGTTCCCGGGTAGTCAGGTTCAAGCGTGTGTAAAAAGGATTGGACGATCAATTCATTAGTATCAATAAGTGTCCCATCTAAATCAAACAAAACGGTATTAATGCTCATAAATAGCCTCCTTTTTGTAAATATCACTGTTTTTCTTTTCAAGCTGTGTCCAAATGCGTGAAATGACGATTGTCAGCAATAAAGCTGTCACGACCCTTATTAATAGTAATGGCCAGACGGGTATACCAAGCACAAGAAATACAACCGTATCCTCCACTACCGCATGACAAGCAACAAGAAAAATAAAGACAATGTAAAGATCTTTCTTTCTCACTCGGTCTTGTTTAACTGCTTCAATCATTACACCTGCTCCGTAAGCAAGACCTATTGTTAACCCTGAAGCAAGCGTAACCGACGTGTTCCGGTCTACACCAATTAAGCGGGTCAACGGCGCAAGCCATTTGGAAATTACGTTTAGCCATCCTCTCTCTCTCATGATCTGTACAACAAGCATCAACGGGATAACAATCGCAGCAAGTTGAACGACTCCCCAGAAGGCTGTTTCCAATCCAACCATTATAATTGCACCCCATCCGGTTGCCTCGACAGCCGTAGCAGAAGTTGAAGCGAGACCATATACAGCTTGCTCACTTCCCCCACTCCACACTAAGTTAATGACAAACGCAGAGAAGAATGCTAAGAATATACGTACGGCGATGATTGGCGCTACTTTGATACCAACCTTAGTCGCAACAGCCGACTCAACAATGAGATTATGAGAAAACGACAACATAATTGCTAAGATAAAAACTTCTTTTACTGTCAATTCAAGCGATAAAATTGCACCAATTCCCGCAAATAAATTCAAAACGTTTCCAATCACTAATGGAATTGCCGCTTCACCAGGAAGTCCAATTAAGTTCATTAATGGTGCAATTAAGTTAGCGATCCAATCAAGTACTGGCGTATAACCTAGCAACGTCACAAACAGTGTGATAGGGAATATAATTTTCCCTAACGTCCATGTTGTTGCTAGACCTGATAACAATCCTCTCCTTATCATCCTTGTAACAACCTTCTTTCTCTCTATTTCGACTTATTGCCTCCATCATCTAAGTAACGAGGCGGTTTTACGACCAAGCGACGGTATACCCAGAGGATAATTGCAACAGCGATTAATATAAGTGATAATAATTGTGCTGTACGCAATGACTCTCCGATTAATAAATAATCGAGACGTATGCCCTCGATAAAAAAGCGACCAACTGAATACCAAATCATATAACTAAAGAAAAGTTCACCTTGACGCAAATTCACTCGACGAAGAAGAATTAACAGAATAACCCCAACTACACTCCACAGAGATTCATATAGGAAAGTAGGGTGATAATATGTACCTCCAATATACATTTGGTTAATAATCCAATCTGGTAATAGCAGTCCTTCTAAAAACTCTCTTGATACAGGTCCACCATAAACCTCTTGATTCACGAAATTACCCCAACGTCCAATAGCCTGACCAATTAAAATAGCTGGAGCGGCTACGTCTGCAATTTTCCAGAAAGATAGTCCTTTTACTCGCGCAAAAACAATCGCTGTAACAACTGCACCAATTAAGGCACCATGAATCGCGATCCCGCCTTCTCGTAAATAAAACACACTTACAGGATTATCAGCGAACTGATCCCAGCGAAAGATAACATAATATAATCTTGCGGAAATAATCGAAATAGGCAATGCCCACACAAGTAAATCAGCAAATGTCTCTTTTGGTAATCCTCTTCTTTCACTTTCATACCGAGCCCATAAATACCCTGCACCAACCCCAAGAAGGATTAGGACTGCATACCAATAAATATCAATAGGACCTAAAGATAAAAACACACGGTTCATAGGTTCAATTTGTTCTTCCATCCCTTACACTCCTTTTACATTAAAATTCATTATCACCTTGTTCAATCACTTGAGTTAATCGTTCAGAAAACTCTTGTGCAGCATTAAATCCTAGCCGTTTTAAACGAAAATTCATAGCTGCCACCTCAATAATAACAGCAAGATTTCGACCAGGACGAACTGGAATCGTTAGTTTTGTAATTTCTGTATCAAATATTTTCATTTTATCTTCTTCAAGTCCTAAACGGTCATACGCTTTCTTTTGGTCCCATAATTCTAAATTCATACATAAACTAATTCGTTTAAACGGTCTCACCGCACCTGCACCAAATAAGGTCATCACATTAATAATCCCTAATCCGCGTATTTCTAGCAAGTGCTGAAGCAATGGAGGTGGGTGACCAACAAGCGTATCTTCATTTTGTTGCCTGATCTCAACTGAATCATCCGCGACTAGACGATGTCCACGACGAACGAGATCAAGAGCCGTTTCACTCTTACCGACTCCACTTCCTCCAGTTATAAGTACACCAATCCCATATATATCAACTAGAACCCCATGGACAGCAGTAATAGGCGCTAATTCACTTTCCAAGAAATTTGTAACCCGACTGCTTAACTGCGTTGTTGTTAATGTTGATCGCAAAACAGGAACATCGCGTTTATCTGCTGCCTGAAGCAATTGGTCAGGTGCTTCAAGTCCTCTAGATAAAATAATGCCTGGCGTATCATATGTACACAGTTTTGTCATTCGTTCCTCTTTTTCTTGGTCAGAGAGGGATTTCAAAAAAGAAAGTTCAGTCCGACCAATTAACTGCAACCGGCGAGCCGGATAATATGTAAAAAAACCAGCCATCTCAATACCAGGTCTTGAAATATCGCTAGTTGTAATTGGTCGGTAAATTCCTTCTTCTCCCGCCAACAATTCAAATTGGAATTTCTCTAAAATGTCATTTGCTGTTACTTTTGTCATTCTCATTCACCTCATCATCCACTTGTCCATCTTGCATTACTAGCCATATTGTAGCACGATTTCTGCTTGACGCCTAAAACAGAAAAAAGATGGCCTGAATGACACCCCAAAATCATTATTATACTGTCAATTGAATCACTCATTCTTTCTAGACTAACAGAGATAATTATTAAGAAGGTAAATCAACCTTATTGAATAGCCAATTTTCTTACCTCACTTTTTATTCTTCATGGTCATATTTTTTAATCCATTAAATAAATTGATGTTTTTTTTAATATGACAGTTTGTCAATCTAAGTGCGACACTTCCTCTTGAAACGCTTCGTATGGAGTTTTCCAGTTCAGACATTTCCTAGGTCGATTATTTATGAGAAATAACGATTTTTGCACATCTTGAGCAGAAATCTCAGATAAATTTGTGGCTTTCGGAAAAAATTCTCTCAGTAAACCATTGGCATTTTCATTTGAACCGCGTTGCCATGAAAAATTTCGATCGGCAAAGAAAACCTTTACCTGCAAGTCTTTTTCAATGACGGTGTAACAAGCGAATTCCTTACCTCTATCCACGGTTGCGGTCAAAAAAGAACCCTCAGGTAACCGATTATGAATGGTTTTGATCGCTTCTTCCATGGAATGGGCGGTTCGATTGATCATCTTTAAAGCGATATACAATCGTGTTTTTCGTTCCACAAATGTAGCTAAACACCCTTTGCTTTTCCCTCGACCTGATACGACCGTATCCAACTCCCAATGACCCAAGGTTGTTCGATTCCGAACTTCCTTAGGTCTTTCCGAAATCGAAGTTCCGACATGAAAACGTCCTCTTGTTTCTCGAGGTTTCTGGCGCTTTCCTTTTTGCCGTAATACCGTCACATCTCCACTGGAAAGCAGACTTTATAAAGCCAACGATAAATGGTTTTAAACGAAATCTTGCCCTCAAGCAATCGACCTTGGATTTGTTCTGGAGACCATGTACAAGCGAGTTTCTCCTCAATGATCTGAATGAGGGAGGAGGTTACTTTTCCTTTTGGTATCGATCGTTCTCGTCGAATACGGTAGCTTTCGTTGGCTTTTTCGCACGTATATATTGTGCCACGATTGCGATGTAACTCACGAGAAACCGTGGAGTGATGTCGGTTCAATGTCTTTGCGATTTGCCGAGCAGGGCAAGCCATTTGATGGAGTGCTTCTAGTTTACCTCGCTCAAAAGTGGCAAGATGAGAATAGCTCATGTGATAACCTCCGTGTGTAAAGGGTGTGTGGTAACTCCATTTTACACGAAGGTGTCCATGAGTTTTCTTTTTTAAAAGGTGTCGCACTTGATTTTACAATTCGTCTAATATAAAAAAGCATGAGTCTGGTGTAACCAGAACTCATGCTATCATATTAACCGGATTTTACTCGTAGTTTTATCACGCTCGCTTGACTGGATTGATTAAAATCGCTTGGAACAAGGCGATGATAACCGCAGCGAGTAACGCAATACCAAATCCATCAATTACAAAGTAACTACCCATTAGCCAAGCCGTTAGCATTAACGTTAATGCGCTAATGACAAACATGAACAATCCTAAAGTTAAAATCGTTATTGGCAGTGTCAGAACCGTAAGCAATGGCTTCACTGTCCAATTGAGTATTGTTAATAATAACGCGGCGATAATAGCGGCACCAAAACCGCTTAGCTCAAAACCAGAAAACAGTTCTGACAGAAGCCACAATACAAGTGCATTTAAGAGCAGCCCTATCAGCCATCTCATGTCTGTATCCTCCTAATCCTTATCCATTGGTATTATAAAAGTAGCAATCACATAGGCGATTAAAAATGGCCAACCTGTTGTAATAATCGCCAATATAACCGCAATAATTCTTATTACTGTCGGATCAACATTAAAGTACTTACCAATCCCCCCGCAAACGCCTGTAATAATCCTGCTATCCTGCGAGCGCATTAAACGTTTCATCTGATCTCCCTTTCTTCCTTAACTCTTTCCTTGTTTTCCTTTTTTTGTTTGTTTGCTAAACATGCACTACTTATCTTGTATCGTGATACTTCCTGTATTGGCAACAGCGTGGACTCTCACACGAGTGGACTGGCTGGAATTTGCCATTACCTGCATATAACGCTGACCAATGTCTTTCTTTTCATCAACCACTTCTGAAAAAGCCAGGCGGTTGTTAATTGAACCAACATTTGACTTTAGTTTACCGTCAAAGCGAACTTGATCTGACACATGCAGTTTCACACTACCAGTTGTTGTTTTCAAGTCTACGTAACCGGCTTCTCCAGTATCCTCAATTTCGTAGGAAATGGATCCATTCACCGTTTCGACATCTGCATCTTGAATCGCACCTGTAACTTTAATTCTACCATTTAACGTTTTTGCATCAAGTAATTGCAATTTACTTCCTTCACAATCGATGCTTCCATTGACGGTTTCAATTGCAGCTTTTTTAGAAATAAGCCTTCAGTTTTTATCGAACCATTTGTCGTATTCGCCTCAAATGTCTCCACTTTGAGAGATTCACCTTTTAAAGAACCATTAAAGGTGTAAAGCTTAACATGGTTATACGACGCTTCTGGAACATAAAGAGTCGCATTTACTTTCATTGTTTTGGACTTGGTTTCAAAAAGAAGCTTTTCTTCCGTTGCTGAAAAAGTTGATTCATTTAGAAAAAATTCTTTCGCTTGTTCCTCATCACTCATGCGGTACACTTTTACTTGACATTCTATCCGCACATCTGGCTTCTCCCATGGAATAACCTCTACCGAACCATTATCAAGCAGTACATGCACCGTTTGTGGCGTAATGTTTTGGTGTTGAAAGATATGTTCAATCTCTTTAGCCGCTCCGAAGTTGAAGTCAAAATCACCATCCTTTACTTTCTGGATGGCTGATTCAAAAAAACCTGTAAGCTTTGAAAAAGGTGTTTCGTCTGGGATCTCTTTTCGCTGTTTTTGTTTATATGAGTCTCCACCTGTTTCTTCTAAATCCGTGGTCAATGCTTTTGACGATGTATCTTCCTGTCCCTTACCAACTGCGTCAAGTAATTTCAGTCCTTCTTCAGCGGAAACTTTTCCATCCTCAATCATTTTTAAAATCATTTTTCGCTCTTCCACGGCAATCGCTCCTTTTGCTTTTTTATACTTCTATCTTATTACGAAGCAGCTAGGCAACATGTTTCAATTTCCGTTAACTTTTCTGCCTGCACCTTCCAACCGTTCTTCAAGTCTTGCCTTATCACGTTCTAATATCGGTTTTAAATACTGACCTGTATATGATCCAACCGTTTCAGCTACGATTTCTGGGGTTCCTTCTGCGACAAGCATTCCCCCGCCAACACCACCTTCTGGTCCTAAGTCAATAATATGATCTACCGTTTTAATTACGTCCAAATTATGCTCGATCACAAGAACAGTATCGCCATTATCAACTAAACGCTGCAATACTTTTAACAGACGATCAATATCATCCACATGTAAGCCAGTCGTAGGTTCATCTAAAATATACAATGTCCGTCCCGTTGGTCTTTTATGAAGTTGCGACGCCAATTTCACCCTTTGCGCTTCTCCACCTGATAAGGTTGTCGCTGGCTGACCTAAACGAATATAGCCGAGTCCAACATCAATTAAGGTTTGAATTTTTCGTTTGATTTTTGGAATGCTCCCAAAAAATTCAACGCCCTCTTCAACCGTCATTGCTAGTACATCAGCAATTGCTTTCCCTTTATATGTGACTTCTAACGTTTCACGGTTATACCGTTTTCCATGACATACTTCACAAGGAACATAAACGTCTGGTAAAAAATGCATCTCTATTTTTATGATGCCGTCACCTTTACACGCCTCACAACGCCCACCTTTTACATTAAAACTGAAGCGTCCTTTCTTATAACCACGCACTTTCGCTTCATTCGTCATTGCAAAAACATCACGAATATCATCAAAAACACTTGTATAAGTTGCTGGGTTTGACCTCGGTGTACGACCAATTGGCGACTGGTCAATATCGATCACTTTATCCATTTCATTCATGCCCACAATCTCTTTATGCTTGCCTGGCTTTCCTTTTGCTCGATGGATCTTTTGAGCAAGTGCTTTATGAACAATTTCATTAACAAGTGTACTCTTTCCAGAACCTGAGACACCAGTAACAGCCATAAACACACCAAGAGGGAACGTCACATCAATGTTCCGCAAATTATTTGCTTCAGCCTTTTTGACCGTAAAACTGCGATCAGTTAATGGTCTCCGTTCTGAAGGAACAGGAATAAATTTCTCACCTGATAAATACTGACCTGTTAACGAATTTGCATCTTCTATAAGCTCTTTTGGTGTACCTTGTGCGGTTACAAAACCACCGTGCACACCGGCTCCCGGACCAATATCAATGATATGATCTGCTGCAAGCATCGTATCCTCATCATGTTCAACAACAATTAATGTATTGCCTAAATCCCTCATGCGCTTCAACGTTTCAATCAGGCGGTCATTATCTCGTTGATGAAGACCAATTGATGGTTCGTCAAGAATATAAAGCACTCCCATAAGCGATGAACCAATCTGCGTTGCTAGTCGAATTCGTTGCGCTTCCCCACCTGACAATGTTCCCGCAGCTCGAGAAAGAGTCAAATAATCTAAGCCAACATTAATTAAAAATCCAAGCCTGTCTTCAATCTCTTTCAGAATTAATCTCGAGATTGCTCGATCTTTTTCAGAAAGGTCGAGTTCATTAATAAATACAGATGCGTCTGTACAAGAAGTTGGCTTATTTCGCCAATATGTTTGCCGCCAACAAACACAGCAAGCGTTTCTTTCTTTAATCGATAACCTTTGCATGTAGGGCAGTTTTTCTGTGCCATATATGATTCCATTTGGTCACGGATGTAATCAGAGCTGGTTTCTCTGTAACGACGAGCTATGTTGGTCAACACACCCTCGAATAAAATCATATGCTCTCGTACACGACCAAAATCATTTTCATAATGGAAAAAATATCTTTTCCTTACCACTTCCGTTTAATAGAATACTTTGCTGTTTTTCTGGTAGTTCCTCAAACGGCTTATCCATATCAATACTAAAGTGATCGCAAACCGCCTCTAACAACTGTGGATAATAAGTGGAACTAGTTGGTTCCCATGGAGCAATTGCATGCTCGCGTAAAGACCTCGACGGGTCAGGAACCACCAATTCACTATCTACCTCTAACTTCACACCAAGGCCATCACATGTTTGGCAAGCACCGTATGGACTATTAAATGAAAACGCACGTGGCTCAAGCTCTGGGATTGAAAATCCACATTCAGGACATGCATGATGTTGGCTAAATAACAGCTCATCTCCATCAATGACATCAACTAAAACTCTGCCATCAGCAAGAGTAAGGGCAGTCTCAAGCGAATCTGCAATTCTCGTTTGAACGCCCTCTTTTATAACAACTCGGTCAATTACAACTTCTATATTGTGTTTTTTATTCTTCTCAAGCTCAATGACTTCTGCCGCTTCCATCATTCTCCATTAATGCGGACACGAACATAGCCGTCTTTCTTTATTTGTTCAAGCACTTTCACATGGGTTCCTTTTCGTCCAGATACAACTGGTGCCATGATTTGCATTTTTGTCCTCTCTGGAAAATCAAGTATCCGATCAACCATTTGCTGCACCGTCTGTGAAGAAATTTCAATGCCATGGCGTGGACAAATAGGTCGTCCAATTCTTGCATAAAGTAAACGCAAATAATCATGGATCTCCGTTACCGTCCCTACTGTCGAGCGCGGGTTACGGCTTGTTGTCTTCTGATCTATCGATATTGCTGGAGAAAGTCCTTCTATTGAATCCACGTCAGGTTTATCCATTTGCCCAAGAAATTGGCGAGCATAGGCGGACAACGATTCCACATATCTGCGCTGTCCTTCTGCATAGATTGTGTCAAATGCGAGCGACGACTTCCCTGAACCAGATAATCCAGTTAGGACAACTAATTTGCCCCTTGGTATAGAAACATCCATATTTTTTAAATTGTTGGAGCGAGCTCCTTAACCACAATTTGTTCGTGTGCCATCATGTCATCCTTCCGCTTTAAGTTCTAACAGCATATCGCGCAGCTCTGCCGCCCGTTCAAAATTCAACTCTTTTGCCGCTTGTTTCATTTCTATTTCTACACGTTCGATTGTCGCTTGACGCTCTTTTTTTCGTCATTTTTTTGCTGTGGTACAGGAGCTGTATCGTAATCTCCCGTTTCTTCCGCAGCATAAGTAGCTTGGACTACATCAGGAATTCGCTTCTGAATCGTTTTTGGCGTAATGCCATGTTCATCATTAAAGGCTTGTTGTATTGCACGACGCCTTTTTGTTTCACTAATAGCGACTTCCATCGATTTTGTTGTTTTATCTGCATACATTATGACGCGTCCATGTTCATTTCTTGCAGCACGGCCAATTGTCTGGATTAGCGAACGTTCTGCTCGTAAAAACCCTTCTTTATCGGCATCAAGAATTGCTACTAACGATACTTCTGGGATATCCAACCCTTCTCGAAGCAAGTTAATCCCAATTAATACATCAAAAGCGCCTAGTCTTAATTGACGGATAATCTCAAGCCGCTCAAGTGTTTTGATTTCTGAATGAAGGTAACGAACCTTAATTCCAATTTCTTTTAAGTAATCGGTTAAATCCTCAGACATTTTTTTCGTTAACGTTGTAACAAGCACTCTCTCATCTTTAGCGACTTGATCATGAATTTCTCCAATTAAATCGTCTATTTGCCCTTCAATTGGACGAACTTCTATCGGTGGGTCTAACAATCCAGTTGGACGAATTACCTGTTCCACCATTTTCGGTGTATGCTCAAGCTCATATGGTCCTGGTGTTGCTGACACATAAACTGATTGCCCAACTTTTTCTTGAAATTCTTCGAACCGTAACGGACGGTTATCCAACGCTGAAGGCAACCGGAAGCCATGATTCACAAGAATCTCTTTGCGGGCTCTATCTCCATTATACATTCCTCTTACTTGAGGAAGGGTGACATGAGATTCATCAACAATTAAAAGAAAATCATCTGGAAAGAAGTCAAGCAGTGTATATGGCGTTGCTCCTGCTTGGCGTAATGTTAAATGACGTGAATAGTTTTCAATACCAGAACAGAAACCCATTTCAGCCATCATTTCCAAATCATAGCGTGTTCTTTGTTCTAATCGCTGAGCTTCAAGTAACTTACCTTCTTCATTCATCGTGTTAAGCTGTTCTTCAAGTTCAACTTCTATATTAGCAATTGCTTTTTCATCTTTTCTTCTCTTGTAACAAAGTGTGATGCTGGAAAAATGGACACATGGTTACGCTCGCCTTTTATTTCTCCTGTGAGGGCATCAACCTCAGTCATGCGATCAATTTCATCGCCAAAGAATTCCACCCGAATACACTGTTCATCTCGTGAAGCTGGGAAGATCTCTACAACATCGCCGCGCACTCGAAAAGTTCCTCGGGTAAAGTTTATATCATTACGGTCATATTGAATATCAACAAGCCTACGTAACAATTCATTACGGTCAATTTCCATATCGGTACGGATTGATAATACGAGATCACGGTATTCTTCTGGAGAACCTAAACCATAAATACAAGAAACACTAGCAATGATAATGACATCTCTACGTTCAAATAAAGAACTTGTAGCCGAATGACGAAGTTTATCAATCTCATCATTAATACTTGCATCTTTTTCAATAAATGTATCAGATGATGGCACATAGGCCTCTGGTTGGTAATAATCATAGTAACTGACGAAATACTCAACTGCATTATTTGGAAAGAATTGCTTAAACTCACTATACAGTTGTCCAGCTAGCGTTTTATTATGGGCCATTATTAACGTTGGTTTGTTTACGGCCTGAATCACATTCGACATCGTAAATGTTTTACCTGTCCCTGTAGCTCCTAATAAAGTCTGGTGTTTATCCCCGCTTTCAATTCCGCTAACAATCTTCTCGATTGCTTTAGGCTGGTCTCCTTGAGGAGAGTACTCTGATACTAATTGAAACTTCTGATCCATAGCCTATTGGCGTCGCTTAGAGAGTTTTACAACTACATAAGCGACTGCCTTCCTCCTCTTCATTTTGTTTATCAGTTTCGTATTCCCTGATCGTGTATACATAAAACAATCGTCTAACATCTTGTATTTCATACCTTATTATACTTCGTTATTGTAAACAAACGTTCGCTTTTATTATAGCATATCCGTTCTTGAATACCTACAAACAAAACGAACGTACGTACTATTTTCTCCGAATGGCGAATCGTTGTTTTGCGTCTTAATATTCTCATCTCTATTTTAAGGCTAGACGTTTTAATAAACCTAGGGTATGATAAAATGCATATTATACTAAAAATGAATAGGTATCTTCGGGGCAGGTGAAAATCCTGACCGGCGGTTAAAGCCCGCGACTCTTTGTCTATGGATAAAGACTGATCTGGTGAAACTCCAGAGCCGACGGTTAAAGTCCGGATGGGAGAAGATCATAAAGTAAACAGATGGGTAACCTTTGTTTATTTGTGCAGCCCTGAATCGATAAACACGATTCAGGGCTGTTTTTGATTTTTTTAAGAAGGCCTTTCACAAAAAGGAGCTTGCAAGGCATTGGAACAACACCAAGGAACACACAAAACATTTTGGTTTATTGTCATTGGAGCAGCATTTTGGGGTGTTAATCCATTATTCAGATTGCTTCTTTTAAATACGATGACTTCACTGCAAATTGTCTTTATTGAACATATTATTTTAGCTTTTATTGCAGTCCCGTTACTGTGGAAATTCCGTTCTGACCTCAAAAAGCTGTCATGGCGTGACGTTGGCGCACTTCTGTTTATTTCTTGGGGAGGTTCAGCAATCGCCACAATTCTATTTACGCAAGGATTGACTTATGCTTCTACACACGGAACTGGGCAAATTAACTCCGTTCTTTTATTACAAAAGCTACAGCCATTATTTGCCATTGTTTTAGCCTATTTCTTATTAAAAGAAAGTTTTCCAAGGCATTTTGGTATTTATGTTCCAATAGCAATAATTGGTACTTATTTACTCACTTTTGGTTTTAGCGTTCCTATCGGAGGCGCTTCTGATATCTTGCAACTAGGCAGCCTATACGCAATTGGGCTGCAGCCATCTGGGGTGGTTCAACGGTCATGGGCCGAATGCTTTTAAAAAAGTGCCGACACGAAACGGTGACAGCACTTCGTTTCTTATTAGCACTTCCTTTACTTGGCGTATTAATTACTGTTGCTCCTGAAGCATGGAATACTCCTGCATCAGCGATTGCATTAACATTTATAGCGTTGAACTTACTTGCTTCTGCCCTTTTGCCTGGATTAGTGTCCATGCTCTTATATTACCGTGGGCTTCAATCGATTAAAGCTTCAGTTGCTACTATCGCAGAGCTTAGCTTCCCAATGACTGGGTTGCTGGTTTCTTGGATAACATTACAAGAAACCATCACATTGCCGCAACTACTTGGCTTTGCCCTTATATGGTTTGTTCTTTACCAAATCTCTAAACAACAAGATGCTTCTTCCCCATTACCACCTGCCAAAGAAGAAGACAAGCGTCAAGAAAAGTGGCAGCCACAACACGAATCATAGAACAAAAAAGCCATTACAAGATGGCTTTTTGTTCTATAAGATTGAATCACTTAAGCGTGCTTCTTTACGAACGAGCAGCACCCCGAGTTGGTAGTGCTCTCCACTATAAAGTGGACCTCTTGCGAATCGCTTTTCGCCATCAATATCTTTTACCTCTAGTTTACAATACACGGGATTAACTTGTAGTGCTTGATAAAGACTTTGCTCATCAAAAACCACGAGCCCGTTCACTTTTACAATTTCTTCACCAATGGCAATATCCATTTTTTCTGCAGGCTCCCTGCAATACGCCAACAACCCTGCAGCTTCTTTGTTCTTCAGTAAAAATGCTGGTTGATTTCGTTCCTTAATCCAGGCTCGCACATGATGGGCCGTCTGTAGTAATAGTAATATGAGAGAAGATACAAGAAACAACCAAGTAGCCGGATGTACAAACAAGCCTATTGCAAATAAACTGGCGAGAATCGCTAAACCAAACTGGTTATATGCTTCGTTTTGAATCGCTTGTTTTGGGAGAGATCGGGTCACCTTTCCAAACCCAAGGAGAAACGGGATCACAATAGGTTGAAGGCTTGCTTCACCTATATAAAAAACTGGCCAATATGTAAAAGCTGGTATAATCCCTTCTGGAATAAGAAGGACTATCGGAAGTATCCATAATCGTTTTACTTGATGGACGCCTATATAACGGCCCCTCTTCCCTTGTTTTAATTGAGGTGATGTAAGAGCTTGTCCATTCATTCGAATTAAAAAACTTTGTATGAAAAGAAGGACTGCCATTAACACGAGTATACTTGGGAATAGGGCTTCTTCAGGAAACTGAAAGGAACTCCATTCTGGAAGTAGACTCATTGGTATAACCAAATAGGCAATACTTACCACTCCTAAAACATAGGCCGGTGATTGTAAGTGAAATTTCCCACTAAATAATAATAACACCGAAGCGGCTGCAGCATAAGCCAATACTGGAACCGGTAAAACAAGCCCCATCGCAAGTAGTAAAACACTCGCCATTAAACCAGCTAGCATTGACGGTAAAAAGCTTAAGATAAAATCCGCACGCTTCGCAAATACGCGTGTATGAAATGAATCACGTTCGCGTCCTACCCTCAAAGCAGAATGGATTGCCATTGCTGCAAGGCTTATGTATAAAAGCGGATGAAGAAAAAAACTGCCTAATGCGATGAAAAATGTCTCCGTCATTTCTATGTCCTCCAGCAACTTAATTAAAAAGGGATATCTGCCCCTAAGCAGCAGATATCCCTCTTAATTCGCCAAACTTCGCTCAAATCCTGTTATTCAGATCCTTGTTCGACGACTAATTCTATCGCACGATTTAATTGCTCATCATTTTCTAAATCGCGGATATGGGTTAGTATGTCTTCTTGCAACTTTTCAGCTGTTTCACCATTTAATTGTCCGTCTGCTTGCAGATCATGGAACTCTTGAAACTCAATGATTGCCTCTTCTGTTTGTTCATCAAAATAGCCGTCATTACGACCCGTATCATATCCAAGTCCATTTAACATGTTTTGAGCATGCCCAATTTGTTCAGATACTTGATCGCGTTCAAAACCATCTTCTACGGAAAGCGCAATTGAATAAAAGTAATCTGGTTGACTCTGCTCAATCGTTGGTTCAACACCTTCCTTGTCAATCGTATTGCCATCTGCTGTCAACCAACGATCAGTTGTAATCTTTAAGGCACTACCATCACTCATTGGAATCGATTTTTGTACCGTTCCTTTTCCGAAAGTCGTTTCTCCAACAAGATCATAACCACCAGACTCTTTTAACGCGGCTGCAAGAATCTCTGAAGCAGATGCACTGCTTCCATTAATTAAACCTACAATCGGATACGGTTTTTTATCTTCCATACTCGAATTGTAACTTTCAATCTCACCATTACCATGCTCAATTTGCACGACTGGCTTTCCTTCAGGAATAAGTAAGTTACCAATCTTTTGAGCTCCATCTAAATAGCCACCAGGATTGCCACGGACATCAACAATTAATCCGTCTATACCTTCCGCCTCTAGTTCTTGCAACAACTGATCAAACTGTGTGCCTACATCTTCAGAAAAAGACGTAATTTCGAGCCTACCAATTAAAGCACCATCATGTTCAAACGTATCTGAACGAACTGATTCTACTTCAATCGTATCCCGAACAATACTTACATCAAACGGTTCGCTGTTTCCGCTTCTTTGAATCGTAAGCGTGACCTCTGTTCCACCTTCTCCCCGTATAAGAGCTACGGCTTCATTCACAGACCAACCCTCAATAGACTCGCCATCAATTTCTAAAATCGCATCATTTGGCAAAAGTCCTGCCTTTTCAGCGGGTGATTCTCTCATTGGACTAATAATCGATACAGATCCATCTACCAAACCGACCTCAGCACCAATTCCTTCAAAATGAGAACTAAGAGATTGTTGAAAATCAGCAGCAGAGCTAATATCCATATAATCGGAAAATGGGTCATCAAGTGTTTCTACATTCCGTTAATCGCCCCTTCAATCAGTTGTTGGCGTTCAACTTCAGAGACATAATTTCCTTCAATCGTCTTTAGCGCCGTCTCAAACTTTTCCATCAGTCATCATCGTCTAAAATAACTTCTGGTACTGTCTGCTGTTCGTTTTCTAATGCATCTCCAGAGTTTGTTTGTCCTAATTGTAATCCATTTATAAAGAAAAAGCCTGCGACCGCAATAATCACTACAACCGACATTGTAAACAATAACTGCTTCGTTTTCAAAACTGTCCACCACTCCCACTGTGAAACATACGTAATCCCATTATTTCTAACTGTTATCTTTATTCTAGTTTGTTATCGTACTGATGTCAAAAACTCGTTTTTCCTTTTTATAACTTTACACAAAGCTTTAAATCCGCATAACACGCCTTGAAAAATGTTCCACTTTAATTCACTTAAATCCGATGACTGTCTTTCCAACAGCTGAAGTACAATTTAACTCCTATTCCTTTTTTAAATTGTTTTACAAAAAAGTCCCAAATGAGTGGATGAGTCTACTCATTTGGGACTTAACATGCATGTGCATAGCTGCTTGTATAACTTAAATATAATCCATTGGGTCTACAGCATTTGTACGTTCCCAGTTAAATGATCCTTTATGCACTTCAAAATGTAAGTGCGGACCTTGAGAAGCACCAGTATTCCCCATCGTTCCTAGTTGTTGACCTTGTCCAACACGTTGGCCCGTACTTACATCAATACGATCCAAATGTGCATATACTGTCGTATATTGTTGGCCATTCATTTGGTGGGTTACAAGTACCCAGTTTCCAAAACCACCTTGATGATATCCAGCTGTGACAACCGTTCCGTCTAATACAGAAACAATCGGCACATCACCTGAACGTCCATTCTTGCCGATATCAATACCCCAATGCGTTTTACCCCATCGTGTCCCATTTGAGATGTGACCGTCCCAGTTGCAGGACGAACAAAACTCGAGTTGGAATTTGAAGATGGCGTAGCCGAAGCAGATTCGTTATTGCTATTATTCTCTGAAGAACGACTGTTGTCTGATGTTGAAGTTACAGCTGGTTCATTCGTTGATTCCGCATTTGCTGCGGACTTCTCTTCCTCACGTTTACGCTCTTCTTCAGCTTCACGTGCCTTACGTTCTTCCTCTTCTTTTATACGCTCCTGCTCTTCTTCCCAATCAGCTAATTCTGCCTCAATAGCTTCTTCTTGCTTTTGCAGTAGCTCTTCTTCACTCATAATTTCACCAAGCTCTGACTGCAACGTTTCTTCTTTTGCCTTCAATTCATCTTCTAATCTGTCCAACTCTTCGCGCTGTTCATCAAGCTCTGATTTTAATGATTCAAGCTCTAATTTGCGTTCTTCAACCTCTTCTCGCTTCTCTTCAACTTCACTTTTAGCTGTTTGAACTCGTTCCTCATCAGCAATATGCTCTTCTAAAAGGTCCTGATCATGTTGTGCAATTGTTGAAACTGCAGAAATCCGTTCAACAAAATCTCCAAAGCTTTGTGCACCTAACAATACTTCTAAATAACTAACATCTCCGCCCGATTCGTATGTAGAAATAGCACGTTCTTCTAGAATCATTGTACGTTCAACGATACGCTCTTCAATTATCTTAATTTCTTCTTCGAGCGCACTTATTTCTTTTTCAAGGCTTGTTAATTCATCTTCTGTTTGTTCTAACTTATCTTGTGTTTCTTGTTGCTCTGCTTTTAACGTTTCAATCTCTGATTGCAATTCCTTTAATTCGGCATCAAGTTTTGATATCTCCGATTTTGTTTCGTCTGCTCTTTGACTGTTTTCTTGTTGCTGTTCCAATACTTGGTCAAGCCTGCTATTAATCTCTGAATTAGCACTAGCAGGTTTTACACCAGTTGCAATTAACGCAGCGGCAGCCGTTAATGCAACTGTTGCTCTGATTAAACGTTTCTTCAAAACCTGTTTCCCCCTCAACTCTATGTTTTACACTTTCAAAAATTTACGAACCGACATGACACTTCCCCAAATGCCAACTAAAAAACCGACGCTCGCTAATAATACTGATATCTGTATGATCAATTGGTCAGGCGATAAAATTGAATACTGTCGCGCCTCAAAAAAACCGGCGGTTTCACTATAAGCAAATTGATAACCAAATCCAATTAGCAGAATCGGGACAATACTTCCCAACAAACCAAGCAACATACCCTCAATAAAAAACGGCCAGCGTACAAAGCCATTAGTCGCGCAACTAATTTCATGATTTGAATTTCTTTTTTACGTGCTACAATAGTTAACTTGATAGTATTAGAGATTAAGAACATTGCCGTAAACAACAAAGCCCCTATAACGATGGTTCCTGCTATACGACCTGTATTGGTAATTTGAAATAAGTCAGGTAATATTTCAGCCCCATACTCTACACCATGTATATATTGGTGCTCATCAATTGCCGATGCAACACTTTCAGTCAATTGCGGAGATGCAGCTGTGATGCTAAGGGCATCTCTTAGCGGCTTTCGCCTCGCAAACTATTGTAAGCTTCTATCTCTGTAGATGCGATTAAATTCTCAAGACCTTCTTCTTTATCGATAAAAACAATTTCATTTATATTGGACTCATTCTCTACATCTTGAATGAGTTCACTAATCTGTTCTTCGTTTGTTCCATGCTCAATAAATGCACGTATTTCAACATTTTCCTCTATACTGGAAGCAAGATGATTACCGTTTAAAAAGACAATCAGAAAGAATCCAACGATTACGAGCATTACCGTTACAGCGCTAAGAGAAGCAAATGTCATCCAGCCGCTTCGCCCAAGGTTCTTTACCCCTTCGCGTATATGGCGTTTCATTGTATTAAACTTCATATCCGTAATTCCCCCTTGCTTCATCACGAACAATCCGTCCGCCTTCAATCGCAATGACCCGGCGTTTTAACGTATTAACAATCTCTTTGTTGTGCGTTGCCATAATAACTGTTGTACCAAGAGAATTAATATTTTCTAAAATATCCATAATACTCCAAGCTGTGTCTGGGTCTAAATTTCCTGTTGGCTCATCTGCTATCAATACATCTGTCTATTGACAACAGCTCGTGCAATTGCCACGCGTTGCTGTTCTCCCCCAGACAATTCACCTGGTAAGAATTTTGCTTTACTTTTTAACTTTACAAGTTCAAGCACTTCATGCACACGTTGTTTGATTTTTACCGGATGTTCTTCGATCACTTCAAGAGCAAATGCAATATTTTCAAAGACTGTTAAGGACTGTAGCAACTTGAAATCTTGGAATACAACACCTACTCGACGTCTTAAATGCGGCACTTCCTTATCCTTTATCGTTGTCAAATTGACGTTATCTACAAAAATATTGCCTCTCGTCGCTTTTTCTTCTCTATATATTAAGCGGATAAACGTTGACTTACCTGCTCCACTCGGGCCAACAATATAAACAAATTCACCTTTTTGAAACTGGACAGACATCCCATTTATTGCTTTCACATTATTGGTATATACTTTCCAAACATCATTTAATTTTATTATACTCACGATACCACAACCTTTAAAAATAAATCATAACATACCACAAGAACCTACCAATAAACAGCAAATGTATCCAATTCCGACATGCTTCGCGGTAATTATATCATTAGAATGCGACAAACAACATTACATTTTTATTTCAGTTTTCGTTTTAGATTCAATTTCTATGGGTATAGTAGGTAGTTTAAAAGAGAAAAAAGAGTGGTTTTATTGCTCGCTCAGCCACTCTGCAAGTATTGTTTGGTCGTCTTCATCCATTTCTTGAGGAGGCATAAATCCAATCCCATTACTGATGATCTCATTAATTTCCTCTGCACTCCATGAATTTTCTATTAACTTAGGCCCGTTAGACCCTTCTAGTTATCACCATGACAAGTAATACAACTTTGTTGCTTGTAAATTTCATACCCTGCACTTGGTTCAATTTGAGTTAAAGTCTTTTTTTCAGTTTCCGTTTTCAAATCTTCGGTTTGACAGCTAGCTAACAACAAAACAGTACATATACCAAGTAACCACGCGCGACTCATATGCCACCTCTTTACGCTCGTTTAAACCCCTCGCCTAGGACTTCTGATGCGTTTGTCAAAACGATAAAGGCATGAGGATCTACTTTCTTAACGGTTTGTTTTAACCTGGAGACTTCATTTTGGTTCACAACACACATAAGGACAGAACGAGCCTTATTTGTATACCCACCATATCCTGCAAGCTTTGTTACGCCTCTGTCCACAGATTGAAACAATGCTTTTTGAACTTGCTCTTCTTTTGTTGAGATGATATACGCGATCTTTGAATAGCCGATCCCCATCTGCACTAAATCAATCGTTTTTGTTGTTACAAATAACGAGATTAATGCATACAACGCAAGTTCAATATTAAATACAAACGCAGATGTCACTACCACAAGTCCATCAATAATTCCCACACAGACCCCAGCAGATAAGCCGGTAAAACGCTGGACAATTTGTGCGATTAAATCTGTTCCTCCAGTGCTCGCATTTGATAAAAACACTAAGCCCAAGCCAAGCCCTACCCCAATCCCACCAAATAAAGCGCCTAAAAGGGGATCACTTACTTCAACAACCCAATCTCTTGTTAAAAAAACGACCAAAGGTAAAAACAATGTACCAATCAATGTTTTTGCCCCGTACCGAAATCCACCTAATAACAATAAACCTAAAACAAAAATCGGAATGTTTAATGCCCAAAGCGTGTAAGCTGGTTCAAACCCTAATGCATAGTTTGCAATTGTACTAATTCCACTTACGCCTCCTGGGGCGATTTGATTAGGTAGCAGAAACAAATTAAATGAAAGGGCCACAATTGCCGACCCTAACAAAATTCGGACATAATTAAAACCTGCCGCAACCAATGGCTTTGGTTCTTGTCGTCGTCGAATCATTCTTGGGTTGCACTCCTTTATGTTCAAAAACTAAAAAGCCGGCTTGTCTTTAGCCGGCCCTTTTAATTATTACATGGCAAGGGATTGCCTAAGATAAGCATCAATAAACCCGTCTAGTTCACCATCCATTACCCCGTTTGTATTTCCTATTTCAAAATTTGTACGGTGGTCTTTGACCATTGAATAAGGATGGAAAACATACGAACGAATTTGGCTTCCCCAACCAATTTCTTTTTGTTCGCCTCTAATCTCAGCTAGTTCCCGTTCCTGCTCTTCAATACGTAGTTGATAAAGTTTTGCCTTCATCATTTTCATTGCTTGATCACGGTTTTTAATTTGAGAACGCTCACTTTGACATGTCACAACTGTATTCGTAGGTAAGTGGGTAATCCTAACGGCGGAGTCTGTTGTATTAATATGCTGGCCACCCGCACCGCTCGCGCGATACGTGTCGATTTTTAAATCTTCTGTATTAATTTCAATATCGATTGTGTCATCTAGTTCTGGCATAATTTCACATGAAACAAATGAAGTGTGACGTCTTCCTGATGAATCGAAAGGTGAAATTCTCACAAGGCGGTGCACGCCTTTTTCTGCTTTTAAATATCCGTAAGCGTTATGACCTTTAATAAGAAGGGTCACGCTTTTTACTCCCGCTTCATCTCCTGGAAGATAGTCAAGTGTTTCAACCGAAAATCCTCGTTTCTCAGCCCAGCGAGTATACATACGTAGTAACATTGATGCCCAATCTTGGGACTCTGTTCCGCCCGCCCCTGGATGCAATTCGAGAATGGCGTTGTTTTTGTCATACGGCTCACTTAAGAGCAAGTGTAATTCAAATTGATTCATATCTGCTTTTAACTTAGCAACTCCTGTTTCTAGTTCAGTCGCAAGTTCCGCATCTCCTTCTTCTCGGACAAGTTCTAAACTCACTTCTAGATCATCATAAGCTTCGGCATATCTTTAAATGTATGCACCTGCTCTTTTAACCCATTCGTTTCAGAGATCACTACTTGTGCTTGTTCTTGATTATTCCAAAAATCAGGATCAGCCATTTTTTCTTCTAACTCTGCAATCCGCTCTTCCTTCTCTTCTACGTCAAAGAGACCCCCTAAAGTCAGATAGTCGCTTCTCTAGTGCCGCTAATTCTTGTTTCATTTCTGTTAAATCCATCTCTTCACCTCATAGGGAGAGGCAAACTTATCCGTTTGCCCCACAACAATTTTTATATTTTTTGCCACTACCGCAAATACAAGGATCATTACGTCCAATATCCTCACCTTTACGAATTGGTTTATTCTTTGGTTTTTTCTGTGGCTCTCCATTAGCTGAAGGTTGCACTGCTTTCCCTTCAGCTACTTCTTGGCGTTGTAAGTTCTGTTGAACTTGAGCTTTCATCACATACATTGATACTTCTTCTTCAATCTCTGCAATCATCGCTTCAAACATGTTGAACCCTTCAAAACGGTATTCACGTAACGGATCATTTTGCCCGTACGCTCGTAAGTGAATACCTTGACGAAGCTGATCCATTTGGTCTATATGATTCATCCACTTACGGTCAACTGTACGAAGCATAATCACTTTCTCGAACTCACGCATCTGTTCTGGAGATACTTCAGATTCTTTCGCGGCATAAGCAGCAAGAACCCTCTCATTAATAAGCTCAATAATCTCGTCTTGCTCTTTACCTTTTATATCTTTTTCCGATAAAGCCTCTTCACTCAATAATTGCCCGTTCAAATACGTCACGATTGCATTAAGATCCCATTCTTCTTGTACAAGGGAATCTGGAGTATGTGTTTTAACAACATGCTCTACTGATGCTTTCATCATGTTTTCAACAATTGACTTCAAATTCTCTGATTCAAGCACTTCCATCCGTTGCGTATAAATAATTTCCCGTTGTTCACGCATAACGTCGTCAAATTGCAGTACTTGCTTACGAGCATCAAAGTTATTTCCCTCTACTCGTTTCTGAGCTGTTTCTACGGCTCTTGAAACCCATTTTGATTCGATTGGTTGGTCTTCATCCATTCCCAGTTTTTCCATCATCGTACGCATGTTATCAGAGCCAAAACGTCGCATTAGTTCATCTTCCATAGATAAATAAAACTGTGAAGAACCAACATCGCCTTGACGACCTGCACGACCACGCAATTGATTGTCAATTCGTCTACTCTCATGACGCTCAGTACCAAGTACATGTAGCCCGCCTAGATCTTTTACACCAGGTCCAAGCTTAATATCTGTACCGCGTCCTGCCATATTTGTTGCAATAGTTACAGAACCTTTATGCCCTGCATTTTCGATAATTTCAGCTTCACGTTCATGGTTTTTCGCATTTAACACATGGTGTGGGATCCGTTTTTTCGTGAGCATTTTTGATACAACTTCAGATGTTTCAACATTCACAGTACCTACAAGTACAGGCTGACCACTCTTATGAAGCTCGCTAATCTCTTCTACAACTGCGTTAAACTTCGCTTGCATTGTTTTATAAATTAAATCAGAGCGGTCTTCACGGGCAATCTCTTTATTAGTTGGGATAACCATTACGTCCATTCCATAAATGTTACGAAACTCTTCTTCTTCTGTTTTAGCCGTACCAGTCATACCTGCTAGCTTATTGTACATACGGAAGTAGTTCTGGAATGTGATAGAAGCAAGTGTTATACTTTCACGTTGTACTTCAAGCCCTTCTTTTGCTTCAAGAGCCTGATGCAATCCATCGCTATAGCGACGCCCTTTCATTAAACGACCAGTGAATTGGTCAACAATGACCACTTCCCCGTCCTCAACTACATAGTCTGCATCACGTTGCATAGCAACATGAGCTTTTAATGATTGATTTATATGATGGTTTAATTGAACATGTTTTTGATCATACAGATTATCAATATTAAATGCTCGTTCAGCTTTATTTACGCCTTCATCAGTTAGCTGAACGGTTTTGGTCTTTTCATCATACGTGTAATCATCTTCAAGTTTTAAAACGCGAACAAACGTATTAGCTTGTCCGTATAATTTCGTTTTGCGCTCAACCGAACCAGAAATTATTAGTGGTGTTCTAGCTTCATCAACTAAGATTGAATCAACTTCATCAACAAGAGCAAAATGGAGTGGACGTTGTACCATTTGTTCTTTATAAAGCACCATATTATCGCGCAAATAATCAAACCCAAGTTCATTATTCGTGCTATATGTGACATCTGCAGCATATGCCTTTTGTTTGTCTTCTTTAGATAGACCATTTTCATTTAAACCAACAGTCAATCCTAGGAATTGAAAAACGCGACCGTAATTTTGCAGGTCACGGCTCGCCAAGTAATTATTGACCGTTACGATGTGAACTCCTTTACCTGCCAGTGCCTGAACATAAACAGCCACTGTTCCAACAAGCGTTTTCCCTTCCCCTGTTTTCATTTCAGCAATATTTCCTTGATGAAGTGCCAGTGCCCCCAGCAATTGGACTCGGTATGGATATTCATTCAATACACGCCCCGCAGCTTCACGAACAACAGCTAGTGCTGGTACAATAATATCGTCAATTGTACCGCCTTCCTGCAGAGCTTTTTGAAATTCACTTGTTTTGCTTTTTAGTGCTTCATCCGAAAGTAACTTTATTTCATCTGCTAACGCTTCAACTTGATCAACAACTTTTTCGTTTTTCTTTAATTGTTTTTGGGCAGGATCGCCAACTACTTTCCGAAGTAAACCGATCATAATCATCTTCCTCTCTTAGCGGTGTTACTCTATTTTGCAAAAATACATTTTGTTCTTCTTCATTAATATATACCGATTACCAAATAGCTGTTTTAAGCTTTGTCTTTATCATATCTATATTAGCAGTTTAAGAACCAGCTTACAAGGTTATGCCGTTCTACCGAAGCCGTTAAAGAAGCATCGACAAATTAGCCGATGCTTCTTTAAAATTGCTTTTTATGCTTCAGATTCAATTAATCCATATTTCCCATCGCGACGACGGTAGACCACATTCGTACTACCACTGTCTGCATCAGAGAAAACAAAGAAATTATGCCCTAACAAATCCATCTGCAATATTGCTTCTTCAGCATCCATTGGCTTTAAATTAAAGCGTTTTGTGCGAACCACTTCAAGATCATCTTCTTCCCCAAGTGATTCCTCTTCAATAATTTCTTCTCGTAAAGGTTCTAAATCATTTTTAAACATATGTTTCAGGCTGCCTTCTTGGCGAAACTTACGATTAACTTTTGTTTTATGTTTTCGGATTTGGCGTTCCAGCTTCTCAACGACAATGTCGATGGCTGCATACATATCCGCATTGGTTTCTTCTCCTCTAAGCAGAAGCTTAGGCATTGGTATGGTTACCTCAATGCTTGATTCACTGCTGTTTACAAGCTGCAACTTCACATTTACGTCTGCAATTGGTGTTGTATCAAAATACCTTTCAAGCTTGCCAACTTTTTTTTTCAACATATTCCCGAATTGCAGCAGTAACCTCAATGTTTTCACCACGAATATTATAATGCATAGTAGAACTCCTCCTTTTCCTTGCTTACTTCTACAATTCCCTTAAAAATCCTGCCTAAACATGTAATCGTGTGACAATTAAACAACAAAAAACCCACTTTCATATGAAAGTGGGTTATTATTAGCTATTATTCATATCCATTCAGGAATGTGAATTAAAGCTTTACTACGTTTGCAGCTTGCGGTCCACGCGCGCCTTCAACGATTTCGAATTCTACGTCTTGACCTTCGTCAAGAGTTTTGAATCCTTCAGAGTTGATAGCAGAGAAATGTACGAATACATCGTCTCCATCTTCACGCTCGATAAAACCGAAACCTTTTTCTGCATTAAACCATTTTACTTTTCCTTGCATGCTTCACATTCCCTTCGTTACTGAAAATTTCATTGTGGTGCTTTTCCACAGTTTCAACTATACCAGCGCGATTCTCATAAGTCAAACTCTTTATTTAATGGTACTTTAGAACATTTGTCAATTCTTGTCGATTCATTTTAAACGAATTGTCAGCGCTTACTTTATAATACATTGATTTTTTGGGTTTTTTATTTAAAACCTTGTATATTACCTACAAAGAATGATGTCGAAATATTTATTATTGATTTCTTTCACTGTAACTTTGTTCTATACCAATTTTCACGTTTTCAAAAAAATGAAACCTTATCTTGAATCCAATGATATCTTCCAGCTAGTACGAATTTCCTATTCCCTTACCGATTTCCTTTTGTTACAATATCACAAGCACTTGTAATGTAATTGTAACATTAAGTGCAATTCATTTAGCCAGGAGTGGACAGATTTGAAAAACACAAGCTGGTTTTATTGCAGCATCGCTGTTTCCGCCCTTCTTGCTTCCTGTTCTTCTAATAGCTATCAATCGCTTGAGAGTAAAGATGTTGTTACAACTACAAAAGATCACGATATGCACACTGAAGCAGAAACTCTTCTAGACAGTAACAGTATTCTCGAAAAATCAATGCAAGCAGATAACCAACTTACTAACTATACAGCTAACTTAAAAATGACCGATACATTATCTCCAGTACCCGAAGGAGAGGCTGAAGAACAAACAGTAAAAGTTACCGAAGGAACGTTGTCATATAGTAATGAACCACAAGTCACTTTTACAAGCTTGGCCCGTTATCCGCTTAACTCTGAGAACGAAGAAGATCCCGAGCAAACAGTAGGAATCATAAAAGAATCAGATCAATATCGTATTAACAAAGATGGTACAGGATGGAACACTGTTGAAGACCTTTCGGAGTTGGAAGACGACGTTTTTCATTATGATCTTGCTCCAATTGAGCAACTACAACTGCTTCATTCGATACCAGATTTTGTTAGTGTAAGTCAATATGACGACTTGTATGTATTAAGCGTTGAAGCAAGCGGAGAAGAATTGCGACAAATGGCATTGAGCATGAACCTAGTTGACCAGTCAATCTTAACTGAAAGAGATATTGAACTTGACGAGTTTACAGTAGCCCAACTTGACTATATGTTGTTCATAAACAAGGATACTTTTTTATTAGAAAAAACCAATTCTGCGTTTGAACTTCTCCTTGAAGAAAACGATCAGAGTTGGCTTATTCGAAAAGACATTTCTCTTACACGCTCAAACGTTAATAGTAAGGAAGGCATTCAGTTACCGACAGTATTAAAGTAGAAACAAGCAAGCCTCAAAGGCTTGCTTGTTTATTTGCTCTTCTTATCAATAAAAAAGCCACTTTGATAAGAAATTCCTATTCCCTGCGAATACGTATTTCTTCTTTGCTTTTTCGCTGATAGAGCTTTTATATCGGATTTAATGTGATTCAAATATACTTCTAAACGTTGTTTAAGTAATAGGTCTTGCTTTATGAGCGCTTCTGTTTCTGCTTTTGGCATCGATTGCGGGGCTGCACATTGGATCTGTTTATTTCGTTGTTCAAGCAACAATGAAACATCAGTAATCATTTGATCTCGCTCGTCATCGGCATTAGGAAGAGGATTTTGCAGACGGGTTAAGAGTTCATCGGTAAGTTGTTGCACTTCAACACTCATTACAATGCTTGTGTCCCTTTCAGTCTACTTTGTCGCTCCAATAAAATAACTTGTTTCCACGTATCGCGAAATTCAATTACATACGTCTCTGCTTCAACAAGGGCAGCACGATCATTTTTTATATTTGCCTCAGTAAGTTTATGAGAGATGTATTCATACAGTCGCATCATGTTGGAACCCACTTCAGAATCCGTTCGAAGTGTTACCATTAATTCATGTATGATAGCCTCTGCTTTACTAATACAAGCGTGGCGGCTTTCAATATTTAATTCTTCAATTGCCGTTTGCGCTAAGCGAATTTGCTTTAAACAACCATTATATAACATAAGGGTTAATTCGCCAGGTGATGCCGTTTGAACAGCCTGCTGCTTATATACTCCTTGTTTTAACATAAATGAAAACACCCTCCTAATTATTCCCATAAAGCAAATTAAACAATGATTCGCTTTGTTGATTTGCCATTTGCATAGCTCGTTCCATTGCCGTAAATTGCCGCCAATATCGCGCTTCTTTTTGTTCTAGTCTTCGCTCAAAGTCAGATATTCGATCATCGATTGCTTTCGTTTGTTGACCAATTGCAAATTGATGCTGTTCATGATAACCTTCTGAACCACCCGCACGCCTTGCAATACTAGACATGCCCTGCTGTAAATTGGTCCGTAAATTTTGTGCCAACCCAGGATTACCATCAGATCCATTAAATAATGCAAAAACACCATCAACATCCTCTTCAATTGCTTGCCTTAATTTATCTGCATTTACCTCTAGCTTGCCACCGCTTGAATAATCTCTTGTAGTCGTAATTCCAATATCAACGAGATGACTGATGCTTCCACTTGAACTAATTGATTGGTAGAGACCTTGTCTCATCTGATTAAAAGCACCTTGCAACATCACATCATTACGGAGCAATCCACTTTGCGCCTTTTCTTCCCAGCGTTCCGCTTCAACATCAGACAATCCGTCTCGTTCTTCTGTTGTTAGAGGATCATAGTCACGATAATACCGTTCTCCTAATTTACCATTGACAAAATCAACTAACTCATTGTATTCATCAACAAAAGCGAGTATCGTATCGAATATATCATCCACATTTGTAGTAGCGTTTAAGCTAATTGGTTGAGTTGACTCGTTCTTTAATGTGATTGTCATTCCACTTAAATTAAATGTGTTTGATGCACGCTGTGTCTCAACACCATTCACAGTAAAAATTGCATTTTTTCCATTGGTCACATTTTCATTCAAACCCAAAGTCTGATTAAACAGATTGCCTTCAAAAAATAAGTCCGTCGCATTGGATGATGACTGGCCTGTCTCTTGTTTACTTACAACAAGCGTTTGATTAAATTCATCAAAAAAAACGTTCACGCCAGCATCGGCGGTTCTCATTTTCGAGACAACTGACCCAATTGTGTCAGTATCTTTGAAGAAAAACGAACTTGTTGTCGTCTCCCCTTGAGCATTTACTGTTCCCACAGTTGATTTTGTGTATCGCTCTTCACTCGATGGATCGTCTTGAATGTACTCCACTTGCAGACGCGCTGGGAGCTTCACACCATCGGCAAACGTCATTTCTCCTTCTTCATTAACTATGACTTCGTTTAATTCTAATGTTGTTTTATTTGCATCAACGACCTGAAATGCTTTTCCGTTGATTAACAGGAGTTGTTCTTCATGCGCAAACTCTGGTTTTTCTTTTAATTGTGCTTTCCCATCCTTAAAATCTACCGTCTCTCGCACTAGCTTACCTGTAACCCATCCTTCTTCTATTTTTGAACTAGAAGAGATTTCAAGTTCACTTAACGTAGAATTTTCATTTATTCCCGTAAGCTCTTTTCCTTTTGCTGTAGCAGCGGTTGCCAACTGCTTTACTTCATTTAAAGTATAACTGGCATTTCCTAGAGAAGATGAAGCTGTTGCAGTTGCTATATTTGAATCAGAAGATACAACAGACCTTTTTTTCATAACAGAGCTCCGCATTAATGTATCAAAATAGATGAATGCAACGCTTGCATTTTCACATTAATTTCTCGGTACGCATCCATCTTCCACCCTAATTCGGTTCTCTGTTTTTCGAGCTTATTAACAGGTATACGTTCAGCACGCATTAAATCTTTCATCATTTGATCAATATCAAGCCCTGACGATAGTCCTGAAAGCCTCATAACGCTCATCCTTTCTACACATGGTGGTCAACAATTAACCCCGCTGATTTCATCATTGATGCAATTAAATCAAGGATTTTCTCCGGAGGCACCTCACGTAATACTTCCTGTGTTTCTTGATCAATTACTTGTACATAGACCCGATCTAGGTCTTCATGAATATTAAATGCTAACGCTCGCTTTGTTACTTTATCAACATGCTCACTTGAAATGTCTATTAGAGTTTGTAAATCCGCATCTAAAGTCACATTACTTGGAGATTTGGATGCAGTGGTAACCTGTTGCTGTTGATACCGAACATGCCCTATTTCAGATGACAGAATGGAAATCGGAATTTGCAATGCCATATTGTACCTCTTTTAACAGTCCTTTTTATTATTATCGGCTTATGCCAACACGCGTTTAGGCTAAAAGAAAAAAAGAAAGCGGCAATTCAGAACACTGCCGCGACTAACTATTACGAATCAGGCATTTGTTTTTTTGAATGCTCAATAAACGCCTGTAGCACTTCTAATGAAACTGGTTTAGCTGCTGTTTTATTCTCCTTTTGGATCGCTTCATGTACTTCTTTTCGGTGCACATCAACTGTCCTAGGAGCTGAAATACCTAGCTTAACTTGGTCTCCTTCAACAGAAAGAATTGTAACTTCAACCTCATCACCAATACAAATTGCTTCTGCTGTCTTTCTTGATAAAACAAGCAATTTCAACACCTCTCCTTTGATTCTGCTTTTGGAAGAGCAGTCTTTGGAGAAAACTTATAGTCATCCAGCATAACTTGTTTGGCTCTTTTGTTCTTAGAATTAATAATAATAGGTGCCCGAAGATTTGCGGTTGTGGCTGAGAAAGGTTGCTCAATTGTTAAAATAACAAAAATCGCCACATCCTCTTGTTTTTGAACAGCTAATTGTTCCAGTGATGCATCATCAAGTTTCACTTCATAATTATCCCAAAGTACAAAAGGGTCTGCACAAATAAATGCAAGATGCTTTGATTGAACTGACTGTAATAGAAAAAAATGGCTTTGTCCAAAGGGGAGTAACACAAACTCTTTTTCTTCCAAAAAGCCAGGCAATCCTCCTGCAAAGAGGAGGATGTCATCTTTTGTAGAATTCACAGTCCCTAAATAACTTGTCTCAACTTGCATCATGTCACCCTACCTTAAGAAATCAAGCAGCGAGGGTTGAATTACGCGAGCACTTGCCGCAAGTGCTGCAGAATGGATCCCTTCTGCTACAAGAAGCTTCATTACAGTCTCTTCAAAATCAACGTCTTCATTTTGTGATTTCATTTTCTGTAACAGGAAATCTTGTTTGTCTAAGCGATCTTCTATTAGATCGACTCGATTCATTCTTGCTCCGAGCTGCCCATTTACATCAGCTGCGGCTCTTAAATGACCGTCGATTTTACTGATAAATTGACCTAACTCTTCTTCCGTCACATCAGGATTTAACAATGCTTGCTCAAAAGAGAACAAGTCATTAAATAACTCATCTGAAAACAAACGATGTGCTTCTGCATTCACTTTTACGTACACACCTTGCTGCAACTCCAACTCCACTCCACTTTGATCAAACGCTCTTGTTTGAATCAATAGCTCACTTTGATCCACTATAGCTCCAGCCTCAGTATAGAATTGGCCATCTTCAAATTGCAAAACCGATCCGTCATTCCTTGATTCAAATTGACCATTCTCTTCTATGTAATCATAAATCTCACCGCGAAAACTCAGTTTCACATCGGTTAAATCTTGCTCGACCAATTGCTCTGCCGTAAACGTAGTAATAGGAGCTTTATCCGTATTAGCTCCATTAAATATGTATTTCCCTGCGGTGCTAGTATTCGCTATTGTCATTAAGTGATTACGTAATTCTTTTGTCTCCTCAGCCATGCTCTTACGTTCGTCTGATCCATATGTACCCGTTGATGCTTTCACCGCCAGTTCCCGCATCCGATTTAAAACACTCGTAGTCTCGCGCAACGATGTGTCACTCTGATCTAACCAAGTATGTGCTTCGTTCACATTACGCTTATATTGAGTATTAAGTGCTTGCGTTTCACGGTATTGCATTGATTTCGCTGCGATTACAGGGTTTTGTGAAAACCTACTAATTTTCTTTTGCGTACTAAGCTGCTCTTGCAAAGTAGATAAGCGTTCATAGCTTGCTTGTGAATAGCGAAGTGTATTCGCTGTAAGCATTGGTTGAGTTATACGCACTTTACTCTCCTCCTTTATCTTCCAACAACACCCATACCATTAATGATAGTATTCAACATTTCATCCATTGCTGTCATTGCTCGTGCAGCGGCATTATATGAATGTTGATATTGAATTAACATTGCTAACTCTTCATCTAAAGAAACACCACTCATTGACAACCGGTTCCCTTCAGTATTCGCAAGCCTAGCGTTTGAAGACTCTGTTTCCCTTCGCATCGCACTCGTTTCAACCGCTAATTGTCCCATCATATCACGATACATCCGCATAACTTCGCCATCATCTGCCATCTTTCCAATTGCCGCTGCAGCCGTTTGATCTATACTACTCGGATCGTCTATAAACTGTTGATTAACTTGGAACAAACCCGTTGCTTGATCATATACAAAAAAGTCAGGGCCCTCTTCGCCAGAATATCGCTCATTTACCTCACGCACAAACAATTCTGCTAGTTCTTTGAGCTTTTCTACTTCTTTTTCCACACGCGCTGTTGCTTTTTCTAACCCTACCAACTCGCCTCCGCCAGTTGGTGTCTCAACAATTTCAACAACATAGATGCCTTCAGCCCCTTTTGAACCCCCTGGTGAAGATTCGGATCTACTCACCTGAATGGCACAAGTACAGCTAGTTCATCTAATAATCGATCCTGTTCATCGTAAAGCTCATTGGGTATCTGTCCCCCACGCTCTGCTTTTGCAATGGTCTGATTATTCATCTCTATTTGCTCAAGCAAGTCTGTCATTTTTTTCTCTGTGAGCTCATATTCCTGTGCGAGAGTTTCTAATTCTGTTTCAAAGGCCGAATATAGATGAGAAAAAGTATCTGAAATCGCTTTTCCTTGTTCAACAAGTACGGCTTGATTTTCCTGTCCAGATGCTATTTCTTTCCACCCATTCCAAAAAGCTGAAAACTGTCCAGACAGCCACTTGGGAATTCACTGTTTGTGGGCGCTTCATTATATAGATCTTCTAATCGTTCAAGCGTACGGTGCTGCATAAATGCCGCTCCTTCTATATGGACCTCTGAACGGAACTGGCGGTCTAAAAATTGATCTCTAATTCTCTGAACACTATTGACTTCGACACCTGTACCTAAACGGCCACTGATTGCTGGTTGACCAAATGTGCCAACTCCAGGGTAGCCACCCGTAGCCTGCAAGTTAACCCTCTGTCGTGAATAACCAGGTGTACCTGCATTTGCAATATTATTACCTACCGTTTGCAATGCACTACGATTCGCACCAACAGCTCTGCGCATGGTTTCCAATCCTAAGAAAGTGGTCATTGTTGCCTCCTTTATGCTTTCGAATCAAACAACGCCTTTGATTCGTTTTTTTCTGATGCTTGTCGCGTATACGTTTTATTTGAATCATTTGGCTGAAGGAGTTGTAATGACCCTTGAACAAAAGCTAGCGAGTCATTTAAGAGTTTTTGATTAATTTCATTTTGGTTCTTTAACTCATGTATTGTGGTCAATAATGTATCTCGCAACATTAGGGATTCTTCATCTCCACTTGTTTCCACAATACTTGAAAGCGATCGCCCTTCACTTTCTCGTACAATAGCCTTTTCAAGCAAACGACTCTTTGAAACTAAAGAGCTTTCTTGCCCAATAATTTGATTTAGTTCTTTAAGGTTATTTTCTACGATAATTGGCTGTTTTCGTCTAGTTAAGTCCAATAATGCTAGTTGGACATCCGTCATTTCCCTGAGCAACAACGCTACTTTCATAAATGATCGCCTAACTTCCAAGCTTTATAAAGAGATTGGGCAGTTTTTTCAGGATTAATCTGGTATTGTCCGCTATCAATTTGTGCTTTCAAGTCTGCTATTTTCTGTTCACGCGATTGATCTACTTTACTACTAAGTGCGCGAGCCTCTTGAGATATTTCTACCTTGTCTTTTTTTGCAATAACTTGAGAATCAATTTGTGTCGATTGAGTATTTTTACTATACGACGTCTGTTGCACGGACTGGGAAGAATTTATTTTCATCGAATCTCCACCTTTGTTTACTCTTCTTAACGCAATGTGTTTTTTAATGTATATCTATTTGATTCTTCATGATTATTGTTTTTCTCTTGAATAGCTTGACCTTTATTCGTTAACCAACCAGCTTTCAGTTCATCTGCACACGTGACGCAAAAACGCTTTTCTTGCGTTAGTTGATGACAACGTTCACAAGGGTGCTGTAAATTCGGGTGTTGTTGCAGCATCAATCGACCAGAACGTATAAACGAATTTAACGTTTTTGAAGGGATCGATGTTGCGCGAATAATATCTGCTTGTGTTACTAAACGATTTTCACTTTTTTTTAAAAAATCGATACTACTGAATACCATTGCTCTTCCTTCTCATAACAAGTGCGGCAAAGTGTGGAATATACTTTTAAGAATACCACTCCACATGTTATGCAATTAGATAATTCCGCCATGATAATCTCCCGTTACTTAATTTTAACATTTTTTGTTACATTAGGCTGTGGTTTATGACCTTGCAATTGTTAATGATGACACATTTTTTGCTCCTGCCTCAATCAATTTAATAGCTGCCAACCTTACTGTTGCTCCAGTAGTATATATATCGTCAATAATTAAGTAACGTTTACCCTTAATTTGCTTAAATTCATGCTCTAATACCGAAAAAGGGTTGTATTGTTCCCATTTGATTCTCTCTGCCCGGGTCTTTTTGCTCTGCTTTTTGTCATCATTTGATAGAGAACGGGTCAAACAACGATGCCAATCAACCATCTCAAGTAAATGTTCAGCTTGATTAAACCCTCGTTCTTGAATGCGACTACTTGTGAGAGGTAGAGCTGTTATCACAAAATTGGGGAATTCACTCCTAATCGTCCTTCTCACTTCATTTGTAAAAACATTGGCTAAAGCTACATCCCCACGGTACTTATAATCAGCAAGTAGTTGTTTTAAAAAACCATTATATATGAAAAGCGATCTATTTTTGCAAAGCGGATCACCGTCTTCTAGTTTTCGCCATCTTATACAATCGCCACACTCGTATCGCTGTCCGCGTTTTTCATTAACACGTTTATCACAACGAATGCAACCGCTCGCTCGCTCCAAACTAGTTGAACATGCAACACAAATTTCCGTCTTTTTAGGATTAAAAATGGCATCTAAAGATATCTCTTGCCAGAAATGATCTTTGCATACAAGGCACTGGCTCATAAACCAGCCTCCTTATTCATGTTTTTCAAATGTTTTCTTGCTCGATTCATCGCAGCAGTTACTCCATTATGCCAAAAGACAATGTCGCCACTTGGAAAAGAGGGCTTTCTTCCAACTCTACCACTTATTTGTACAAGACAAGCTTCAGAAAAAAGTGGATTCTCAGCACCTAGTACTGCAACTTGAAGGTTTTCAACCGTTACACCTCTTTCTAATATTGTGGTCGTTAACAGCAACCTTAACCTTCCATCCCGAAAGGCTGCAATCGATTGATGACGGTGAGGTGCTTTAGCATGGACAGCCGCAAAAGTATAAGACTCATTTTTTAATAGCTTTGATAATTTATTCAATAAATAAATTGAGGGTAAGAAGATCATTTTAGGTTCGTCATTAAAATGAGATAACCATTTGAGAAGTAAGTTCGGAATTTCACCTCCATTTAAGGCTTTTTGCCAGTTTCCGACCCATTTAAAACGTGGTAGTGGTAAAGGTTTTCCGTGAAACCTAATAGGGATTTTACTTAGCTTCAAATTTTTTTCATGAAGCAATGTTTTAGAGGGAGTCGCACTTAAAAAAATTAACACTCCGCTGTTCTTTATTGCATTGTGCACTGCAAATTTTAGACTGGGATCATATGAATAAGGGAAGGCATCTACTTCATCTACGATGAGCAAATCAAATGTGTGGGAATAACGTAGGAGTTGGTGTGTTGTTGCAAGAACAAGTTGCGCTTGAACAACTTGATTACGACTGCCACCATACAATACACTTTGTGTAATACTTGGGAAAGCAGTTTTTAATCGTGGGGCTAATTCTTTGACTACATCAGTACGAGGAGTAGCAATCGCTACACGTTTACTAAATCGTATACATTTTTCAATTACCGGGAAGAGAATTTCCGTTTTTCCTGCACCGCACACAGCCCAAATGAGGTGTGTAGCCGATGGTATAGTTATTGTTGAAACCAGAGTATCAGCTGCTTTTTGTTGAGCAGGTGACAATGTTCCAAGCCATTCACAACTTCTTGACTTCGGACTGTAATTAATAGGAGAACCATTCCAGCTGTATAAATTTACACAGCTAGAAGCCTTCCCCATTTGAATACAATGCCTACAATATGTGCACTTACTATTACATTTTGAACAAAAATGCTGATAAAAGAACTGTGCTTTCTTATTGCCGCACCGATTACATAACCAACCATCACTCGACTTTGTAAGGGCAGACTCTGAAGTAACCAAATTATTATTAATACAAAAGGAGAGAAGTTCAGCAGAAAAAGGCCAGTCTGTCGACAGCATGCGCCTGCCATTCAAATAACTCCGAACAGCTGCAACTTGTTTATTATTCACCAAGAAGCCTCCTCAACTAAGGATTCGTTCTCTTCAATACCAACCAATACCAAGGCTGCCTGCACCAAGATGTGTCCCAATAACTGGTCCAAAATAACTGATTTTCACTTTGATCGTCGAATCTTTTTCTTTAATTGCGCTTTTTAAACGCTCTGCACCCTCAAGACGATTCGCATGAATAACTGCTACTTCATTAACAATTCCTTTATCAATATCCACAAATAACATATCGAGAATCCGACTCAAAGCTTTTTTCTCTGTACGGACTTTTTCAAAAGGCATGATGAGCCCCTCGTCAAAATGTAATATCGCTTGATTTGAAGTAAGCTGCCGACAATTGCTTGGGCACCATTCAAACGCCCACCTCGCCGTAAATGATTTAAATCATTTACCATAAAATATGCGCGTACTTGCTTCCGCATCGCTTTCAAATGTTCGATAATCGTAGAACCACCCTCACCTTCTAAAGCAAGTCTTGCAGAGGCTTCTACATAAAAACCTTGCGGGGAACAACTTATTTCTGAGTCAAACCCATAAACAGTAATTCCATCAACCATTTCTCCTGCGGAGATTGCCGTTTGTAGCGTTCCACTGATTTTAGATGATAAATGGATAGAAACAATATCTGTAAAGCCTTTTTCTTTCAGCTCCTCAATTAATTTAACAAACTCACCAATGGCGGGCTGTGACGTTGTTGGTAAAGCTTCTTTCTGATCAAGATAATCGTAAAAAGCGTCAGTTGTAAGGTCAATTCCTTCACGGTACGTCGCATCTGCAAAGTTTACCGATAAAGGAATTGTGTAGATCATTAATTGATTTTGTATTTCATCGTCTAAATACGCAGTTGAATCAGTTATAATAGCGGTTTTCTGCATCGTTCATTCCTCACTTTTCTACTCGCAATTACTCTGTTTAAATGTAGCTGAAACGAGAGTGATATTCAAGCCGAACGGTACAAAAAATCCATTTCTTGAGAAATAACTACGAGTGTTAACGAACGATGACGTACCCTTTTTTGATTGATTCGACCACCGCTTGGGTCCGGTCATTCACATTCATTTTTTGCAAAATATTACTCACATGATTTTTAACGGTTTTTTCACTAATATAAAGTGATTCACCAATCGCTCTATTGTTTTGTCCATCAGTCATAAGTTGAAGCACTTCACACTCTCTACGAGTTAATATATGCAAAGGCTTGCGGTACTCTACCTCACGAAAACCAACTGAATCCTGGTGCTGCTCATCTTGCCTGGCCAATCTCCGGTACTCTTTTATTAGGTTTGAAGTCACTTTTGGATGAATATACGCTCCTCCTGAAGCAACCACTTTTACTGCTTCAACCAACGATTCAGCGTCCATTTCTTTTAACAGATAACCTGATGCACCAGTCGTAGAACATGCGAAACATAAGATTCATCATCATGGATCGAGAGAATTAGCACTTTTACTTTTGGGAAAGTCTTAACTAGTTGCTTCGTTGCTTCAACCCATTTAACTTTGGCATATTAATATCCATTAAAATCACGTCTGGTTGATGATTACGTACTAAGTCAATGACTTCAGATCCATCTTCACCGTCAGCAACAACGTTAAAATCTTGCTCCATTGAAAGAATACGTTTTACTCCTTCTCTAAACAATGGATGATCATCTATTATTACGATACGAATTTCTTGCGTTTCTTGTAAAATCATTGTTTTCACCTCTCTGTAGAGCATTCTGTTTTTAGTTACTGGATATCGGCAATTGGATTAAAATGCTGGCCCCTTGCTGCGGTTTTGATTGAATGGTAATGACCCCATTCAACATATTCACACGCTCTTTCATACCGATAATTCCAAAGGATGATTCATTTCGTTTTGACGGAACAAAACCCCTGCCATCGTCTTTTATCACGAGTGTTACATTGTTTGGTTTTAGCTCAATCTTTACAATGATTTCTGTTGGCTGTGCATGTTTAGTTGCGTTTTGCACAGCTTCTTGAACGAGCCGGAATAAGGCAATTTCGAAATGTTGCGCTAGTCGTTTCTCAACACCAAAATGTTTAAATGTTACCGTTATAGCAAAACGCTCTTCGACGTTCTCTAGATATTTTCGTAGTGTAGGAATTAACCCTAAATCATCTAATGCCATTGGTCGCAAATCATAAATTATCCGACGAACTTCGGCTAAAGATGAACGAACCATTTTGCGTAAACCCCTAATTTCTTTTAAAGCTTCTTCAATTCCTTTTTCTTGATAAATTCGTTCAATCAACTCCGAATGGAGCATAACATTTGCCATCATCTGCGCTGGACCATCGTGAATTTCCCGGGAAAGTCGTCGACGTTCTTCTTCTTGCGCTTCTATTATCTTTAAACCAAAGTTCTGTTTTTCCTTGGCGTCCTTAATGTACTCGCCAACTTGCTTTAAATCACTAGAAAGGAAATCGAATACTACTGACATTTGAACCGATAATTGTTCTGCTCGGTTAATTGTATCTTGAAGGTTTTTTAATCGGCGTTCAATGTCATCTCTTCGAGTTCTAAGCTGAACTTCTTCTTGCTGTAGTACAGCCATCTGTACTTGATATTCACTTGCCTGTTCATATGCAGAACGAACTTCCTCACTTGTGTAATTAGCAAACTCTTTGCTTACTTGAGCTAATCGATTCCTTGCGTGTTTCGCCTTTAAGGCAGATTCATCAACGTCTTTAATTACTTGAGACACTTTCGCTTTGATTTGTAAAAGTTCCTGGTTTAAGTATTCGTGTTCACTCCGGGATCGTTCTCCAATTTCAAAGATTTTTTCACGGCTTGTCCCAACTGAGTCAAGAGTTTGCGTAATAATATGATTAAGCATTGTTACTTCTTCCATTTAAACTCCCCACTTTTCCATCACTTACGGAACAAGTCATTCTAAAATAATGTCTGATTGGAATAGCAAAGCCCCCCTCTACGGTAGCTAACCATTATTCAGGTAGGCGGTATTTGAGACACCCTCCAAAAGCATGATTGCTTTATTTTTAAATGGCTTTCCGCTATTCTTATCTTACACCATCTGATGAAGAAAGTAATTGGGGTCGAGTGAAACATCTCAAGCTTTTTTGAAGACTTAAGAATACCGATTATACTAACAGACCTGTATTACATCGTGGTTTCGCGAATATGTAAAAATATGAAAAATAGACAAGTCAAAACATTAGTTAGGAGGTTCGCATGTTACAGGAATATAAATCTATTAAAGAAACAGGAGAACATGAGATCGTCATTCAAAAATCACGTTTTATAGCCCACTTAAAAAGGACCGAAACAGAAGAAGAAGCAATTTTATTTATTGATAAGATAAAAAAAAAGCATTGGAACGCAACTCATAATTGTTCTGCTTATTTAATTGGTGAAAATGACTTGATCCAAAAAGCAAATGATGATGGCGAACCAAGCGGTACAGCGGGAGTACCGATGCTTGAAGTTTTAAAAAAACGCCAGTTAAAAGATACAACTGTTGTTGTTACACGCTACTTCGGAGGTATAAAATTAGGGCAGGTGGTCTAATTCGCGCTTACGGTAGTGCAGTAAGTGAAGGATTAAACAATCTCGGGATCGTCGCCCGTACACTGTGTAATACGATTGAAACAGTCGTTGACTACACATGGCTTGGGAAAATCGAAAATGAAATACGCCAGTCTTCTTATCCTTTAAAAAAGATTGACTACCTAGATAAAGTTTCAATACATACTTATGTTAAGCAAACTGATCAAGATACATTTATTTCATGGATGACTGAAATAACAAATGGACAGGCAAACATCAAAGTTGGTGAGACTGTATATTTAGAACAAGATTGTGATTAACATTCTTCTACGACACAATTAATTATGTGTCTGGTTGCTTCTAAAAGCGTCTCCTCTGGTAACGCCGGCTGATTGTAAACGTTCATTTTCTCACTGTAAGGAACATGAATAAATCCAGCTGGAATGGAAAGGCTGTTTTTATCAAGATAACGAAGAACACTATACATCAAACAATTGCATACATATGTGCCCGCCGTATTTGATATTGAAGAATCGCAACCATTAAGAGTTGCTGCTGCAACAACCTCTCTAAGTGGTAATGTTGAAAAATAAGCAGCCGGACCTGAAGGATCAATTGGTTCATCTTCTTTTTGCTCTCCGTCGTTGTCTTTCTCCCCGTCCATCACATTAATCGCCACACGCTCTGGCGTTATGCCCTTTCGCCCTGCCGCAAGACCTAACATGATAATAGCGTCAGGCTTCTCTTTTTCAATTCCCTGAATTAATGGGTTTACTGCCCTCTCGAAGGCAACTGGTAACACAATGGATTGAATAATTGCCCCTTTCATTACTTGCCCGTCCAATTGCTTCGCGAGCCATTCTGTTGGATTTGTCGAATGCTCAAGAAAGGCCTCAAATCCAGTTACAATGATTTTTTTCATGCAGCGCACCACCTTTTCCGTTAGATAGATAAGCACCTCTATTTTATCATATTGTAAAAGCAAGAAGTGAAGGAGAAACACGTGGATACTTGGGAAATATTTACGATCATTGGTACAATTGCATTCGCACTATCTGGCGCCCTTGTCGCATTTGAAGAAAAATACGATCTCTTCGGGGTCTATACATTAGGTTTCATTACAGCATTCGGTGGCGGTATGATTCGGAATCTAGTCGTTGGCATTCCTGTTGCCGCGTTTTGGACGCAAACAACACTTTTTTTAATTACGTTTGCTATAATAAGTCTTCTCTTTATTGTTCCATCTTCTTGGTTTAGATTATGGAACAAATGGGGAATCTTTTTTGATGCTGTCGGTTTGTCTGCATTCGCGATCCAAGGGGCTTTGTTTGCTCAAACAGCAAATGAGTCAATTTTTGCAATGATGATTGCTGCCGTATTAACTGGAGTTGGTGGAGGAATGTTGCGCGACGTACTTGCTGGACGCAAACCGATGGTGCTTCATAGCGATATTTATGCAGGTTGGGCTTTACTCGGAGGCCTTTTAATAGGGATTGGCTTTTCTCATCCGATTACGCAATACGTTTTATTTGTCCTCATAATTGCGCTTCGAATGATGACTGTGCGCTATGGTTGGAGATTGCCGAAGATAGAGAAGGAGTTTTAGACTTTGGTCCAATAAAAAACATCGTGGCAAATGCCACGATGTTTTTACGAATTATTGTCCGTTTACCAAAGGTTCCTCTTCAGAGAGATAAATTGTATGGTATCCATAATCATTGTTTCCTACTTCAATCGTATAACCATTCACACGCTTATTCATTGGTGTAGGTGCAATACGATATTGGGTTGGAATAGCCGGAATCACTTCTTGAAAATATTCTTGCCACTCATTATAAACATCTTGACGATACTCTAGTTCAAATGCCTCTAGTGAAACACCACGTGCCAAAATATCCTTTGCTGTATCATCAGTATAGCGCGTATAGTTTTGTGGTGAAACTGGTCCCCATACACCAGACGGATCTGCATTTGCTCCCATTGACCAAGCAGCACCGTACATATCAATATCAGGATCATCCTCTTCTACACGATCATAGAAGGAATTAAATTCATGGGTACGACCTTCAAGCAACTGTACATTTAAACCGATATCTCTCCATCCTTGCATTTGGTATTCAGTAACAGCTTCAGATGTCGCATCACCTTCCATTGCCGCATACGTAATTGTCAGTTCTTCCCCATCAGGAGTAGTACGCCAGTCCCCATCGTACTCATAACCTGCGTCATCAAGTATTTGATTAGCCAAGTCTGGATCATATTCAAACCCTTCCAATGTCTCATCATGGTAAAGAGCATGATATGGCGGAATGATTGTATTGGCTGAATAACGCAATCCATTATACATTTGTTCTCCTAATGCATCATAGTCAACCGCATGAGCAATCGCTCTACGTAGTTCTACATCAGCCATTTTCATGTCTGGGTCTGGTACATTTTCCCCATCTTCCCATTTACCGAGTTTAAAGCCAGTATAACTATATCCACGATCAATTCTCGCGACCCAATCTAAATTTGTCATACCCGCATTATCAGCAAATTGCGTCGCCGGGAATGATAGAGCTAAATCGATATCTCCACTTCCAAGAGATTGAATAACAATATCTGGATTAACGACTTGCAGCTGTACACCATCTAACAAAGGAGCACCTTCCCAATAATCTTCATAGGCAGTATACGTAACAGACTCACCTGGAACAATGGACTCTACTTTAAATGGACCAAAGCCGATAGGATTTACACGTGTTTCATCTGCAGATTCCATTTCAGCAACAGGAATATCTTCATAAATGTGTTTAGCCATTGGGTAAGACCAGAGACCGCCTGCAAGTGTTGCTGGAGATGCATCAGTGAGTCTAATTTCCAATGTTTTTTCATCAACAATATTTAAACCAGAGATATTATCGGCATCCCCCGCATGATAATCTTGAATACCTTCAATAATCTGCATAGAAGAATTGTAACGTACTCCCGTGTAATCTGGATGTGCAATCACTTCGAATGCGTAAGCGTAATCTTCCGCTGTAACCGGTTCACCATCATGCCAGTTCACATCATCACGAATTGTCACCGTAATCGTCAAACCATCATCAGAGAAGTCTAAACTTGCCGCCCCATCAACATAATTAAATGCTTCATCAAAATGAAAAAGTTCTCCACCAAAAAAATTCAAAACTTCACCATCAAAAGCATCATCATAAAATTGCCAGTTTAATACTCCAGCGAATTCAGAATTAGCCACTAGACCAACATTTAACGTTCCTCCACCAATGTCTTCTCCTTCATTTGCTTTGGTAGGTTCGAAGTCATCCATTGAATAGAGACCATCTTCATTTTCTATTGTTTCTGTTTCTCCAGCATCTCCATCAGTTCCACTAGGTTCTGATGAACCACCGTCTCCATCTTCGCTATTGCAAGCGGAAAGTGCAAGCGCAGCAACTAGAGTAGGCGCTAAATAAAACCTTGGTTTAAGCATTTTTTTCATGTACTGTATTCCTCCCTTTTTAACCTCTTCTTTGTTTTGCATCAGTCGCGCGTTTTAACGCTTGACCAACATTATTTATACACAGCATCAATACGAAAATGAGTATTGCTGCAGGTAACCAAATCCATGGTCGAAGCTCGAAAATCTGTGGGTTTGTTGAGTAACTAACAAGTGTACCCAAACTTGGAGTTGATTCTGGAAAACCAAAGCCTAAAAATGACAGCCAGATTCTATCCCAATATTTGCTGCGAGCATTAATGTCACATTGACAATAATAATAGAGCTAACATTTGGCAAAATGTGACCAAAAATGATTTTATAACCTGGTGTTCCTAACGTTTTTGCCGCTTGTACATATTCAAGAGATGCTTCTTGTAACGCCTTTGATCGAACAAGACGGCAAATTGACATCCAAGAAAAAGCGATGAAGATTATACAAAATTCAACCATATTGTAGCCTGGATTTATAGCAACAAATGTAATGATTAAGAGCATCGTAGGTAAAATAAAGAAGAAATCAACAATTCTCATAATTACATTATCGACTTGACCACCGTAATATCCTGCAATTAAACCAAGAATAATACCGATTAAGCTACCAAATAATGTTATAGCGATACCTATTGCTAGTGAATTTCTAGTCCCTATAATTAATTGACCAAAAACATCTCTTCCACCGTGGTCGGTTCCGAGCCAATAGTTTTCAGAAGGTTGTTGAAAAATATTGAGAATATCGACTCTTGTTACAGCATCTTGATCCAATATAAATGAATAAATAGTTATTGGAACTGTTAAGACAAGGAATAAAATCAGTGATGTTAAAGCAAATTTATCACGTAATATCTCTTTAAAAATAACTTTTAATCCAGATGGAGTTTTCTGTATTGTTGCTAGTTGTTTTTCAAGATTCGGCTGTTCCAAAACAAATTCCCCGCTTTTCTTTTATTTGATACGTATTCTTGGATCAACAATGCCGAGAATAATATCAGAGAGTACGGTCCCTATGATGGCGGCAAAACCAAACATTAATAGGAGTGTTGATACAACACTGAAATCCCGGTTCTGTATTGAACTAATCAGTAAGTTCCCCATCCCCGGAAAACTAAAGACTCGTTCAATAAAAACTGATCCAGTTATTAAACCAGTAATCTCATAACCAAAAAAAGCGGCAAGTGGTAGCAAAGAATTACGAAATACATGTTTATTGTAAATTCGATTTTCGTTTGCTCCTTTTGCTCTAGCAGTTAAAACAAACTCTTTGTGTTTTGTATCAATGATTTCACTACGTAAATATTGCACGGTACCTACTAAAGTTAATAACGCTAACGATATGGATGGAAGAATTAAGTGATAAATTTTACTTAACATATAATCAAGCGTTCCAGGTACATTCCCAGGAGCCACACTTCCTCCAGTTGGGAACCAGCCTATTTGAAACCCAAAAACAAAAAGCATAATTAAGCCAAAAATAAATGTCGGCGCAGCAAAACCAACATACGTAAATCCAGTAATTGCTTTATCAGCCAACTATCGTTATAACGACCACTAACAATACCTAATGGGATCGCTAATAGATAGGAGAACACCAAAGTAAACACTCCTAACCAGACAGAATTCCAAATTCGATCGCCTATTAAATCAGCAACTGGTTGCTTAAACCGAAAAGATTGTCCAAAATCTCCTTGGAGTGCGCCGCTCATCCAGCGTCCATACTGTTCGTACCAAGGATCATTTAAGCCATGTAATTCTCTTAATTCTTCTAATCGCTCTGGGGTAATATCAGGATCAACCATTCCAGTAAAAGCATCTCCGGGCATTAAAGTAGCTAAAAAGAAAACAAGAAGTGATAAAACAAAAAGCTGCGGTATAGCAATAAGCATACGTCTAATAATAAATTTTATCATTCGTCTAACCTCTCTCAGGCAAAGCCGCTAAATGAGTATTTGAAATTGACTTTAATTGATAAGCAAGGCCATTTTTATCAAAATATTTTCCTTGGTTCTCTCCAAACTCTTTATCAATCTCATCGCGTAATTTTAATCGTTCTGCCCGGTTGGTCGGATCGATATCGGGAATAGCTGAAACTAACCGTTTCGTATAAATATGTTGTGGGTTATTAAAAATATCCTCTGGCGTTCCTTCCTCAACAAAACGTCCTTTATACATAATGCCAATTCGATCACATATATGGCGAATTATACCTAAATCATGGCTTATAAATAAGTAAGTTAAATTCAATTCTTTCTGAATATCTTGCATAAAATTAAGTACTTGCGCCTGCACTGACACATCTAGTGCAGAAACCGGCTCATCAGCAATAATTAATTTTGGCTTCAACGCAATTGCTCTGGCAATTCCAATGCGCTGCCTCTGACCACCAGAAAATTCATGAGGATACTTAAAAATTGCATCACGACTTATACCAACTTGTTCAAGCAACTCTTCTACCGCTAGGCGTTCTTCTCCTTTTGTCATTTTGCGATGGTTACGAAATGGTTCCGCTACAATATCAATCACTCGCTTCTTTCCATTTAATGAAGAGTATGGATCTTGAAAAACCATCTGAATGTTTTGACGAATCTTATAATTAGCTCGTGTCTTTTTAGTAATGTCTGTACCATCAAATAAAACTTTGCCTTCAGTAATATCATTTAGACCAATAATTGCTCGGCCAGACGTTGTTTTCCCAGATCCTGATTCACCAACCAGGCCATATGTCTTACCTTGTTCTAATTTAAAATTGACACCATCGACCGCTTTAATATGACCTAAAGTTCGGCGCAAGATCCCTCCTTTAATAGGAAAATGAACTTTTAGATCTTCAACTTCAAGAAATGCCATCGACACTGCCTCCTCTTCTTTGGTTGGGAAATAAAACTCTTTGTAACATGTGCAGCGGACAAAAATGCTCTGGTGCTATTTCATGCAATTCTGGATTTTCTTCATGGGCATAATTGCTAATCCAAGGTATTCGTTCCTTAAATCGACAACCTTCTCGAGGCAAATTCACAAGTGATGGGACAACCCCCTGAATAACATGCAATTTTGATTTCGCTGAATTCACAGTCGGATTAGATTGCAACAACGAGCGCGTGTAAGGGTGCTTAGGATTTTTAAACAATTCATATACTGGTGCAACTTCTACTACTTGACCAGCATACATTACTGCCACTCGATCAGCCATTTCCGATACAACACCTAAATCATGTGTGATTAAAATGACCCCTGTATTAAGTTCATCTTTTAGTTTGCGAATAAGATTTAAAATTTGTAGTTGGATCGTAACATCGAGAGCTGTAGTTGGCTCATCAGCAATTAAAAATGTTGGGTCGCAGGCAATCGCTATTGCAATTACTATTCGTTGCCTCATACCACCAGACAATTCATGTGGATACTGTCCATATACACTTTCTGGTCTTGGAATTCCAACTTGGTTTAGAAGCTCCATCACTTTTTCTTGACGCTTACTTTTACTTAAGTTTGTATGTAAATACAATGTTTCTCCAATTTGATCACCAATTGTTAGAAGAGGATTTAATGCTGACATTGGATCTTGGAAAATCATCCCTAATTCACTTCCGCGTAATTTTTGCATCTTCACTTCTGGTAAATGCGCCAAATCTTGATCTTTATAATGGATATGCCCTTCGATCTTTGAATTCATCTTAGGGTGAAGCCGCATTATTGAAAACGCTAGTGCACTTTTTCCAGATCCAGACTCCCCAACTATACCCAATACTTCATTCTTATTAACACTAAGTGTTACACCATCAACTGCCGCATAATAATCATCTTTTACTCGAAACGATGTTTTTAAATTTTCAATTTGAAGTAGTTTTTTATCTTCCATAATGCCCACCTAACTTCTCAAGTGATTGATTTATCGCTCTTATTAGATAATAAATAAGAAAAAGAATTCTTATACTCCATTAATTGGATACTTACGTCGATTGCAGCGATGCCATCCGAACGCGCCAATTCGTTATTCACGAATTGTACAAGTGCTTCATTATCTTTAAAATATGCTTGAATAATTAAATCATGATAGCCAGAAAACGATGAGACTTCGTGAATCTCATTGAAAGAGGCTAACCACTTTCCTACTTGATCCTGTTTTCCCAACTTTGTATTCAAACTAATAATCGCTTTTACAGATAGACCAACTTTTTCGGGATTAATGCAGATCATGAAATCAAACACTTGATTTGTACGCATTTTTTTCGTACGTTGCCGAACTGTTCCTTCACTCACATTGAGGTTTCGTGCTACTTCACTGTAAGAATATTTTCCGTCTTTTCGAAAAATATCTAAGATTAAAAAATCCAATTCATCTAATTTCTTCATCTTATCACTCTCTTATTTCCCAACAGGGTCACAATTCTGTATTACGAATCTAGTAACAATAATCGAATTAACTGTTAATTTCGTAAAATATATTGCTAGTATAAAAGAATCATTTTCAGAAAGCAACAAAAAGTTTTGATAAATCTCTTAACTTATGTAATGAACGGTTAGAAATTTCAAATTATTTTTATTCAATTACGTTATCATGACATAATGATTACGTACATTAATTATTAGCGTATCAACTTTAAAAACGCAACCTTCTTCAGAAAAGTATTGTAATTAAACGCTCTTCTAAAGTGGTACTATTGTTACAAACACTGCTTATTTTCATTATAAAATTGAATAGTACGATTCAAAGCAACACTTATCTATGTGATTAAGGTTTTTTTATATTAATGTTTTCTATACATCCTACATACTATATCTGTAGCTTTTCTAAGGGAATAACAATTTCTATGTGAGAACTTGTAACATAGTTTTTCAAATCATAACCTCTATCTTTTCAATGAATATATGATATAATTCGAAGTTGAACTACTTAGTTATGTCAATTTATGCTTACTATTTTATCTATTGTGAAATGAGGGATAGGCGTATGAAGGAAGAATCTAGAAAACGTCGCCGCAAAAAAAAGACGAACGAGATTAATCTTAAAAGTTACATTAATCACTGCGCTCATTGCACTATTAGCCATCGGAACTGGTGCATGGTATATATTAAATCAATTGGATGAAACGGCATCTGGATCTTTCCAAGGACTTGATCGTGGAAATAAGTCTGACCTGCGAGTAGAGCCTGTCGATGTCGGAAAAGATAATTTTTCGATGCTGTTACTTGGTAGCGACTTTCGTGAAGGAGATGGGGTCGAGCGAACAGATACAATGCTGGTAGCGACGTTTAATAAAGACGAACGTTCCATTATGCTCACTAGCATCCCTCGTGATACGTATACAGAAATAATTGGTTATCGAGGGGGCGGTTATTACGATAAAATTAATCATGCCCACGCTTTCGGCGGAATTGATATGACAATCGACACGGTCGAAAACTTGCTCGATATTCCTATCGATCATTATGCATTAGTCCGATTCGATGGTTTAGTTGAAGTAATTGATGCTCTTGAAGGAATAGAAGTTGATGTTACGTATGAGTTTGATTTTAAAGAGAAAAGCCGTGATGTTGATTTTACTTTTACAGAAGGACCAACAAAAATGGGTGGCGAAAAAGCTTTAGCTTATGCTAGAGAAAGAAAATCAGCTGCTGGCGGCGGTGACAAAGGACGCGGTATCCGACAACAGCAAGTAATTGAAGCCATTATTAATCGTGCCGCTTCTTTTTCTAGCATCACACGTTTTAACGATGTCTTTAATGCCGTTGGAAACAACATTCAAATGGATTTAACCTTTGGTAACATTGTTTCCCTTCACGGTTATGCTTCATCGATTAATTCAATCGACAGGAACCAACTTCAGACCTCTGGCACTCGTCGTCCTGATATTAATGGAAATAGCATTTGGTATGAAGATATTATTGAAACCGAATTAATCGAGTTACAAAATACTTTAAAAGACCATCTTGAAATAAATGATAATCCATCAACAACTGTTCAACAATAAGTAAAACCCCCAATGGCGAAAATTGGGGTTTTTGCGTATAAAAGTTGTATTTTCACTACTGAATATGAGAAAATGTCTTAAACCTATTAAATTATGAATCTAGTTGTTCGATACTAGTAATTGAGAGGATTTTACTATTTGGAGGTGTTTCCCATACAAAAGAAACTTTTGATTGCTGGAGGCTCTGCTTCAGCACTTACAATTATCGCTTCAGCTTTTCCACTTCAATCTGCATACGCTAGTTCAGTTGTCGTAAAGGAAACACAATACGACCTGTCGTTTGATTCAGCTGTTAACCGTCAAATGAACTCATCCGCTCCTCCTCAAACGGATAAGAACGGGCGATGGCAAAATGCCAGTCGTTCAGATGTTGCCTATTATATGAATCCAACAAATTTTTCCCAAGGTACTCCTTCTTATTTGCAATTCTTGGATTTACAATCAAGCGCTGGGCTTGGAGCAAGTACGATCAATAATCAGCTTCTATCTGGAAAAGGTACTTTATCAGGACAAGGACAAGCCTTCATTTCTGCTAGTAAGTTATATGGCGTAAACGAGATTTACTTAATTTCTCATGCTTTATTAGAAACTGGAAACGGTACATCTAGCCTTGCCCAAGGCGTTCAGGTAAATGGGAAAACGGTTTATAACATGTATGGCATCGGTGCATTTGATGGTGATGCCGTGCGTATGGGGGCTCAATACGCCTATAATCAAGGTTGGTTTACTCCTGAAGATGCAATTATTGGAGGCGCAAAATTTGTTTCCAACAGTTATATGTCTCGTGGGCAGAACACTCTTTATAAAATGCGATGGAACCCAGCTAATCCAGCTACTTACCAATACGCAACTGACGTAGGGTGGGCTGTTAAACAAACACATCATATGTCTAACCTTTATAGCTTAGTTAATGATTATCAGCTATCGTTTGATGTGCCAGTTTACAAGAATCAACCTTCAGGTAAACCAGTAGAAAATGACCAGCTGGAACAACTTCCCGCAAATACATATGGGACAACGACTGCTCGTTTAAATGTACGCACTGGTCCGGGACAAACTCATTCAGTGATCACAACTCTAAATCCAAATACCAAGGTTGAGTTACTTGCCAAGCAAGGTAATTGGTATCAGATCAAATCGGGATCAATTACTGGCTTTGTCTCTGCAGATTATTTAAAATTGGACCCTGCAAGTGAGGATCAAGTTGAAGAAGGTTCCCAAAAGCCTATTGCCGAAGGGAAAACAACTGCTCGGTTGAATTTGCGTAGTCAACCGAATACATCTAGTTCAATTCGGACAACCCTATCTTTGGGACAAACTGTGCAAATTCTAAAAAAAGAAGGTAACTGGTATCAAGTCAAAACTGGTTTTCAAACCGGCTGGGTTTCTGCCGACTACATCACAATTACATCTGACAATGACCAGGCTGAACAAAATCCTTCTATTGGTACTGCCACGACCACTGCTCGTTTAAACTTACGTACTGGCGCTGGCACAAACCATCGGATTGTCACAACCTTGCCTGTTGGACAAAAGCTCGAACTTCTTAAAAAAGACGGCAATTGGTATCAAGTCAAAGCTGGCTCTCATACAGGGTGGGTGTCTGCTGACTTCATTAAAACGGATGAC